>DAIRFV010000420.1:0-3905 GCA_036794905.1 Pyrinomonadaceae bacterium | reverse complement strand
TTGATGATCTCGTTGATGACGATGCCGTTCTCGGCGTGCATGCAGATGAGGCCGCCGCGCGCGCCCGCCGCCGACATCGCGCGGAAGATGGTCGCGTCGTCGGCGAGGAAGACGCCGGGGTAGGCCATGAAGAGCTTGAAGCTCGTCACGCCCTCGTCCATGACCGTGTACAGCTCCTCGGTCTGGTTGTCCTCGAACTCCGTCGTGATGAGGTGGAAGCCGTAATCGATCACGCACTTCCCCTCGGCCTTCCGGTGCCAGTTGTCCACGCCTTCGAGCAGCGCCTGACCCTTGTACTGCACGGCGAAGTCGATGATGCTCGTCGTCCCCCCGTGCGCCGCCGCCGTCGTCCCCGTCCGGAAGTCGTCCGAAGACTCCGTCCCCCCGAACGGCAACTCCATGTGCGTGTGCGGGTCGATGCCGCCCGGGATGACGAGCTTGCCGGCGGCGTCAATCACCACGTCGGCCTCAACGTCGAGCTTCGCCCCGATGGTCGAGACCGTCTCGCCCTCGATCAGGATGTCGGCCTTGTAATCATCCACGGCCGTCACCACGCGCCCGTTACGAATCAGGGTTCTCATCAGCAGTTCCTCAGAGGGTAACCAGGGCAGCGTCGAGCGCCTGAATCAGTTCGTCAATCGTGTCCTTGGTCGAGTTGAGCATCACGCCGGTGCGGATGACGTTGCCGTAGAGTCCGCCCTTGCCGATGAGGACGCCGCGCTTCTTCGTCTCCTCGAAGACCTTGAGGACGGACTGCGGGTCGGGCTCCTTCGTCTCGCGGTCTTTGACCAGTTCGAGCGCCTGCATGAGGCCGAGGCCGCGCACGTCGCCGATGGCGGTGTGCTTCTCCTTGAGTTCTTCGAGCCGCTGGCGGAAGTAGGCGCCGACCTCGGCGGCGTTGCGGCGGAGGTCTTCCTCTTCGATGACCTTGATGACCGCCAGCGCGGCCGTCATCGAGACGGGGTTGCCGCCGAAGGTGCAGAAGGTCAGGCCCGGAAACTTGTCGGCGACCTCGGGGGTGGCGACGGTGATGCCGACGGGGGCGCCGTTGCCTAAGCCCTTGGCCGAGGTGATGATGTCGGGCTCGACGTTCCAGTGCTCGATGCCGAACCACTTGTCGCCGGTGCGCCCCCAGGCGGTCTGCACCTCGTCGGCGATGAAGAGGCCGCCGTGCTTGCGCGTGATCTCGGCCACGCGCTCGAAGTAGCCGGGCGGCGGGACGATGAAGCCGCCGACGCCGAGGACGGGCTCGGCCATGAAGGCCGCGATCTCGCCCGTCGTCGAGGTCATAATCAACTCCTCGACGTCCTCGGCGCACGCGAGCCCGCAGTTCTCGGGCGAGAGCTTGAAGGGGCAGCGGTAGCAGTAGGGCGCGCGCGCGTGGACAATGCCGGCGACCTGCGGCGGCAGCGGCCGCCACGTCGAGTGGCCGACCGCCGAGAGGGCCGTGGCCGAGCGTCCCGAGTAGCTGTGCCGGAGCACCACTATCTCGTGCCTGCCGGTGGCGGTCTTGGCGGCGTGGATGGCCGTGTCGTCGGCCTCGGTGCCGCTGTTGGTGAAGAAGGATTTTTTGAGGCGGCCGGGCGTGATCTGGTGGAGCTTCTCGGCGAGGTCGGACTGCGGCTTGTTGGCGTAGAGCGTCGAGGTGTGCTGCATCGTGCGCACCTGCTCGACGACCGCCTCGGTCACCTGCGGGTGGCCGTGGCCGACGCTGACGGTGAGCACCCCGCCGAAGCAGTCGAGGTAGCGGTCGCCCTTGTCGTCCCAGACGTACTGCCCCTCGCCGCGGACGAGCGCCAAAGGCTCCTGGTAGTACATCGCGACGGCGGGGAAGAGGAACTGCTTGTGCTTCTCGACGATCTCGGAGCCGGTCGGCCGGGTCTCGTCGGCGTTCAGTTGCGGTTCGGCGGTGCTCATGTTTCGTCTCTCCGGAATGTCTGTCGGTTGATGGCGCGCGTCAGGCCGACTTCGCCTGGTAGGCTTGGGAGTCGTTCCTGATGCGGAAGAAGATGATGTAGGCGCCCCACGCGACGGAGGCGACCATCGCCAGCGCGGCAACGATGCCGCCGTACTTCGCGCCGAGCGCGCCTTTGATCGCGCTGTCGATCCGCGCGGAGTTCATGAAGCCGAGCACGACGGGCGCGAGCCCGAGCAGCAACAGCGCGTAGACGCGCAGCACGCGCAGGGGCGCGAGGGGCGTGCGGCCGAGGATTTCGAAGTAGGACTCCATCCGGCCGTAGCTGTTCTCCTGCCGCTTCGGGTTGATACGGTAGGAGCCGAGCGGGACGAGGGGGAACATCGCGGCGACGACCCAGCGCGTCGCCTCCCACGTGCCGTCCCCGCGCTCGCGGTAGTCGAGCAGCGTCGTGCCGAACCCGTTGAAGGTGTTGAAGGAGGGCGCGTCCGACTCCTTCATATGCTCGGTGAGCCGCTTGATCTCGTCGAGGCTGTGCTGGAAGACGGCGACGCCGAGCGGCCCGCCGCATTCGGAACACTTCGAGTTAACGTCCGCGTCCCGGTTCAACGTCTGGCAGGCGGGGCAGTTGACTGTGACCCTCCTGGCTTCCGTGTGGGTGCTGGTGCTCATGTGCGTCGGTGTCGGCGCGGGGCGGCGCGCGCGTCTGCTCAGTCTTTGATGTTGTGCTTCTTCTTCAACGCCTTGACGGCGTCGCGGAATTTCGGGTCGTCCTTGAATCGGTTGAACGCCGGGTCGAGCATCGGGTCGGGTATCCTGCGTAGGAAGCTCATGAAGCTCCTATCCTTGGGCACATGCTGGTAAGCCTGCTCAAGCGATGCCAGCACGCGGTCGAGGTCGCCGAAATAGGAGTAGAGCCGCGACAGGCCGTGGTGGAAATAAGGATAGGTCGGCTCCGCGGCGGCGCCGTGTTCGAGCACGTCGCGCGCGCGCTCCACGTCGTCGGCCGCTCCGAGGGCGTTGGCGAGCGTCATGACGAGTTGGCGCCACTGCTCCTGTGTCAGCTCGCGCTTCTTCTGTTCGAGGGCGAGCGCCTTTTCGAGTGCCGCCACGGCCTTGCCGTGCTCCTTCCACTTGTAACACTCGCTCCCGAGCGTGAAGTAGTCGTAGCTGCTCGAAGCGCCCGCAGCGTCGAAGAATCTGATGGAGTCGAGGATGGTGTAGAAGAACTCTTCGTCTTTCTCCTGAAGCTTCGGCACCTTGTAGCTGAGCCGGATTCCCGTGCCGTCGCGCACCATGTAAGCCTCAAGCACGCTGTAAGTCGAGTACATGCCGGGGACGCTGTAGAAGGTTGGGAAGGAGGAGTAGCCGCCGCCGATGAAGCTGAGGAACGCCCAGTCCTGCGGGCGCGAGTCGATGACCTTCACCCTCAGTATCGGAGTCTGCTTGTACTCATACAGCTTAACGTTATCTTTGGTGATGTACTGCGACTTCGGGTAAAGCTCCGCGGCGCCCGCCCGCAACGCCTCGGCCGAGACATCTGCGGACACGGGCTCCATGTGAATCCGCAGGAAACCCAGCCTGGCCCCGCTGCCTTTGACCGGCGAGAACATGCCGGCGAACTCGCGCGCCTGTCGGTTGTCGGCGGTTGCCTTCTTGTCCGCGGCGATGCGCCTCTGCACATCCTCTGAGATGTCCCAGAGCTTCGTGGTTAACCCCTTCAGCCCGACGTCGAAGGCGACGTTCGACCAGGGGACGAACAAACGCGCCCTCTCGTCCACGTCGGGCTGCTGCCCGTGCGCGCCGGGGGCACAGGCGAGAAGCAGGATGACGGCGGCGGCCAGGCTGACAGACTTGCTCTTGAGGTAAAGCATAAAGGGTTAGTACAGGTTGCCTTCGCGCTTGCGGCCGGTGTAGTCCACGTAGACCACTTTGAGCTCGGTGTAGAAGTCGAGCGCGGTCGAGCCCTGCTCGAAGGCGCCGACGCCGG
>DAIRFV010000419.1:0-3923 GCA_036794905.1 Pyrinomonadaceae bacterium | reverse complement strand
CGACCTCGACGGCTTCCGCTGCGACGTGGCCGCCGAGGTGCCGACGGACTTCTGGGAGCAGGCGCGCGCCGAGGCCGACAAGGTCAAGGCGGATGTGCTCTGGCTCGCCGAGTCCGACAAGCCGGAGCTGCTGGTGCGCGCCTTCGACCTCGACTACTCCTGGCCGCTGCACGGCACGCTCAACGACGTGTTGCAGGGGCGCAAGGGCGCCGACGCCTTCCGCCAGACGTGGGAGTCGGACGAGGCGAAGTACCCGCGCGGGGCGCTGCGGATGCGCTTCTCCGACAACCACGACGAGCGGCGCGCGGTGGCGCGCTTCGGCGAGGGCGGCGCGCTCGCGGCGTCGGCGCTGATGCTGACGCTCGACGGCGTGCCGATGCTCTACAACGGCATGGAGGTCGGCGACACGACCGAGTCGGGCGACCCGGCGCTCTTCTACAAACTGCCGGTCTTCTGGCCCATCGAGAAGCGCCGGCCCGAGTTCCCGCGCTTCTACCGGCAGATGCTCGCGCTGCGCAAGAGCCACCCGGCGCTCACGCGCGGGGGCCTCGCGTGGCTGCGCAACTCCGACCAAACGCGCGTCGTCACCTTCGCCCGCCGCGACGAGGCCGAGGAGATAGTCGTCGCCATCAACTTCTCCAACCGCCCCTTCGACGGCACAATCGAATCGCCCCCGGGCGCGCCCTTCGCCGACCTCACGCCCGACACGCGCGCGCCGCTCCCCGCTGACGCGACCGACGCCGCCCGCGCCGCCCGCGCGCGCGCGGTCGCGCTGCCCTCGCTCTCGCTCGACCCCTGGGGCTTCCGCATCTTCAGGAGGCAGAGGTGAGCGCGCCCGCGCGCGCGCGCACGCCGCCATACGGCGTCGGCGACCGCTACACGGCTCCGAAGGCCGCCACTCTGATGTCGGAGTGTACTGAGATGGAGTCGGACGACGTTGCTACGGCGTCGGCGGCGCTGCTACGGCGTCGGCGTGAATGAATACGGCGTCGGACTAAGTCACTCTGACACCGGACGCCGCTATCCGGCGTCGGACGCCGCAATTCCGGCGTCGGCGTGTACGAATATGGCGTCGGGCGAAGCTGATACGGCACCGGCGCGGCCGAACCTCACTCCGGCGGGGCTGACACGGCGGCGGCAGACGCTGATACGGCGACGGCGTGCCGAACACGGCGTCGTCCCGCCGTCCTGCGGAGGCCGACGAGGTCGAGGGCGCGCGTAATCTCGCGGTTCTTCATGAAGTGACGCCAGACCAGACGGTTGCGCAAATTCTCGGCGGCGAGGAGCGTGATGCCCTGGTCGATGCCGATCACGTCGGGGCCGACCCAGCCCGTGTTCGGGTTGAAGGCGTCCGTGAAGCCGTAGCGGCCGTAAACCTTCGCGCCGTAGCGCCCCTTCAACGCGCGCAGCGCCGCCAGCGAGATGTCGGGCGTGAAGGCGAGCGAGCCGGCCGGCGCGTACGGCACGACCGTCCCGTCCGTCGCGGGGTCGCGCGGCGGCCCGCCCCACGCGACGTAGCCGCGCTCCGAGTCCGAAGCCGAAATGCCCCACACGTCCGGCCCGTAGGCGGGGAACTCCTCCGCGAGGTCGATGCAGAACTGCCGGTGAGCGCGCGTGGCCGCGGCCGAGTTCTCGAAGTAGTCCGTGAAGGGGTATGTGTCTTCGCGCCGCCCGCGCAGGTCGGCCCAGCCCTGCGTGTACTGGTGTATGAAGAGCGGGCCGTCGCTCATGAAAGTGTATCCGGCGTAGGTGATGTGCCTGCGCGACCACGCGCGCCACGCGCGCGGCGTGACGGGGTGCGTGGGCGAGCCGACGGCGAGCAGTTGCAGGATGAGGTGCTCGCTGTAGGTGTCCCAGCGCGTCTTGATGAAGCCGCTCTCGGGCCGCCAGCCGTGCGAGAGGAGCGTGGGGTGGCCGTCGAGCATCCACCCGAAATCCACGCGCTCGTAGATGAGGGTCGAGAGCCGGACGACCTCCGCGTCTTCCCGAAAACACTGCCGCGCGGTGAGCACGCCCGCGAGCAGCAGCGCCGTGTCAATCGAAGAGAACTCGCTCTGCCAGCGGCGCTCGCCCGTCGCCGCGTCCATCCAGTGCAGGAACCAGCCGCGCTCGCGCGGCGCGCGCTCGGCGAAGAAGCGCAGCGTGGTCAGCGCGCGCCGCTTTGCCTCCCCGCGCGTGACCCAGCCGCGCTCCGCGCCCGCGCAGAGGGCGGTGAGCCCGAAGCCCGTGGCGGCGCTCGAAGCGATGCGGTGCGAGGGGTGGCCGGCCGGGTGCGCCTCGCCCGACGTTTGCGCGCGGTCGAGGACGAGCCCCGTGCCCGCGTCCGCCTGCTCGATGAAATAGAGAAAGGCCCTGCGCGAAAGGTCTCCTAAGAACTCGACGTCCGCGCGCGTCAGCGCGTAGCCGCCGGCCGCCTTCCTGTCCACTCTCACCTGAGGGCGCGGCGCGGCCTGCGCGCAGAGCGCGGCGAGCAGGAGCGTGATGAGCGCGTGTCGCGTCTGAAGAAGCATAACGTTCGTCGGCTTCGCCGTCCCGACTATAATATAGATTCGGTACTTGAGCGCCAGAGTGTTTGAGCACGTATGAGTTCTGATTTGAAAGTTCGAATCTCAAGTTTCCAATTCTGCCTTCTCGTCGCGCTCCTTCTGTGCGCCGCGGGCGGCGGGGCGCGTGCGCGCCAGAACGATTCGCCGCGGCAGACGCGGCGGGGCGGGGCGGCGCGGGCGGCGGAGGATGCGTCGGCGCTGCTCGTGCGTGCGTTGGAGCTTCTGCGCGCGGGGAGGGCTGCGGAGGCCGAGCCGCTCGTCAGGCGCGCGCTCGCGGCGGAGCCCGGGAACGCCGACGCGCACGCGCTGCTCGGCGTGATACTCGACCAGCGCGGGCGGGCGCGCGAGGCCGAGTCGGAGTACCGCGCCGCGCTGAGGCTCAAGCCCGGGGCGCTCGCGCCGCGCGCGAACCTCGGCGTGCTGCTCGCGCGCGCGGGTCGCGCCGCGGAGGCCGCCGCCGAGTTCGAGGCCGTGCTGCGCGCCGCGCCCGGACACCCGCAGGCGACCTTCAACCTCGGCCTCGCGCTCTTCGAGCTGAAGCGTTACGACGAGGCCGCGGCGCTCCTCTCGACGCCCGCGGCGCGGGCACAGAACGCGCCGGAGGCTCTCTACCGCCTCGGCCTCATCAGCGCCGCGCGCGGCCGCTCGGAGGAGGCGGCCGAGTTCTGGCAGAGCGCTCTGGCGCTGCGCGAGAACTACCCGGAGGTTCACTTCGCGCTGGCCGAGGAGCTGCGCAGGCAGCGGCGCTACGAGGGCGCGGCCGAGTTCTACGAGCGCGCGGTCAAACAAGACCCCGGCCGCCTCGTCTACCGCGTGCGGCTGGGCGGCGTGCTGATGCTGCTCTCGCGCTTCGACCGCGCGCTGGAAGTTTTCGGCGAGGCGACGGCGCGCTTCCCGGACTCGGCCGAGGCGCACTACTTCAAGGGGATCGCCGCGCGGGGCCGCGGCGACTACGAGGCGGCCGAAGGCGCGCTGCTCCGTTCGCTCCAACTGCGGCCCGAGAGCGCCGACGCGCTCGCGCAACTCGGTTTCGTCGTGGGCGAGCGCGGGCGCGACGCGGAGGCCGAGCGCGTCCTGCGCCGCGCGGTCGCGCGGGAGGCGCGCCACTTCTACGCCAACTACGACCTCGGGCGGCTGCTCGTCCGCGGGCGTCGGTACCTGGAGGCGCTCAAGGTGCTCGAAGCGGCGGCGCGCATACGCGAGTCAGACCCCGGCGTGCGCTACCAGATGTTCCTCGCGCTCTCGCGTCTGGGTCGGAAGGATGAGGCCGAGCGCGAACTGGCGCTCTTCAAAAAATTCGACGAGCAGCGTAAGGCGCGTCGCGCGGGCGGCGGGGCGGAGCAGGTCGAGGACGCCTTGCCCCCGCCCGAGAACTAA
>DAIRFV010000418.1:0-3929 GCA_036794905.1 Pyrinomonadaceae bacterium | reverse complement strand
GTCAGTAGGGCTCTGCCTCATCGGCGTTGACGATGAGAACCGCACGGTTCGAGCGATAGTGGTTTTTCTACTGACTACTGTCTCCTGTCTCCTGTCTCCTGCTTTTCCAACGCCGCGACGTAAAAGCCGTCAACGTCGTCGCGGTGGGGCCAGGTGCGTGCGGCGCCGCCGGGGAGCAGGAGCGTGGCGGGCGCAGGGGCGGCCTCGACCTGTTTGAAATCCGTGTGAGATCGGAGGAAGGCGGCGACGACCTCTTCGTTCTCTTCCCTCTCGACCGAGCAGGTGGAGTAGACGAGGCGCCCGCCGCGGCGCAAGACGCGTGCGGCCTCCGAGAGAATCCGGCCCTGCACGGCGGGCAGCTCACGGAAACTCTCCTGCGAGAGGCGCCAGCGTATCTCGGGGTTGTGGCGCAGCGTGCCCGTGCCCGTGCAGGGCGCGTCCACGAGCACGCGGTCGAAGGTCTCCGCGGCGAAGGGCAGCGCGACTTCGGCGTTCAGCCCGACGAGGCTCACGCCGTCGGCGCCCATTCGCGCGCAAGCCTCCGCGACGACGCGGAGCCTGTGTTCGTGCAGGTCTCCGGCGACGACGAGGGCGCGGCCTCCGGCGAGCGCCGCGACGTGCGTCGTCTTGCTGCCCGGCGCGGCGCAGGCGTCGAGCACGCGCTCGCCCGCCTCGGCCCCGAGGACGTGCGCGACGAGTTGCGACGCCTCGTCCTGCATGTAGGCGAGACCTTCGGCCGCGAGTCCGCGCAGGAGCGCACTCGCGCCCGCCCCGCCCTCGACGCGAAAGGCGCCGGGCGCGACGCGCGAGGGCGCGACGGTGAGACCTCCGGCCCGCAGTTTTTCGATGAGAGTGTCGGCGTCGGACTTCAGCGTGTTGACGCGGAAGGCTGCGGGCGCGGAGTCGTTGTTCGCGCGGGCGAAGGCGGACGCCTCTTCGAGCCCGAAGGCCGCGGCCCAGCGTCGTATGAGCCTGGGCGGGTGCGAAGTCTCTACGGCAATTCGTTCGAGCGGGTCTGCGACGGCCGCCGCCGGGTCGAAGTCCGGCTCGCGCGTGGCGCGGCGCAGCACGGCGTTGATGAAGGAGGCGGCGGAGCGGAACCCCGAGGCGTGCGCGAGCTGCACGGACTCGTTGACGGCCGCGTGCGCCGGCACGCGCGTGAGGAAGCGGAGTTGAAACAGCCCCATCCTCAAGGCAAGCCGCACCGGCGCGTCGAGCTTCCCCGCCTTCCGCTCCGAAAAGTGTTCGACGGCGCGGTCGAGCCAGAACTGCCGACGCAGGACGCCGAGCGTCAGCTCGTACGCGAGCCCGCGGTCTTCCGGCGAGAGCGTTTCGGGGAGGTTCGCGAGCAGCGGCGCCGCGAACGCGCCCTCCTCCTCGACCCTGCGCAGCACCTCGAAGGCCGCGCGGCGCGCGGGCGAGACCGCGCGCCGGCCGCCCGCGCCCTTCTTCGCCGCACGCTTCACGATGCGCACGCGCCCGGCCATACCGTCAGCCTAACTTCTCGCCCGCCTGCGCGCGCGAGCCGTTGATGAAGTCGCGCGCGCTCAGGCGCTGCTTGCCCTCGGGCTGCACCTCAAGGAGTTTGAGCGTCGTCTCGCCGCCGCACGCGACGAACAGTTCGTCGCCGCGCGCGGCGATAACAGTCCCGGCCGCCGCCGTCGTCCCCTCGCCCGCGGGCGCCGCGTCGCCGAGACCCGCCTCGCGGCCCCGTGCTTCCGCGCGCCAGACGATGAGGCGGCGGTCGTGGTGCGTGGTGAAGGCGTTCGGCCACGGCTGAAGGCCGCGCACGCGTTGCTCGATCTGCGCGGCGTCGAGCGACCAGTCGATGAGCCCGTCCTCGCGTCGGAGGATGGGCGCGAGCGTCGCGTGCGCGTCGTCCTGCGGGCGCGGCTCCATCTCTCCGAAGCGGGCCAGCGTCTCGGACAGCAGCTCCGCGCCCGTGTGCGACAGTCGTTCGAGCAGTCGGGGCGCGGTCTCGCCCTCTTCGATCTCCGTCGAGCGTTGGAGGAGGACGGGGCCCGTGTCCAGCCCCTCGTCCATGAGCATCGTCGTGACGCCCGTCTCGCGCTCGCCGCGCACGAGCGCCCAGTTGACGGGCGCGGCGCCGCGGTACTTCGGGAGCAGAGAGAAGTGTACGTTGACGCAGCCGAGCCGCGGCGCGCGCAGGAACGCGGGCGGCAGAATCCGCCCGTACGCCACCACCACCGCCGCGTCGAACTCGCGCTCGGTGAAGAGCGCCAGCGCCTCCTCCGTCTTTATCTTCGACGGCTGGTGAACGACCAGGCCCCGCGAGACGGCGAACTCCTTCACGGGCGGGGCCTTCAACTTATTCCCGCGTCCCGCCGGCCTGTCCGGCTGCGTCCACACGCCCAGGACTTCGTGCCCGTCCTCGACGCAACGCCTCAGCGACGGCACCGCGGACTCGGGCGTGCCCATGAAGATGATTTTCATAACGGAGTAGACAGTAGACAGAAGTCAGTAGCCAGTAGAAAAGCCTTCGTTATTGCGAACCGTTCGGTCGTCAGCGACCGCGGCGCGGAGCGCCTACTGTCTACTGTCTACTGCTTAGTAGGCGCAGCGGTAGCTGTAGTTCTCGTACGCCTCGCGCCAGACGCCGCGCCGGAGCTGGTAGGCCCTGTAGGTCGTGCCCTCGAAGCTGCGCGAGAAGGTGAACACTTCGCCCACGCCGTCGCCGTCCGCGTCCAACTGCTCGATGTAAAGCTCCGCCCCGAGTCCGCCCTCGCCGACGTTGTCGATCAGCGACGGATCCATCATCTCGCGCGCGTTGACGCGGGCGTACCGAGTCAGGGCCGCGCTGAAGCCGCGGCCCTGCGGCGCGGCGACGAGGAAGAGCGTGTCCCTGACATCCGGCCTGACCTTGACCACGTAGCTGCCGACCAACTCTTCGCGCCCGTCGCCGTCGAGGTCGGTCGCGGTCAGGTTGAGCGTCTTCGTGCCGCGCTCAATCGCGGACGCGCTCACACGCCTCCCCGTGAGGAAGCGCTTCGCCACGCCGAGGGCCGCGGCGCGCTCGGCGGCGGTCGGCGCGCGTCTGGAAATCTGCTTGCGCGGCGCGTGCGGGCCGTCGGTCGCCAGCGCCATCACGTTGCCGCCGAGTTTTGCGGCCGTCGAGTCGATGTCGGCGCTCGCCGTGTTGGGCGAACACTCGGCGTTGGTGGCCGCACGTACCGTCAGGGTGCCGGCGTCAGCGCCGCCGAAGACGAGCCGGTACTTCTCGCCCGGCCGGTAGTGGCGCGCGAGGAACGCGGGGGGCGCGCCGTCGGCCGGCACGCCCAGGTCGGGCTCGGCGAGCGCGCCGCGGTTGATGACCGCGACCGGCTCGACCTGCGTCTCCGGCGGCGTCCCGTCTCTCGTGACGAGGAAGACGGCGGAGTATTGCCGCGTCGCCCCGGCCTGTCGTCGCGCCGGCGCGGAGGCGCGCAGGGCGGGCTGCGCCAGAAGGAGCAACGCCGCGACGAGCGCGGCGGCTCCGGCCGTTCGGGGGTTCATCAGATTGCGTCTCTCTTCCCGGCCTTCGTCTGCCCGGGGCGCATTTTTTCGGAGACGAGTTTGGCCTGCATGAAGAGGCCGAGGTAGTCGCGGCCGCCGGCCTTCGAGTCGGTGCCCGACATGTTGAAGCCGCCGAAGGGGTGGACGCCGACGAGCGCGCCCGTGCACTTGCGGTTGAGGTAGAGGTTGCCGACGTGGAACTCGCGCGCGGCGCGCTGGAGCTTCTCGGGGTCGTTCGTGTAGACCGCGCCGGTCAGGCCGTACTCCGTGCCGTTCGCTATCCGCAGCGCCTCGTCGAAGCTCGAAGCCTTGATGCACGCCAGCACGGGGCCGAAAATCTCCTCCTGCTCGATGCGGTCGCCGGGCTTCACGTCGGCGATGACGGTCGGCTCGATGAAGAAGCCCTGCTCGCCGTC
>DAIRFV010000417.1:0-3933 GCA_036794905.1 Pyrinomonadaceae bacterium | reverse complement strand
GGGCGCGCCCCACACAGAGGAACGCTACGACCTCGAACTGATTTAGACGGAGGAGGCTTCGTTCATGACCCGGCGCACACGCGTCCTGTTCTGTCTCGCACTCCTAATCATCCCCGCGAACGCCGCGGCACGACGGCAGTCCGCACAGCCGAAGCCTCAGACCGGACAGCCGGCACCCGCGCCGACGCCGGCCCGACGCCCGAGCCTGCGCGAACTGGTGATGAAGCCCGTCGTCTACAGCCTCCCCGGCATGGACAAAGTCGCGGTCAAGTCCGACCTCAAGTACACGGCGGCCGACAACCCGCACCTCCTCATGGACGTTTACACGCCGCCGGGTCTCGCGAAGGGCGAGCGCCGCCCGGCCGTCATCTTCATACACGGGAGCGCGGGCGCGGAGGCACGCGCGAAGGACTGGGGCATCTACGTGACGTGGGGGCGTCTGGTCGCGGCCGGCGGTCTGGTCGGCGTCACCTTCACGCACAGGCTCGGCTTCCCGAAGCCCCTGCTGTCCGAGGCGGCGTCGGACGTTGAAGCCGCCGTCAACTACCTCCGCACGAACGCCGACTCGCTCGGCGTCGATAAAGACCGCATCTGCCTCGCGGCCTACTCCGGCGGCGGCCCGCTCCTGAGCGCGGCGATGCGCGAGCGGCCGGCGTACGTCCGCTGCCTCGTGTCGTTCTACGCCTTCCTCGACGTGCGGCAGTCGGAGATGCACCGGCCGCACGAGTCGGCCGAGGCGCTGGAACGCTTCTCGCCGCTCGCGCAACTCTCGGGCGGCGCGGACAACCTCGCGCCGGTCTTCGTCGCGCGCGCCGGGCTCGACCAGATACCGACGCTGAACGACTCGATAGACCGCTTCGTCGGCGAAGCCGTCAAACGGAACGCCGCCGTCACCGTCTACAACCACCCGCGCGGCGTCCACGGCTTCGACAACCAGACCGACGACGCGCGCTCGCGCGAGATCGTCCGCGCCGCGCTCGACTTCATGAGGACGCACCTCGGGCCGAACGACTCCAGGTAAACGAAGAGGACGCGCGCCGTGCCCGACATGCTGGTCAACCTCCTGCGCCTGCCGCCGCCGGACGAAGCGTCGGAGGCGTTGCGCGCCTCGGGGCTCGTCGTGCGGCGCGCGCGGCCGTGGGAGCTGACGCAGGTGCGCGGGTTCGTCGGCGAGAATTTCAGTCAGGCGTGGGCCGACGAAATCTCCGTCGGGCTCGTCCGGCAGCCCTTGACGGTCTTCGTCGCGCTGCGCGAAGGAAGGCTCGTCGGCTTCGCCGCCTACGAGTGCACGCGCAAGAACTTCTTCGGGCCGACGGGCGTCGTCGAAGGAGAGCGCGGGCGCGGGGTGGGGCGCGCGCTGCTGCTGGCGGCGCTCGGCGGCCTGCGCGAGCTGGGTTATGCTTACGCCGTCATCGGCGGCGTCGGCCCCGCCGAATTCTACGAGCGCGCGGTCGGCGCGCGGCTCATCCCAGACAGCTCCCCCGGGGTCTACGCAGACCCTTTGCGCCCCGGCGTGAAAGACTGATGTACCTCCGACTCGCCCTCGTCCTCTTACTGACCGCGCTCTGGGCCGCGGCGGCCGCCGCGCGCGAGGTGCTCCCCGTGACGGTGGCCGTGCTCGACGTGGGCGGGACGCCCGTGGCCGAGCGCGTGGCCGAGCGCGTGGCGAAGGCGCTCCCGGGGTCCGGCAGGATGGACATGAGGCTCACGGTGCTCGACCGCGGGATGAGCCGCGCGGCGGCGCGCGGGGTCGGTTACGCGGGCTCGCTCAACATGACCCTGGCGGAGGCGCGCGCGCTCGGCGCGGCCGTCGGGTGCGGCTTCTTCCTGACGGGCGATGCGCAGACCGTGCGCCGCTCCTCCTCCGCGCGCCCCGTCTACTTCGAGTCCTACGCCTCCCTGTTCGTCGTCAGCGCGCACACGGGGCGCCTCGTCCACTGGGACAGACCCGCGGCCGAGGCCGACACCGCCGAAGCGGCCGAGGCGGCGCTCTTCGCCAAACTCGACGCGGGCGCCGCCACGCGCTACGCCGTGGCCGTCGCGGAGGCGTTCGCGCGCGAGCGGCGCGAGCGCTTCGCCCCGGAAGCGGGCGCGACCGTTTCCGTCATAGACCTCTCGACCGACGAGGGCGCCGTCGCCAACAGAGACTTGCGCGAGCCCGAGCCCTACCGCCGCCTGCGCCCGGCCTACACGGACGCCGCCGCGCGCGCCGAGGCCGAGGCGACCGTTGACGCACTGGTCGAGATCGGCGCGGACGGCGAGGTCGGCGACGTGCGCGTCGTGCGCTGGGCCGGCTTCGGGCTCGACGAAGAGGTCGTGGCGACCGTGCGCCGGATGCACTTCCGCCCCGCGCAGCGCGAAGGCGCGCCCGTGCCGGTGCGCGTCCTCCTGCGTTATAACTTCCGCAAACCGCCGAAGACTTGATGTAGACTGTAGCTGAATCCGAAAACGGGAACCCGAGCGTATGCAGTCCACGAAGGCTCCGAAGACGTTGCGAATCGCGCTCAGCGCTCTCGTCGTGTGCCTGCTGCTCGTCGCGCCGGCGGCGGGCGCGCGGCGCGCGACCCCGGAAGACTGCGCGGCCGTCGAGTCCGCCTCGACTCCCGAGGGGCGGCTGCGCATCTTCGACGAGGTGTGGGAGCAGGTGAGCGAGCGCTACTTCGACCCCTCGTTCCAGGGCGTGGACTGGGGGGGCGTGCGCGAGGAGCTGAGGCCGCGCGCGGCCGAGGCGCGCGGCGAGGCGGAGCTGTACGCCGTGCTGCGGCGCATGCTCGGGGCTTTGCGCGACCCGCACACGCGCGTCTACGCGCCCGGCGAGAGCACGGACTGGCGCGTGCACCGCTACGTCTCGATCGGCGTCGCCGTGCGCGAGCTGGCGGGACAAATCGTCGTCACGGACGTGGAGCGCGACTCGGAGGCGCGGCGCGCGGGCTTGCGCGCGGGCGACACGGTGCTCGCGCTCGACGGCGAGCCGGCCGCGCAGCTCGTCGCGCGCCGCGCCTCCGAGCAGGGCTCCGCCTCCGTTTCGTCGGCGCGGCTCAACGCCGTCGCGCACCTCTTCGACGGGCCGCGCGACTCCTACGCGCGCGTGACGTTCGCGCGCGCGGGCGAGCAGAAGGAGCGGGAGGCCGTCCTGCGCCGCGAGCCGCGCACGCGCGTGCCCTCGTTCGACGTGGAGGAGGAGGAGCACGGCGTCCGCCTCGTGCGCTTCAACATCTTCACGCCCGAGGTCGCGTCGCAGTTCGCGCGCGCGCTCAGGGACGAGCTGAAGGGCGCGCGCGCGCTCGTCATAGACCTGCGCGACAACGGCGGCGGCGAGACGCAGTCGATGGCCGACCTCGCCTCGACGCTTTTGCCCGCGGGTTTGAGCATGGGGCGCTTCACCGACCGCACGGGCGCCGTCTGGCTGGAGCCCTTCACGCGCGCGGCGCTGGTCTCGACGGCCGACTCGTTCCAGCGCTTCGGCCGCCCCGTCGTGCTTCTGACGGGCGCGCGCACGGCGAGCGCGGCCGAGGTCTTCGCCGCGACGCTGCGCGAGACGAACCGCGCGTCGGTCATCGGCGAGGCGACGTGCGGCTGCGTCCTCGGCATCCGCCGCCGCCACCGCCTGCCCGACGGCGGCATCCTCGACGTGAGCGAGATGGACTACCACACGGCCGCCGGCACGCGCCTCGAAGGCGCCGGACTCCGCCCCGACGTCACGGTCGAGCCCACGCGCGAAGACCTCCGCCGCCGCCGCGACCGCGCCCTCGAACGGGCGTTAGAAATTTTGCAGGACGTGAAGGATACGCAGTAGGCAGATGGCAGTGGCAGTAGGCAGTTGAAAGGCAAGAAGCCTTTCTCGATACATCCGTCCTAAAGAAGATGTATCTCTCTTTTAGCAATTTGCAGTTGGGTGTGAATGAGCGGGAGCTAACCACAGAGACACGGAGG
>DAIRFV010000143.1:12318-14304 GCA_036794905.1 Pyrinomonadaceae bacterium | reverse complement strand
AAGATGTACGACTTCACCGGCCGCACGGTGGTCGTCACGGGCGGGACGGGCGTGCTGGGGCAGGCGATGGTGCGCGCGATTGTGGGCTGCGGCGCGAACGTGGCGCTCATCGCGCGCAACCGCGCGAAGGCCGAGCCGCAGATTGCCGCGCTCGAAGGCCCCGGGCGTGCTATCGCATACACGGCCGACGTGCTCGACGCGGGGAGTCTGCGCGAGGCCGCTCAGGAGGTCATCAAGGAGTTCGGGCGCGTGGACGCGCTGCTCAACGGCGCGGGCGGCAACCACCCCGGCGCGACCACGAACCCGCAGCAGAAGTTCTTCGACCTGCCGGAGGACGCTTTGCGGTTCGTCTTCGACCTGAACATGCTGGGCACCATCATCCCGAGCCAGGTCTTCGGCCGGCAGATGGCGGAGCAGGGCGAGGGCGTCATCCTCAACGTCTCTTCGATGTCGGCGGTGCGTCCCCTGACGCGCGTGCTCGGCTACTCGGCGGCGAAGGCCGGCGTCAACAGCTTCACGCAGTGGCTCGCCGTCCACCTCGCCACCGAGTACAGCCCTTCGATACGCGTCAACGCCATCGCGCCCGGCTTCTTCCTGACCGAGCAGAACCGCTTTCTCCTGACCGACAAGGAGACCGGCTCGCTCACCGCGCGCGGCCAGTCCATCATCGCGCACACGCCGATGGGGCGCTTCGGCGAGCCGGAAGACCTGTTGGGGACTTTGCTGTGGCTTCTGTCGCCCGCGTCTGACTTCGTCACGGGCGTGGTCGTCCCCGTTGACGGCGGCTTCTCGGCCTTCGGCGGCGTCTAGGATGAAAGAGGTCTTGGGTGCCGGGTGTTGGGTGTTGGGTGAAAGCAACTTGTTTTCACCCAACACCCGGCACCCAAGACCCATCAGCCATTCACGGAGAATCGTAAAGATGAGTAACGGTCTGAACATCAAGAAGGAAGGTGCGCTGGACTTCGTAAGCTTGGGCGCGCTCGTCCACCGCATTGACCCCGGCGTCATCCCCTTCCGCAAGGCTTCGACTTGCGAGATACACGTTTCGGGCGGCGAGTTCAACTGCGCCGCCAACCTCGCCGACTGCTTCCGCCTCAACACCGGCGTCGTCTCGGCGATGGTCGGCTACCCCATCGGCGAGCTCGTCGCCGAGCGCGTCCGCGCGATGGGCGTCAAGCCCTTCTACAAGTGGTTCGAGCACGACGGCGTGCGCGGCCCCAACATCGCCGCCGTCTACAGCGACCGCGGCCACGGCGTCCGCGCGCCCGTCGTCTTCTACAACCGCTCGAATGAGGCCGCCGCGCAGCTCAAGCCCGGCGACTTCAACTGGGGGGAAATCTTCGCGGGCGGTGTCCGCTGGTTCCACTCGGGCGGCATCTTCGCGGCCCTTTCGGAGACGACGGCCGAGGTCATCGTCGAAGGCATGAAGGCCGCGAAGGCCGCGGGCGCCGTCACCTCGTTCGACCTCAACTTCCGCGAGAAGCTCTGGAAGATTTCGGGGGGCGAGAACCGCGCGGTCGAAACGGTCGCCCGCATCGTCGAGAACGTTGACGTGCTCGTCGGCAACGAGGAGGACTTGCAGAAAGGGCTCGGCATCCCCGGTCAGGACGTGACGACGGCTTCGAAGCTCGACCCGAGCGCTTTTTTCGGCATGATCGATAAGGTGGTGACGAAGCACCCGCAGGTCAAGATCGTCGCCACGACTCTGCGCGAGGTTCACACGACCAACCGGCACAGTTGGGGCGCGGTGGCCTGGGTCGAAGGCGAGACGTACGTGTCGCCGACCGCGGAACTGGATGTCATTGACCGCGTCGGCGGCGGCGACGGCTTCGCCTCGGGCTTCTTCTACGGCCTGCTGAACGGCGAATCGCCTGAAGAATCGCTCAAGCTCGGCTGGGCGCACGGCGCTCTCCTGACGACCTTTCCCGGCGACACGACGATGGCGACGGTCGAACAGGTGCGCGCCTTCGCCAGGGGCGGCTCCGC
>DAIRFV010000143.1:0-12218 GCA_036794905.1 Pyrinomonadaceae bacterium | reverse complement strand
TTATGAGCACGAAGCCCGCGCCTACGACAGTGGGGAAGGGAGGCCCTGACCTCGACCTTTCGCCCGCGGAGCTGCGCCGAATCGTCGAGCAGGCGCTACTGACCGTCGGCCCCGGCGCGCGCGTCCTCGCCATCGTCCCCGACAAGACGCGCGACGACAACACGGACTTACTCTTCCCCTACGCCGCCGAAATTCTCGCCGAGCGCGGCGCGGAGCAGTTCGACGCGCTCGTCGCGCAGGGCACGCACATGCCCATGACCGAGGACGAGAAGCGCGCTAAAGTCGGTTTCCATGATGGCGCGTCCCTCCCGCTGCTCGGGCAAATCTTCGACCACCAGTGGAACCGCCCCGAAGAGCTTGTTGACCTCGGTGAGTTGAGCGCCGAACGCGTGTCCGAGCTGACCGGCGGCCTCATCAATGAGTCCGTCAAGGTCAACCTCAACCGGCTGCTCGCGCCCGGCGTCTACGACACGGTGCTCATCTTCGGCGCGACCGTCCCGCACGAGGTCGCGGGCTTCGCGGGCGGCGCCAAGTACTTCTTCCCCGGCGTCGCCGGCCCCGACCTGACGCACGCCACGCACTGGCTCGGCGCGCTCGCCTCCATCGAGAACGTCATCGGCCGCGTCGAGACGCCCACGCGTCACATGATCGAGGCCGCCGCCGCCCTCGTCCCCGCGCGCATCATTTCCATCAACTCCGTCGTCACGCGCGGCGACGACGAACGCCTGCGCACGCACGCGCTCTTCTGCGGCGACGTTCGCGAAGCCTTCCGCCGCGCGGCCGAGGTCAGCCGGCAGGTTCACATCAAGTACACGGGCCGCAAGTACAAGCGCGTCGTCGCGCTGCTCGACGAGCACTACGACGAGCTCTGGGTCGGCGGCAAGGCGAGCTACAAGCTCGGCGGCATCATCGAGGAGGGCGGCGAGCTCATCATCTACGCCCCGCACCTGCGCGCCATCTCCGAGACGCACGGCCTGCTCATCGAAAAGTACGGCTACGCGCCCATCGACCGCGTGCGTGAAATGGTCGCGCTCTCGACGGAACTGCGCTCGAACCTCGCCGTGGCGGCTCACCTCGCGCACGTCTCTTACGCGGGCTCGCGCGACGAGACCGGGCGCGTCGTCCCGCGCTACACGATCACGATGGCCTCCGCACTCGACGAGGCCACCTGCCGCCGCGTCAACCTCGGCTTCATGGATCACCGCCTGTTCCAACGCGAAGACTACGACCAGGACCCGGACACCCTCGTCGTCGAACGCGCCGGCCGCGACCTCTATCTGGTCGAGCCGCACTGATGGAAGTAGGCAGGAGGCAGATGGCAGTAGACAGTTCAAAGCCCCGGTGGGGCGTGATGTTTACACCTCAAGGCTGAGATTAACTGTCCAAGCTTCGGAGGAGTGGCATGTCACATGTCGCCCCTGACGGGGGCTCGGGGTTGAATCATCACGTCGGGACTATATACATGAAGCCCCGCCGGGGCTTCTCGGGCCGCCTTTAACTGCCGACTGCCGTGTGCCTACTGCCTACTATTCCTGTGAGAGTCAGTTACGACGAGCTTCAACAGACACTGCGGCGCGCCCTGCTCCGGGTCGGCTTCGGGCAGGAGCGCGCCGAACTGTGTGCGCGCCTCTTCGCAGAGACCGACCGCGACGGCGTCTACACGCACGGCCTCAACCGCTTCCCGCGTTTCCTGGAGATGATCGGGAGTGGCGTCGTTGACGTGAGCGCCCGCCCCGTCTGCTTCGAGGCGCACGGCGCGTTTGAGCGCTGGGACGGGCGTGCGGGGGCTGGCAACCTGAACGCGTTCGAGTCGATGGCGAGGGCCGTCGAATTGTCCCGTCAGTTCGGAGTCGGCTGCGTCGCGCTGAGGAACACGAACCACTGGATGCGCGGCGGAACCTACGGCTGGCAGGCGGCCGAGTCGGGCGCGCTCGCCTTCTGCTGGACGAACACCCTGCCCAACCTTCCGCCGTGGGGCTCTACGCGCCCGCTGCTCGGCAACAACCCGCTCTCAATAGCCGTGCCGCGCCCCGCCGGTCACGTCGTGCTGGACATGGCGATGTCCCAATTCTCCTACGGCGCGCTCGCCGCCCACAGCGCGCGCGGCGAGCATCTGCCCGTCGATGGCGGCTTCGACGCCGAAGGCCGACTCACGCGCGACCCAGCCGCCGTCGAGAACTCTGGGCGCCCACTGCCCATCGGCTTCTGGAAGGGTTCGGGCCTCGCGCTCCTCCTCGACATGGCCGCGGCGCTTCTCTCGGGCGGACACGCCACGCACCAGATTCCCCCAGACCCGCTAAAAGAGACTCGCCTCTCTCAAGTCTTTCTCGCCTTCGCCATTTCCACGCTCGGCGGCACAGAGACGACCGCACGCATCGCCGACGACATCATCGAAAACCTGCAATCTGACGATAACGAAGACGTGAGATACCCCGGCGAGCGCACGTTGAAAATCAGGCGCGAGAACATGGGGACGGGAATCCCCGTTGACCCTTCCGTGTGGGAGAAGGTGAGGAGTCTTTAAAGTCGAGCCACTTCCGCAAGCGCATGAAGCTAAGGGCGGTCAGCCACTTTGGACTGACCGCCCTTAGCTTCGCCCGGTAACAGAAGGACTGTCCGGGTTTCTAAGGCTTGGGCGTCTCGGCCGGCTTCGGGGCGGGCTTCGGCGCGGGCAGCGGTTTGTCGAAGACCTTGATGAGAATCATCGCGAAGTCCTTGCCGACCGTGCTGCGCATGTGGGGCGTGCCGCGCGGGACGATGATGAGGTCGCCCTTCTTCACGTCGAAGTTCTGGCCGCCCTCGATGCGCGGCCCGCGCCATTCGCCGGGCTCGACCTCCTTCGGCGACTCCAACTTCCCGCCGAGCGTGAGCGTGGCCGTTCCTTCCAGCACGTAGTACACGTCATCCGACGCGTCGTGTATCTCGGCCGCGGGGGGCGCGAGGTTGTTCTCGTGCTGGACGGCGACGCGCAGCTCCATCCCCTCGCCGCCGATCAATTCGTGCCCCTTGTTCGTCTCGGGGTGGAGCTTGCGCTCCACGTCCGCCACCGACTGCGCCGTCAACACCACGTACGGCCTGATGGGACTGCTCGGCGCGCGCATCCCGGTCTGCTTCTCAGTCGTCTGAGCCGACGACGCCGCCGCCGCCGCCGCCGCGAAGACCAATACGCGCATAGCGTTTCTGATGCTCAATGACATATCCAAATTATTCCTCCCTCGCGATTCGCCGGCCGAAGATGTGCTTTATCGGCTCTGCCCCAACAACCACGCGGCGAGGTCTTTCGCCGCCTTGTAGTTGTCGTACTCGGGCGGGAGCCTCCGGCCGTCAACGTACTCGTTGTAAAGCCACGGGTCGCCGACGACGAAGACCGTCCCGCGACCGTGCTTCGCAACGGCCATCACGACATCGCCGTTATGTTCGAGCACCGACGACGCGGGTTTGGTGAGCGCGAGCGTCGAAAGCTCTTTCAGGTAGAGCGCGCGCGCCGTCTTGAACACCTGGTGCCCGGCCGGGACTTTGACTAGACCCTCGGCCCAGTTCGTCCCCTGCACGCGGTTCTTGCTGTCCTTGTTGAACTGGATGCCGAACTCTTTCGCGAGCGTGTTGAAGTGGTCGAACTCGGCGTTGCCCACGTCGTTGTGCAGGAGGAGGAGCACGCCGCCCGCCTTCACCCAGTCGGCAATCGCCTTGACGTGCGCGGGCTCGACGAAGTTCGGCTTCTCCGTCTCCTTCTCCGTGTCCGGATCGACGATGATGTAGACGTCGGCGTTCCTCAAATTCTGCGAGGTCGGGGCCGCGCTCAGCGTCTCAGTCTTCGCGCCGTAGTTCCGGAAGACGTGTCCGAGGACGTGGAAGCCCGGGTGCGGCCGCTCATTCCACTTGTAGTGCCAGACGGTCGAGCCGCCCGCCGCGTCCTTCTTCACCTCGTGGTTGAAGTAGTCGTCGAGCATGACGGTCTTACCGCGCCCCACCGGACGACCCTCGGCCGCCTCCATCTCCGCCGCCGCCATCAGGAACGCGCCCACGCCCTTCGCGTCGTTGGTGACGACCTTCTCGCTCAGATAGTATTCGTAGCTGCCGTCGCGGTACGGGTTCCCGCCGAGTCCCGCGACGCTGACCGTGCCTTTGAAGTTGACCCCGCCGCCCTGAGCCTCTTCGACGAACTGCTTGCGGATTCCGGCCCAGCCCTTCTGCGCGACTTTCAGGTTGGACTCGGGCAGGTAGCCGAGTTTCACGGCCTTGGCAATCGAGTAGACGAACATCGCGGCGGCCGAGGACTCAAGGTAGTTGCCCTTCGCGCCGGCCTTGTCGAGCACCTGATACCAGAGTCCCGACTGCGGCTCCTGATACTTCCCGACGGCCGCGGCCAGACGGCCGAGTATCGCGATCAAGTCCGCGCGCCGCGGGTGGTCGGCGGGGAAGTGGTCGAGCGTGTCCACGAGCGCCATCGCGTACCAGCCCATCGCGCGCCCCCAGAAGTGCGGCGAGCGCCCCGTCGTCTTGTCGGCCCAGCGCTGCGCCCGCGACTCGTCCCAGCCGTGATAGAGCAGGCCGGTCTTCGCGTCGCGCGAGTGCTTCTCCATCAGGATGAACTGCTTGGCGATGTCGTCGAACGCCTCGGTCTCGCCGAAGGTCGCGGCGTACTCGGCGTAGAACGGCTCGCCCATGTAGAGGCCGTCGAGCCACATCTGCGAAGGGTAAATCTTCTTGTGCCAGAAGCCGCCCTCGGACGTGCGCGGGTGCGAGCGCAACTGGTCGCGCAGGTGCGCGGCGGCCTTCCGGTATTTGTCCTGACCCGTCACCTTGTAGAGCGTGAGCAGCAAACGGCCGGGCTGGACGTTATCGATGTTGAAGTCTTCCTTCTTGTACGTGCGGATCGTGCCGTCCTCTTCGATGAGTCTGTCGAGGACGTGCTTGATGTACTCGAAGTAACGCCCGTCGCCGGTGTTCAGCCAGACGGCCTCGATCCCCGTGAGCGTCACGCCCTGCTCGTACGTCCAACGGTCTGGACGTTCGGGGTCGGACTTGATGGAGTCCTTCCAGGTCGTCATGACGGTCGCCGCCATCCGCTCGGAAAGTGGCGCGGCCGCCTGCCCGCGCGCGCCCGCGGCGCAGGCAGAAAAGATGATGAGAGCCAGCATTAGCTTCGTCATGGATTTCAAAGGGACACCCTCCGTAAAGAACTTCGCCAGAAGCGCGAATGACCAATCCCGAGTGCGGAGCTTTGGCGATTCCGCCTCGAAAAAACTCAAAAACCGTTAAATGGTTAGACCTTTATCGTTCACGGATAAAATAAAACATTCGACAAACAGACGGTTTGTTTGTAGAATGGCGCCGTCAGCGTGGGAGCCCGGCAGATTGATCTTACCGAGCCTTAAAATCCTCGGCGCCGTGGTCAACTTAAATTTTCAACAGGACGAATGGTATGACCGATTTGAACCACGACATCTTCAAGACCATCGACCCGGATCGGCGCGGCACGACCTCGGAGGAGGTCATCTCGCAACTCCGCGAAATGATTCACCGCGGCGACCTGCGCCCCGGCGACCGCCTCCCGCCCGAGCGCGACCTCGCCAAAATGCTCGGCGTCAGCCGCCCGACGCTGCGCGCCGGCATCCGCTCGCTCGCCGCGGTCGGCGTCCTACAGTCTCGACAGGGCGCTGGCACCTTCGTCGTCAAGGCCGACGGCCCGCCCTCGCTCGACAGCAGCCCGCTGCGCCTGATGGCCTCGCTCCACGGCTTCACGTCGGCCGAGATGTTCGAGGCGCGGCAGGCGCTGGAGATGGCCGTCGCGGGGCTCGCGGCCGAGCGCGCGACGAGCGATCAGATGGCGACGATGTCCGAAGAGGTCGCGGGCATGTTCGCCTCGCTCGACGACCCCGAGCAGTTCCTCGTCCACGACGTGCGCTTTCACCAGACGGTCGCGGCCGCCTCGGGCAACCGCATCCTCACGTCTTTGATGAACATGGTGGCGACCATTCTCTTCGACACACGCATCAAGACCGTTAAGCGCGCCACCGACCTCAAGGAGTCGGCCGAGATGCACCGCCACGTCTACCGCGCCATCCGCGAGCACGACCCGGAGGCCGCGCGCCACGCCATGAGCGCCCACCTCTCGAAGGCGCAGAGGGCCTGGGAGGCAGAGGCGGACGAGCCCGGAGGCTCGGATTTCAATCACTCCAACGGCAACGGTGACGGCGCGGGACTGGCGCCCTAACGCGCGACGCGGGCGCCGCCGCCCCTCATCACGCGCTCGACCTCGGAGAGCGTCGCCATCGTCGTGTCGCCGGGCGTGGTCATCGCGAGCGCCCCGTGCGCCGCGCCGCACTCGACGGCCCACTGCGGGCCGCGCCCGTTCAAAAATCCGTAAATCAACCCTGACGCGAAAGAGTCGCCGCCGCCGACGCGGTCGAAGATTTCGAGGTTCTCGCGCGTCTGCGACTGGTAGAGTTCTCCGCCCGCGTAGCAGACCGCGCCCCAGTCGTTGACGGTCGCCGTCTTCGCGTTCCGCAGCGTCGTCGCGACGACTTTAAAGTTCGGATACTCGGCGACCGCGCGCTCGATCATCTTCCTGAAATTGCCCGCGTCGAGTTTGGAGTGGTGCTCGTCCAGCCCCTCGACCTCGAAGCCGAGGCAGGCCGTAAAGTCCTCCTCGTTGCCGATCATCACGTCCACGAGCGAAGCCAGTTCGCGGTTGACCTCCTGCGCGCGCGCCTTCCCGCCGATGGACTTCCAGAGCGAGTCGCGGTAGTTCAAATCGTAAGAGACGACGGTGCCGTGCCTCTTCGCCGCCTGCATCGCCTCGCGCGCGACCGCGGGCGTCGTCTCGGAGAGTGCGCAGAAGATGCCGCCGGTGTGGAACCAGCGCGCGCCCTCGCGCCCGAAAACCTGCTCCCAATCGATGTCGCCGGGCTTGAGCTGCGAGACGGCCGTGTGCCCGCGGTCGGAACACCCGAGCGCCGCGCGCACGCCGAAGCCGCGCTCGGTGAAGTTGAGGCCGTTGCGCACCTCACGCCCGACGCCGTCGTACTTGCGCCAGAGGACGTGCGTCTGGTCAACGCCGCCCTGGTAGATTAAGTCCTGCACCAGACGGCCGACGGGGTTATCCGCGAGCGCCGTGACGACCGCCGCGTCGAGGCCGAAGCAGCGCTTCAGGCCCCGCGCGACGTTGTACTCGCCGCCGCCCTCCCAGACCTGGAACGTGCGCGTCGTGTGGACGCGCCCCTCGGCCGGGTCGAGCCTGAGCATCACCTCGCCCAGGGAGACAACGTCCCAGCGGCACTCCGACTTCTTCCTTACCATCAGCGCGTCCGTCATGTTCTAACCCCGGCTCGGAGACCCCTCCAGGTTCGCCGGTTCGAGCCGCGGCGCGAGGAGGTGGATAACGAGCAGCGCGAAGAGGTAGGCCGAGGCGGCGATGATGAAGATGGGGACGTAAGAGCCCGTGCGCTCCAGAATCATGCCGACGACGAGCGCGATGAGCATCCCGCCGATGGAGCCCGCCATGCCGCCGATGCCGACAACCGAGCCGACCGCACTGCGCGGGAACATGTCGGAGGTCAAAGTGAAGATGTTAGCCGACCAGCCCTGGTGCGCGGCCGCCGCGATGCCGATTAAAATCACCGCCGTCCAGAGGCTCGTCGTCTGCGCGGCGAAGACGATGGGCACGACGGCCAGTGCGCAGACGAGCATCGCTATCTTGCGGCCGGCGTTGACGCTGTAGCCGCGCTTGATGAGCGTGGACGAGAGCCAGCCGCCGCCGATGGAGCCCACGTCGGCGATGATGTAGATGGTCGCCAGAGGCAGGCCGAAATCCTTCAGGTTGAGGCCGTGCTTCTTGTTGAGGAAGTCGGGCAGCCAGAAGAGGTAGACCCACCAGATGGGGTCAGTCAAAAACTTGCCGAGCGCGAAGGCCCACGTCTGGCGGTGCGGGAGCAGACGCGCCCACGGCGTCTTCACCGCGGGGTCGGGCGGGTCGGACTGGATGTAAGCCAGCTCCTCTTTAGAGAGCCGCGGGTGCTCTTCGGGCTTTTTGTAGAGGAGGAGCCAGAAGACGACCCAGACGAAGCCGACGGCGCCCGTCAGGATGAAGGCCCACTGCCAGCCCCAGGCAATCGTGATGATGGGGACGAGGAGCGGCGTCGCCAGCGCGCCGACGTTCGTGCCCGCGTTGAAGATACCCGTGGCGAGCGCTCGCTCCTTCTTCGGGAACCACTCGGCGACGGTCTTGATCGAGGCCGGGAAGTTGCCGGCCTCGCCCAACCCCAGCGCGAAGCGCGCGATGCTGAAGCCCGCGACCGAGCGGGCCAGCGCGTGCGCCATCGCGGCGAGGCTCCAGACGACGACGGCGAGGCTGAAGCCCTTGCGCGTCCCGATCTTGTCCATCACCCAGCCGACGCCGAGCAGCCCGATGGCGTAGGCGCACTGGAAGTAGAAGACGATCCAACTGTACTCGATCTCGGAGAAGCCGATCTCCGCCTGGAGCGTCGGCTTCAGGATGCCGATCACCTGGCGGTCGATGTAGTTGATCGTCGCGGCGAAGAAGAGCAGGGTGCAGATGACCCAGCGGTAGCGCCCGACCCGGCCCGGGATGCCCTCGGCCGCGGCGACGGCCGCCCCCGTCACGCTCGCCCCCGCCGACATCGGCGGCGCGATTTCCGACTCCGACTTCGGGTAAGAGGTCTCTTTAACCGGTTTACTTATCTCGCTCATATTCTTATCTCGCAAGAAGGGAAGGTTAAGTTCCGCGCCCGGAATGTCAGACGGACAGCACGTCGGGCAGAAGGTATTCGCGCCCTCCGACTCGGACGGGGATTTGGGGCCAATTGGGGGTTGTGGATATTACCTCTACACCTTCGGCCGAGGCGATGCAAGTCTCCTCGGCCTTCGAGCCGGTGATGCTCGGATTCCAGGCGAAAGCCTGTTGCGCCTGAACCGACTCGGCGCTCGCCGGGTGCGCAACCCAGTCGCGCGTGCGGTAGCCCGCCGCGCCCCCCTGGTGGTGCAGGAGTTCTTCACCGGGGAAGCCCTCCTCGGCGTAAGCCTCCGCAGCGACGCGGTACAGGTCGGAGCCGACGGTGCCGGGCCGCGTCGCCGCCCACAACTTCGCGTTCACGCGCGCCGAGCCGTCAGTGCGGCGCCGCAATTCCTCCGGCACCTCACCCGCGCAGACGATGCGCGAGAGCGACGCGACGAGCCCATGCCGTCGCGCGCATGTGACGAGCAGGATGACGCGCTCCCACGTGCGTTCTGTCGGGACAGGGTGACGGAACTTCGAGATGCGCTCGTCCGCCGCGACCAGAGTCACGACCGAACGCATCCCGCGCGCGGCCAAGGCGTCATTCACACGGCGCGCGACTTCATGCTCAGATTCACCCGGCGCGAGTGACCTCGCCACCGCGCCTAAAGCCTCGCCCGCGTCGCGCCCGAGCTGACGAAACCTCTCCAACTCGGGCGGGGTGAGCTGAAAACGGCAACGCGAGACGGCGCCGTCAATTGCCTTCACTTTCGGGCTGATAGATAAGTCGGAGCCGAGCGGGGCGCCGCCGTCGCTCAACTTCGTGGCAAGGTCTGCGAGGAAAGTCGGCGAAGCCTTATCCTCCTCCCAACCGAACTCGACCGGCTCGAAGTCGGCACCGGCCAACTCCTCTTCGAGCAGCCGCGCCATTTCGATGCGGCTGGCGAGCACGAAGCGCTTCCCGTCCGCGCGCACGAACAGCGCGCCCACGCCCTGCTCGCGGCTCGCGTCAACGCCGTTCGTCCCGCCCGCGGTCAGCCAGGCGAAATTCGGCTGCGCGACGAGCACCACGCCGCCCAACCCCTCGGCCGCCAACATCCGCGTCAGCCGCCCGGTCTTCTCCGCAATCTCCGCGTTCTTATCCATTTGAAACAATCTGCGGTCGCCTTCTTACTTGTTGACGCCGCTCGCGAGGAAGCCGCCGTCCACGGCGATTATCTCGCCCGTGACGAAGCTCGACGCGTCTGAGGCGAGGAAGACGGCGGCGCCGGCCAACTCTTCGACTTTGCCGAAACGACCCATCGGCGTTCGCAGCAAAAACTCGCGCCCGCGCTCCGTCCCGTCGAGAAGGTGCTCGTTCATCTTGGTGCGAAAGACGCCCGGTGCGATGGCGTTGACGTTGACTCCGCTCTGCGCCCACTCGATGGCCAGCGACTTCGTCAGCGAAGCGACCGCCGCCTTACTCGCGGAGTAGGCCGCGACCTCCGCCAGCGCCACGAACGAGGAGAGCGACGCGATGTTAATGATGCGGCCGTAGCCGCGCGCCAGCATGTGCCTTCCGAATATCTGGCAGGCCCTGAGCGTCCCCGTCAGGTTCGTCTCGATGACCTCCGCCCAGTCCTCTTCGCTGAAGTCCACGGTCGGCGCGCGTATCGTCCGGCCCGCGGAGTTGACGAGGATGTCCACCTTCTCTAAACCGCCGACGACGGCCTCAAGCACTCTGTATATCGAGTCGCGCTCGGACACGTCGCAAGTCAGGCGCAACGTCCGGCGTCCGCGACCTTCCAACTCGGCGGCGACCGTCTCGACGCGCTCGCCGTCGCGGGACGTGGCGACCACGTCGGCGCCCGCCTCCGCCAGCCCGTGCGCGATGGCGCGGCCGATGCCCGAAGTGCCGCCGAACACCACCGCCACCTTGCCGCCGAGTTCAAAAGGGGCGTAGCTCATCTGCTCACTTAAAACCCGTCTGCTCGGCCGCCCTCTGCGGGGGCGCGGCCGGCGTTTACTTCGATTCATAGAGGCCGGCGAGCTACGCGGGGATTCGACGGCCTCAAGTTCTGAACAAGATTTTAAGAAGGTATTACCAATTAACCGGATAGCAATTATTGTGTAACACCACTCCTCAATTGCTGTCAAGTCATTTCCCGGCGAGCCTCGACGTTTCTCGGATGATTTTTCTCAGGCAGACTTATTTTACCTTGCTTTGGCATCGTCTTTTATGGTAAATAATGTTCGCGCTTAGATTAAATGGTTATACCATTCGACACGATTCAGTCTCCAGGCCGTCACTACAGGCGAAGGCACCATCCTCCCTCATGGCGGTTACGGCAAAAGGGAAGGGGTAAGTTTTGTCAGCTCCCAAACAGAATCAGTTCGTGAGGCGGGTCGTCGGCGTCAACACCTGGCTCGGCCGCGCCGACGCGGACGTTTCCGCATCTCAGGTTCGTCCCATCGACTACGAAGTCCTCCCGACCGAAGAGGCTGTCGGCCGCACGCAGTGGGAAGAGATTCAGCGCGCGGCGCGCGAGAAGGAGGGCGACCTCGTCATCATCCTGCTCGGCGGGCGCGGCGCGCAGGCGATGTACAAGCAGGTCGCGGAGGTCGCGAAGACCGTCGAAGCGGACGAACTGCTCGGCCGTCTGCACGTCTTCACGCAGGACGCGCTCGCGCCGATGCATATGGACAACGGCCTCAGCTTCGTGCGCGACTTCGAGCGCCTGCTCGGCGCGGACTTCTTCAGGAAGGTGAAGAGCTTCACGCCGATGCGCACGGACACGGACGACCTCGAAGGCGAGTTGGCTCGTTACCTTGAGAAGCTCGACTCGTTGGGCGGCATCGACATCTTCTTCCTCGGGATGGGGCCTGAGCCGGGCGAGGCTTCGCACCTCGCATACATTAAGCCGGGCTCGGGCGCGGCGGCGGGCGACGTTGCGGGCGTCATCCCCATCTCGCCGTCAATCCTCGAACACCACATCAGCAAGTTCAAGGTCGGCGGAAGCCGTGTCACGCCCGAGGACGAGGCCGAGTGCCGCGCCGCGTCTTACATCCTGACTTTAGGCCCGGCCGCCATCCTCGGCGCGCGCCGCATCGTCCAGTCCATCGTTGACGCTTCGACCTCCCCGGCCAAGCCCGCGAGCTACAAACGGCTGCTCGAAACTGAGATATCCGAAGACCCTGACGCGCGCGCGCGTCAGCTCGACGAGAACCCGGGACTCTGGCTGCGCCTGCACCCGAACGTGAGGTCTCTGATCCTCCCCGACGTGCTGCAAGCCTGAGGTATAGAGCGGTAGCTAAGTTTCACAATGCCCAGTACCACCTCAACGCAGGCCCCGCCCATCGGCGACTATGCGATAATTGTAGACCCTTCTGACAATCTCGCGGTCGTCAAGGAGCCGACCACGCCGGGGCTTGAGGTCGCGTTGCAATGTGGCCGCATCGTCCGCGTCAACGACTCGGTGCCGCCCGGCCACCGCTTCGCCAC
>DAIRFV010000142.1:0-14330 GCA_036794905.1 Pyrinomonadaceae bacterium | reverse complement strand
CTACAGCGCGTCGCCCGTGCTCGCCGACGGGAAGATTTACGTGACGAGCGAGGACGGCGTGACCTCGGTCATCAAGGCGGGGCCGCAGTTCGAAGTGCTCGCCGAGAACGACCTCGCGGAGTACACGCTCAGCTCGCCCGCCATCTCCGAAGGCCAACTCTTCATCCGCACCTCGAACCACCTCTACGCCATCGGCCAGCGGAAAAAGCCGTGAACCGTGAACCGTGAACCGTGACCAGAGAAGACCGGCTCTTCCTTCTGGTCACGGTTCACGGTTCACGGTTTACGCCTCTTCACGACTGCGGCTTGAAGTACAAGACCATGCCCGCGCCCGCGGCGGCGAGCACGAAGCCGAGGTAGAGGAGCGGGTTGGGAGCCTGCTTCGGCGGGTGGAGCACCATCGAGAAGAGGACGTTGACGAGCGGCGCGCCCGCGAAGACGAGCGGCATGACGTAGGTCGGCAGGCCCCCTGAGCGGAAGGCGTAGATGATGCACACCGCCCCTATCGCGCCGAGCGCCCCGCCGGCGGTCGCCGCCAGCGCGCCCTTCGTCGTGAACCCCTCCGTCACGCCCCCCTGCGACGACAGCCCCAGCACGGGCACCAGCACCCCGATCAAAAAGTAGGCCGCCCCCACGCACAAAAGCGCGCGCAAGGGACTGCCCAACTGCACCTGCCCCTGGTGGAGCACCGGCCCGTAGAGCCCCCACGCGAGCGCCGCGCCGAGGGCGAAGATGATCCAGAGCATTCTATTCACTCCGTGAATCGTGAACCGTGAACCGTGAACCGTGACAAGAAAAGACAGGGCTCTCACTGGTCACGGTTCACGGTTCACGGTTCACGGCTTTTCAGAACGTGAGCCGCACGCCCAACTGCACCTGCCGCGAGGAGGTAGTGGTCGAGCGGATGCGGCCGAAGGTCGAGAGCGGCTGCTCGTTGTCGGCCGCGCCGGTGAAGACGGTCAGGGACGGCGGCGAGAAGTTGGCCCGGTTGAAGAGGTTGAAAGCCTCCAGGCGCAACTGCACCGCGCCGTCGTCGCCGAGCCGGCCCCAGCGCGTGTTCTTGACGAGCGAGAGGTCGAAGACGCGCAGGTTCGGGCCGATGAGCGCCCCGCGCCCGACGTTGCCGAGCGTGCCCGCCGCGGGCAGGCGGAAGGCCGCCGGGTCGAAATATTGGTCGGGGCCGCCGAGCACGGCCGAGTTGGCGTCGAAGCCGGGCGCGAAGTCCGGCCGGTCGAAGCCGATGCCGGGCGCGAGCGACGGCGACCACTGCGAGCGCGAGCGGTTGCGCGCGACGAAGACCGTCAGGGGGTTCCCGCTGCGCGCCTGCCCGATGCCCGACAACTGCCAGCCCCTCGTCAACAAGCCCGCCAGCCCCTCGCGCCCCTCGCCGAAGGGGAGCTGCCACGTGAAGTTGACGACGAGGTTGTGCTTGGCGTGGTAGTCCGAGAGCCCCTTGTTGTAGTTGAGCCCGGGGAATTCGGGGAAGGCCGTCGTCGTCCCGTTCGTCGCGTCGGAGAAGAAGGTCGAAGCCTGCGTCGTGTCGATGTTGCGCGCGAAGGTGTAGGAGAGCTGCGCGTTCAGGCCCCGCGTCAGACGCTTGCGCGCCTCGAAGACCAGCGCGTTGTACCACGAGTTGCCGTCCGAGGACTTCAGCTCGATGGTGGTGAACGCCGTGTTCGGCCGCGCCTGACCCGCGGGCCAGAAGGGCGTGCCGTCGGCGCGGATGACGGGCGCGGGGATGTTCACGTCGTTGCTGCGCAGGAGGTGGACGCCGCGCGAGCCCGCGTAGCCGACGGTGACGACGGTGTCGAACCAGAGTTCCCGTTGCAGGTTCAGGTTCCAGACCTGTAGGTAAGGGTTGTCGAGGTCGAACTGCACGGGGCGGATCGAGAGCGAGCCGGCGAAGACGGGGACGGGGAACGAAGGGTTGTTGATGACGGGGCGCGGCGTGGCCGGCGGGTTCGTCACCGTCACGATCAGGTTCTGCTGGTTGTTCGTGTTGTAGTAGATGCCGTAGCCGCCGCGCACGGAGGTGCGCCCGTCGCCGAACACGTCCCACGCAAACCCGACGCGCGGCGCGAAGTTCTTCAGGGTCGGGTTCTCGTAGAGCGGCCCGATGGTCGGCGTGCGGTCGCTCAGGGAGGGGAGCGACACGTCGCGCCCGCCGAGGTCAACCGGCATCGTCGAAGCCTCGTAACGCAGCCCCGCGCTCAGGGAGAGGCGCTGGCTCGCGCGCCACGTGTCCTGCACGTAGAGGCCGAGGAGCGTGAAGCGCCAGTAGCGGTCGAACTGCGCCTCGGGCGTGAGTCCGATGAAGCGCTGCGCGCGGTTCTGGAGAAAGTCTCCGACGGAGGCGAACGTGTAGATGCCGTTGCTGAAGGTCGGGTTGACCATGTTGTCCTGGTAACGCTCGGCGAGCACGCCGGCCTTGACGAGGTGCCGGCCGCGGCTGTGGACGAGGCTGTACTCGCCGCCGTAGACGTTCTGGACGAGGCGCAGGTTCCCCGAAGACTGCGGGCCGAAGCGCGGGATGCCGCCGATGTCGATGTCGCCGGTGATGCCGCGCCCGGGCACGAACTCGGGGAGCGGGGAGGCCAGATTCGCCTCGACGTTCTGCCCGACGCGCGTGCGGCTGAAGTTGAAGCGGAAGGTGTTCAGGGTCGAGGCCGAGAGCGTCTGCCGGTACTCGCCCGTGAAGAACTGGTTGCGCGAGAAGAAGGTGCGCGGGAACTGCGGGAAGTCGGTCGGCAGCAGTTGGTCGGCGTCGTCGAAGGTGTAGCGCGCGAAGAACTGGTCGCGCTCGCTGCGGTTGTAGTCCACGCGCCCTTGCAGGAAGTGCTGGCGCACCGTCTGGTCGAAGCCGAAGGTGTAGGCGGCGAGGTTGCCCGCGACGCGCGAGGCGCCGATGTTCGGCAGCGGGAACGCGTCGAGGAACGGCCGGACGGCCGCGTTGACGCCGACGTTGGTGCGGACGATGTTGGCCTCGGGGCAGGGCTGGCCCGCGGCCGGGGTGATGTTGCAGCGCGTGACGATGCCGGCGCGCGCGTCGAGGTCGGGCGTGACCGTGCGGACGGTGCGGCCGAGGTTCTCGCGCAGCGACTCGTAGCCCGCGAAGAAGAAGAGGCGGTCTGTCTCAAGCGGGCCGCCGAGGCTTCCGCCGAACTGGTTGCGGCGGAACTCGGGCTTGCGCTCGGGGTCGAAGAAGTTGCGCGCGTCGAGGTTGTCGTTGCGGTGGAACTCGTAGAGCGAGCCGTGGAAGGCGTTCGAGCCCGACTTCGAGACGGCGTTGACCTGGCCCCCGAAGTTGCGGCCGTACTCGGCGCTGTAGGCGTTGGTCTCGACGCGGAACTCGCGGATGGACTCGAGGCCGAGCGAGGTGCCGGCGGCGCTCCCCGCCGGGCCGTTCGTGAAGTCGTTCTGCACGGTGCCGTCGAGCAGGTAGACGTTCGAGCGCGGGTCCTGCCCGTTGATGCTCATGCCGACGCCGTGGGCGACGACCGAGCCCGTGTCGCGGTGCGGGTAGGCGACGACGCCGGGCTGGAGGAAGGCGAGGTCTGTGTAGTTGCGGCCGTTCAGGGGCAGCTCGCGCATGGCGCGCTCGCCGACGAGGAAGCTCAGCTCGGGCGTGCGCGTGTTGACGAGCTCGGCCTCGTCCGTGACCGTGACCTGCTCCTCGAAGCCCGCGGGCTGCATGCTGATGTCGAGCGTCGCCGTCTCGTTGACCGTGAGGGTGACGCGCTCGAAGACGTTCTGCTTGAAGCCCGCCTTCTCGGCGCGCACCTCGTAAGGGCCGACGGGGAGGCCGGCGAAGGTGTAGCGCCCCTCGCCGTCGGAGGTGGCCGTGCTCGCCCGCCCCGTCTCGATGCTCTTGGCCGTCACGGTCGCGCCGGTGACGGCCGCGCCGTTGGCGTCGCGCACGTCGCCCGCGAGCGTGCTCGTCGTCTGGGCGCGGGCGGCCGACGCGGAGAAGAGGAGGGCGAGCGCCAGCAGGACGAGCCTCGCGCCGAGGGGTTGAAGAAGAGAAACGTTTTTCAGCATGTGGACGTATAACTCCGGTTCGATAGCTACTGTCTGGGGCGACCGTTTATACTCCGCATTCTAGCAGGCGGTTTCAGACTTGTAAGGGAAATCCACCCCCGCCGCCGCGAAAATGACGGGCGAACGCTCTTTTTACGCCGTCTTTTGCCACAAAAGCCAATTCCAGTGATGATGCAAAAAACTGTCGCGCGCGTTGTGCGAAGATTCTTCGGCCGCGCGAACGACCCCGAGGAGAAATCAGTCTTGAAGTCAAAGCTCCAGGCACTCGTACTTTTATCCATCTCGCTGTCCGCCGTCTTCAACGCCGCGCCGCCGGCCTCCGCGCAGACGCACCGCGCCTCCGTGCGCGGCACGGTCTACGACCCGAACCGCGCCGTCATCCCCGGCGCGACCGTGAGCCTCACCAGGGAGGAGACGGGCGAGACGCGCGAGGCCACGAGCGGCGAGGAAGGCGGATACGCGCTCGCGTCTTTAGTCCCGGGTGTCTACCTCCTGCGGTTCGAGGCTCAAGGATTCGCCGCCCAACAGCACCGGGTGGAGGTTCTGGTCAATCAGGGGCAGCGGGTGGACGTTACCCTCTCCCCGAGCGCGGGAGGCTATCAGGTCACGGTGGACGTGCCCGAAGCGGCGCTGATGAAGAAGGACTCGGCCTCGCTCGGGACGGTCATCGAGAACCGGCAGGTCGAGGGCCTCCCGCTCGACGGGCGCAACTTCTACGAGTTGAGCCTGCTCGTCCCCGGCGCCGCGCCGCCCGCGCAAGGCTCCGCCGGGTCGGTGCGCGGCGACTTCGCCTTCTCCGTCAACGGCGCGCGCGAGGACTCGAACAACTTCCTGCTCGACGGCGTCTACAACGTAGACCCCAAGCTCAACACCTTCGGCGTCCGCCCGCCCGTGGACGCCGTCCGCGAGTTCGAGACGCTGACCTCGACCTACGACGCCTCGTTCGGCCGCAGCGCGGGCGCGCAGGTCAACGTGGTGCTGAAGTCGGGCACCAACGAGTTCCACGGCTCGCTCTACGAGTTCCACCGCAACGGCCGCCTCGACGCGCGCAACTTCTTCGCGCCCGCCTCCGAGCCCGCGCCCAAGTACATCCGCAACCAGTTCGGCTTCGCCGCCGGCGGCCCCCTCCGCAGGAACCGCACCTTCTTCTTCGCCGACTACGAGGGCACGCGCTCGCGCGAAGGCATCACGCGCATCGCCAACGTCCCGACGCTGGCCGAACGTGCCGGCGACTTCTCGCACTCGTTCGACTTCACGGGGCAGCCCGTCTTCGTCCGCGACCACTTCCGCGTTGACCCCGTGACGTTCCAGTCGCTCCCGTGTAACGCGCAGAACCAGAGCGGGTGCTTCCCCGGCAACGTCGTGCCGCTTGAGCGGCAGAGCGCCGTCGGCCGCCGCATCGCCGCGCTCTACCCCGCGCCGAACCGCGCCACGCCCTTCGCCAATTTCGTCTCGTCGCCCACGCAGCGCGACCGCAACGACCACTTCGACGCGCGCGTCGATCACATCCTGGGCGACAGCTCGACGCTCGCCTTCCGCTACAGCTTCGGCGACCGCGCGCTCTACGAGCCGTTCGCGGGGCCGACGTTTTCGGCCGTCCCCGGCTACGGCAACGACGTGGCGCGGCGCGGGCAGAACGCGATGGCCGCGTGGACTAAGACGTTCGGCCCGGCCTTCGTCAACGACGCGCGCGTCGCCTTCAACCGCGTCGCGGCGAGCGTCCTCCAGGAGAACCGCGCCGCCTCGGTCAACCAGAGCGTCGGCCTCCCGGACCTCTCGCCGAACCCGCGCGACGCGGGCCTGAGCTTCATCACCGTGACGGGCTTCTCGCCCCTGGGCGAGGAGTTCAACAACCCGCAGATGAGCGTCACCAACACGTTCCAGTTCCTCGACACGGCGACCTACACGCGCGGCGCGCACCTCTTCAAGTTCGGCGCCGACCTGCGCGCCGTCCAGCAGAACGCCTTCCGCGACGTGCAGGCGCGCGGCCTCCTGCAGTTCACGCCGTTCGCCTACAGCGGCAACTCGCTCGCGGACCTCTTGCAGGGTTTGCCGACCGTGACGGGCGGCGCGCGCGTGGACAACGCGCAGCACCTGCGCGGCGAGAGTTACCACTTCTTCCTCAACGACCAGATTCGCCTGACGCCGCGCCTGACCCTGTCGGCGGGCCTGCGCTACGAGTACAACTCGCCGCCGGTGGACGCCGAAGACCGCGCGAACGTCTACGACCCGGCGACGCGCGCGCTCGTCGCCGTGGGCACGAACGGCGTCCCGCGCTCGGGCTTCCGACCCGACCGGAACAACTTCGCCCCGCGCGTCGGGCTCGCGTGGACTCTGGGCGACTCGGGCGAGACCGTTTTGCGCGCGGGCTACGGCGTCTACTACGACCAGTCGCCGCTCGCGCCCGGCGAGGCGCTCTACTTCAACCGCCCCTACTTCGACTTCAACCTCTTCTTCCCGCTGCCGCAGTTCGGCGTGCCGCTCACGGTCGAGAACCCGTTCCCGGCGAACTACCCGCTCCAGCTCCCCGACTCGGCGCTCGCCATCCAGCGCGACCTGCGGACGCCCTACATGCAGCACTGGAACGCCAACGTGCAGCGGCAGCTCTGGGCGAGCGGCGTGCTCGAAGTCGCCTACGTCGGGTCGAAGGGGACGAAGCTCCTCTCGGCGCGCGACATCAACCAGCCGCAGCCGAGCGTGCTCCCGCAAAATCTGCCTTTCGTCCCGCGCCCCGTCGCGCAGTTCGACGACATCAACCTCATCGAGTCGCGCGCCTCGTCCACCTACCACAGCATGCAGGCGCGTTTGCAGCAGCGGCTCTCGAAGGGGCTCGCGCTGCTCGGCTCCTACACGTGGTCGAAGTCCATCGACGACGCCTCGAACTTCTTCTCCAGCGCGGGCGACCCGAACTTCCCGCAGAACTCCTACGACCTTCGGGCCGAGCGCGCGCTCTCGAACTTCGACGTGCGCCAACGCCTCTCGGTCAGCTACTCCTACGACCTGCCCTTCGGCCGCGGCCGTTCCCTCGTCAACGACGACGGCTTCCTGACGACGCTGCTGACGGGCTGGCAGACCTACGGCATCGTCACCGCGCAGACCGGGCGGCCGTTCACGGTGGCGCTCATCCAGGAGTTCGACAACAGCGGCACGGGGCGCTCGTCGCTCGGCTTCGGCGCGAACGACCGGCCGAACCTCGTCGGCGACCCGAACTCGGGGCCGCGCACGCCCGAGCAGTGGTTCAACGCGTCGGCCTTCGCGTTCCCGGCGCCGGGCACGTTCGGCAACGCCGGGCGCAACATCCTGACGGGGCCCGGCTACCAGAACGTCAACGCCTCGCTCGTCAAGAACACCGCGCTCGGCGAGCGCGTGAGCCTGCAACTGCGCGCGGAGGTCTTCAACCTCTTCAACCACCCGAACCTGAGCCTGCCCGACAACTTCCTCGGCTCGCCCACGTTCGGGCAGGTCACGTCGGCGCGCGACCCGCGCCACGTACAGTTCGGCGCGAAGCTGCTCTTCTAAATGCAAGAGGGTGACTCGGAGATGAGACAGACCAAGCACGTCCGCCGTTTGCTCCTGCCCGCGACGACGCTCCTCGCCTTAGCCCTCGCGGCCTGCGCCGCGGGCGCGGCCGACCAGCCCGCCGCGCTCGTCGGAGACGCGGGCGCGGCGGCCACGCCCACGCCGTCGGCTGCGGCGGCTCCCCCCGCCGACGCGACGCCGACCCCGGCCGCCGCCGAAGGCGCGAACCCGGCGGCGGTGGCCGGCACTGACTTGAAGGCCGGCGGCACGGCCGTCGCGGCGGCCGAGTGGCCGCAGTGGCGCGGGCCGAACCGCGACGGGCTGGCGGCCGGCGTCGCCGCGCCGTCCGCGTGGCCGAAGGAGTTGAAGCCGCGCTGGAAGGCGACGGTCGGCATCGGCCACGCGTCGCCGGTCGTCAGCCAGGGCGTCGTCTACCAGCACGCGCGGCAGGGCGAGGAGGAGGTGCTGCTCGCGCTCGACGCCGCGACGGGCAAGGAGGTGTGGCGCGCGGGGGCGGTGGCGCAGCCCTACGAGATGAACTCCGCGGCGCGCGACCACGGCAAGGGGCCGAAGTCCACGCCGGTGGTCGCGGGCGGGCGCGTCTACACGCTCGGCATCGCCGGCCTGCTCTCGGCGCACGACGCGAAGACGGGGCGCGTCGTCTGGCGGAAGGATTTTTCGAAGCAGTTCCCCGTGACCGCGCCGCTCTACGGGACGGCGATGTCACCGGTCGTCGTGGGCGACCTCCTCGTCGCGCACGTCGGCGGCCCCGACAAGGGCGCGCTGACGGCCTTCGACGCGGCGACCGGCGCGGTCAAGTGGTCTTACGACGCGGACGGCCCGGCCTACTCCTCGCCCGTGGTGCTCAGCCTAGGGGGCGAGCGGCAGGTCATCACCTTCACGCAGAAGGAGCTGGTCGCGGTCTCGGCCGCGACGGGCGCGCTGCTGTGGAAGCTCCCGGCGAAGACTGGTTACGACACCAACTCCAACACGCCGGTCGTCTACAAGGACACGGTCGTCGTCTCGTTCGAGGGGGGCGGCATCGTCGCGCTGCGCCCCGCGCGCGAGGGCGGGAAGTGGAAGGCCGTCGAGGTCTGGCGCAACGAGGAGAACGAGCTGTACATGAACACGCCCGTGCTCGTGGGCTCGACGCTCTACGGGCTCTCGGCGCGCAAGAAGGGGCAGTTCTTCGCGCTCGACGCGGCGACGGGCAAAACCATCTGGCAGGGGCCGGGGCGGATGGGCGAGAACGCGGCCATCGTGAACCTCGGCGGCACGCTCCTGGCGCTCACCAACGACGCGGTGCTCTACGTCCTGCCCGCGTCCGCCACCTCGTTTGCGCCGTCGGCGCAGTACACCGTCGCCACCTCGCAGACCTGGGCGCACCCGGTCGTGCTCGGCGAGGACATTTTGATTAAGGACGAGACGACGCTGTCGTCGCTGTCGCTTCGTTAAGTAAACGGAGCCCGCGCGTGAATCCGCCGCGTCGGCGGCGTCGGACGGTCACGCTTCAACCAGTCAAGTACTCAGTCCGACAGCTTGTAGCAGGCCATCTCGGTGGCGTTGCGGACGAGGAGGCGTCCGTTGGCTATGGCCGGGACGTTCCAGGTGCGCCCCTGTAGGGCGGGGAAGCGCGAGAGTTCGGTGTGGCCGGCGGGCGTGGCGCGCACGAGCGCGATCTCGCCCTCCTCGGTCGTGACGATGAGGTGGCCGCTGGCTAAGACGACCTGCCCGTAGCCGTAGCCGCGCGCCTTCCACTTCTGCTGACCCGTCTCCAGCTCCACGCACGTCAGCATCCCCTCGTCCAGCCCGTAGACGTGCCCCTCGTGCAGCACCGAGCTGTTGAACTTGTTCTTCATCGAGGGGCGCTCCCACACGGGCGCGGCCGAGAGCTTCCCGCCCGCATCCTTCAACTCGACGAGCGCCGCGCCCTTCCCGTACCCGGCCGAGACGAAGAAGCGGTTGGGGCCGGCGACGATGGGCTGCGAGACGTTGATGCCGGAGGAGTTCGACCACGGGAAGACCCACAGCACCGACCCGTCCTCGGGGGCGATGCCGGCCACGTTCCGCGCCGTGACGGCGAGAATCTGCCTGCGCCCCGCGAGCGTGACCAGCATCGGCGACGTGTAGGAGGCCGCGTCGCCCAGCGCGCCCCACGCGCGCGCGCCCGTCCGCGCGTTGTAGGCGACCACGGACTTGCCGTCCGAGCCGCCCGGAATCACGATCACCTTGTCGTCAACCACCAGCGGCGACGCCGCCATGCCCCACTGTATGTTCGACGCGCCGTTATCCTTCAGGATGTTCTTCGACCAGACGAGGCGGCCCGTGCGCGCGTCGAGAGAGCGCAGTTCGCCCTGCGCGCCGAGCGCGTAGACCCGCCCTTCGTGCCACGTCGGCGTCGCGCGCGGCCCGTCGCCGGTCGAGTCCGTGTACTGCGCGTCCCAAGCGTTCGTCCACAGCTCGCGCCCGTTCTCGACGTTGTAGGCGGCGACCACCTCCTGCCCGCGCCTCTGCTCGATGGTGTAGGCGACGCCGTCGGCGACGGTGAAGGAGGCGTAGCCGCCGCCCGAGGGCTGCTTCCAGAGCTGCGGCAGCCCGCCCTGCCAGTTCGTCCGAATCGGCTGCTCGTCGTAGCGGCCGTCGCGCGCCGGGCCGCGGAAGTTCGTCCAGTAGTTCCTGCGCGCGGGCGCCGCGGGCGCCGCCGCCTGATTCGCGGCGGGAACCTGCGCGGCCGGGTCGGCGGCGGCCGTCGCCCCCGGCTGTGGGACTTGCGCGGCGGGGTCTACGGCGGCGGCGGGGCTCGCCTGCGGGTCTGCCGCCGCGGGGGCCGCGGGGTCGGCCGCGGCGAGCGCGGCCTGGCCCTGCTGCTCTGCGCGGTGGCGTTCGAGCGCGGCGTAGTGGTCGTCGTTGTTAGGCCCGTTGCCCGCGCCGAAGAGGAGGTAGGCGCCGACGCCGCCGAGCACGACGACGAGCAGCGGGCCCGCAATTAACACCGGCCCGGTGCGATACCAGGGCCTCTTCGTCTGCGTCTCTTCGAACATGGCGGTTGCTCCGGGTTTAAAAAATTGATGGGAGGGCGCGTGTCATCATGCGCCCTCCCATTCGACGGCGCAAGGCCGCCGCGTGTTCCCTTTATTGTGCGCCTACTTCTTCGCCTGCTCGATGGCGTAGAGGTGCTTCTCGCCGCGGATGAAGAGCTTGCCGTCGGCGACCGCGGGCGAGGCGTAGACCGGCTCGCCCACCGAGTTCGTGCGCAGAACCTCGTGCCGGGGGCCGGCCCTGACGACGAAGGTGTCGCCGTCCTCGCTCGTCAGCAGAATCTTGCCGTCGAAGGCGACGGGCGAGGCGGTGAAGGTGGCCGGGACGGGGACGCGCGCGCCCTCGTACTTGACCTCGCCGGTGCGCGCGTCGAGGCACGTCATGATGCCCTTGTCGGTCAGGAGGTAGAGGTAGTCGCCGTAGAGAATCGGCGAAGGCACGTAGGCCGTGCCCTTCGCGTAGCGCCACGCGATGTCCGCATCCTTCACCTCGCCCGACGCCCCGAGCCGGATGGCGTAGGCCACCTTCGCCGGATACCCGGCCGAGACGACGACCATGTCGTGGCCGGCGGTCGCCACGGGCGAGGGGATGGCGTTGCTCTCAAGTCCCTTGCTTCGCCACAGCTCCTTGCCCGTCGCCGGGTCGTAAGCGATGACGGACTCGGTGCCGCTCGCGATCAGCTCCGTGCGCTTGCCCGTGTTGATGAGGAGCGGCGTGGCCCAGCTCGCCTGCACCTTGCGCGGCGAGCGCCAGACCTCCTTGCCCGTCTTCTTGTCGAGCCCGACGATGAAGGAGTCCTTGCCCTCCTCCTCGTCGGCCTGCACGATGACGACGTTCCCGAAGAGCACGGGCGACGTGGCGGCCCCCATGCCGAGCGTGCCCAGCTTGCCGGGCATGAACTTCCACGCGAGCTTGCCGCCTACGTCGTAGGCGTAGAGCCCTTCGGCGCCGAAGTAGGCGTAGACCATCTTGCCGTCGGTCGCGGGCGTCGAGGCGGCGTAGGAGCTTTTGCGGTGGCGGTCGTCGTAGGGCGTGCCCTCCCAGGCGGTCTGCTCCCACAAAACCTTGCCGGTGTCGCGGTCGAGCGCGATGACCTTGAAGGCGTGCCTGCGGTCGGCGCCGAGGCTGTCGGGGTGTCTCCACTCCTGGCCTTCGATCTTGTGCACGGCGGCCTTCGCGCCGGGGACGATTGCGCCCTCGACGGCCGTCGTCACGAAGACGCGCTTGCCCCAGACGACGGGGCTCGAATGGCCGCGACCGGGCAGGGGGGTCTTCCAGCGGACGTTCTGCTTCTCGCCCCACTCCTCGGGCAGACCCTTTTCGGCCGAGACGCCCGAGCCGTCGGGCCCGCGCCACTGCGGCCAGTTCGTGTCGCCCGCCGCGGAAGTCGAATTGACTGAGAGCGCGAGCGCAATCAGCAGAGAAGCGAAGATGACGGAAAAGATTTTGGCTGACGGTTTCACTGTGTATTCCTTAGAGAAAGGGTGTTGGGTGTTAGGTGTTGGGTGTTAGGTGCTGGGTGTCAGGTTCTGGGTTCAGGGTTAAAGACAAGTCGCGTTGACCCGGAACTTAAAACCCAGCACCCAGCACCCAACACCCTCTTCACTTCCCGGCCGAGGGGTCGGCGACGGCGAAGACGTGGTTGATGCCGCGGACGATGAGCATGCCGTCGCTGATGGCGGGCGTCGCCATCAGGACTTCGCCCATCGGGTTGACGGAGAGCAGCTCGTGCTTCGGGCCGGTCTTGACGACGAAGATTTCGCCGTCCTCGCTCGAAAGGTAGAGCTTGCCGTCGGCCGCGACGGGCGAGGCGGTGAACGCGCCGCCGCGGTCGGCGAGGCGCTGCTGGTAGACGCGCGTGCCGGCCTTCGCGTCGTAGGCGGTCACGACGCCGTTGTTCGAGAGCGTGTAGAGCAGGTCGGCGTAGATGATCGGCGTCGGCATGTAGGGGCCGCCGCGCTGCTTGCTCCACGCGATGAAGTCGTTCGACTCCTTGCCGTCCTTCAGCGTGATGTCGCCCGTGGCGCCCGGCCGGATGGCGTAGATGGGCTGGATGGGGCGGTAGCCGCTGGTGACGTAGATGAGGTCGTGCGCGAAGATGGGCGTCGGCGTCGTGACCTCGGAGTTGGGCGTCAGCCGCCACAGCTCCTTGCCCGTCAGCGGGTCGTAGCCGCGGATGGCCTTCGTGCCGTTGGTGACGACCTCGGCGCGCGTCTTCCCCTCGTAGACCGTCGGCGTGCCCCAGCCGGGCAGCTCGTCCCCGCGGGAGGTCTTCCAGACCTGCTTGCCGGTCTTCAGGTCGTAGGCGGCGATGAACGAGCCCTTCTGGATGTCGGCCTGCACGATGACGAGGTTCTTCCAGATGACGGGCGAGCTGGCGTACTCCCACTGGTAGTCGGGGTCGTAGAACCAGCCCGCGTCGAGCGTGCCGAGGTCCTGCTTCCAGAGGAGCTTGCCGTTGAGGTCGTAGTTGTAGAGGCCCTCGGAGCCGAAGAGGACGACGAGGTGCTTGCCGTCGGTCGCCGGGGTGGACGCGGCGTGCGAGGACTTCGGGTGGCGCTTGACCTTCGGGATGCCCTCGTAGGCGACGCGCTCCCAGACGACCTTGCCCGACTTCTTGTCGAGCGCGTAGACCTTCCACGCGTGCTTCGGGTCGTTCTTGACCGGCTCCACGTCGCCGTAGAGGCCGAAGCGCGCCTCGGGCTTCTCCTCGGAGCTGACGGCCGTGATGACGAAGACCTTATCTCCCCACACGACCGGGCTCGCGTGCGAGAGCCCCGGGATCGGGGTCTTCCACGCGACGCCCGTCGCCTTCGTGGCGTCCCACTTGACCGGCGCGGGCCGGCCCTCGGCCACGCCCGACGCGCCCGCGCCGCGGAACTGCGGCCAGTTCTGCGCCCGCGCCCCGGCGGCCACCAGACAGATGCAAAAGACTGAGAGCGTGAGTCGTTTCATGTTTGACCTCAGATAGTCAGTAGACAGTAGCCAGTAGTCAGTAGAAAAAACCTTTCGTCGCTCGAACCGTGCGGTTTTCATCGTCAGCGCCCGCAGGGCGGAGCCCTACTGACTACTGACTACTGGCTACCGTCTACTCTCTTCAGCGGCGTCGTGTTCGCGCCCTGTTTGAAGTCGAGGCCGGTGACTTTGCCGGCCTCGGCCTTGAAGGTGAGGGTGATGCCGTCGAACTCGACGGGGCGGAAGGTCGTCGGGTTGACGGCCATCAGGGCGAAGGACTGGGGGCCGACCGCGGCGACGAGTTTACCGTCCTTGACGGTGATGTTGAACTCGGGGCCGGGCTCGCCCTTGTACTTGCCGACGTAGGACTGGAGCACGCCCGCGTCCACCTCGGGCGGCGGCTGCGCGCCGGCCTTCTTCAGCAGCTCGGCGAGCGGGGCCTTCTTCTCGTCGGCGCCGGCCGAGACGAGCGCGGCCGTCAGCGTCTCGGCGGGCACCTTGCCGGTCTCCAGCGCCGCCGAAGTCATCTCGGCGTTGCCCGTGCGCACGCCGGTCAACAGCACCTCGCCCGCGCCCTCCGCGCTCTTGGCGAGGATGGCGCGCACGACGCCGGTGTGCCCCTTGTCCGTCGCCCAGTAGAGCGCCGTCGCGCCGTAGAAGGTGTCCTTGACCGTCACGTCGGCGCCGCGCTCGATGAGCAGGCGGACGACCTCGGTGTGGCCGCGCTCGGCGGCCTTGAAGAGCGCGGTCGCGCCGTAGCGGAACTTGGCGTTGACGTC
>DAIRFV010000416.1:0-3963 GCA_036794905.1 Pyrinomonadaceae bacterium | reverse complement strand
CCGGCAAGCGGAACAAGGCCGACTTCGCCCTGTGGAAGGCCGCCAAGTCCGGCGAGCCGAGCTGGGACTCGCCGTGGGGCAAGGGCCGCCCGGGGTGGCACATCGAGTGCTCGGCGATGTCGATGAAGTACCTCGGCGAGACGTTCGACATCCACGCGGGCGGCATCGACCTCGTCTTCCCGCACCACGAGAACGAGATCGCGCAGTCGGAGGGCGCGACGGGTAAACAGTTCGCGCGCTACTGGCTCCACGCCGAGCACCTGAAGGTCGAGGGCGAGTCGATGTCGAAGTCGCTCGGCAACTACTACACCTTCCGCGACCTGAAGGAGAAGGGCTTCCACCCGACGGCCATCCGTTACCTGCTCCTGAGCGTCCCCTACCGCAAGCAGCTCAACTTCACGTTCGAGGGCTTGCAGGGCGCCGAGAAGACGGTCGAGAGCCTGCGGACGTTCCGCGCGCGTCTGCGCGAGGCGAAGCCGGAGGCGGGCTCGAACCCCGAGCTGAAGGCGGCCGCGGCGCGCGCGCTCGAAGAGTTCGAGGCGGGCATGGACGACGACCTCAACACGTCGGTCGCGCTCGCGGCGATTCACGGGCTCCGGCGCGAGGTCAACACCGCGCTCGACGCGTGCGCGCTGCGCGAGGACGACCGCCGCGACATCCTCGCGCTCATCGAGCGCTTCAACTCCGTCCTCAACGTCTTCCCCGACGACGCGCCCGCGCTGCTCGACGAGGACATCCAGCGGCTCATCGACGAGCGGCAGGAGGCGCGCCACCGCCGCGACTTCGCGCGCGCCGACGAGATACGCGACCAGCTCGCCGAGCGCGGCATCACCCTCGAAGACACGCGCGACGGCGTCCGCTGGAAGCGCCGCTAAGCGTTAACCACAGAGACACAGAGACACAGCTTAAAGCGGTTAAGTCTTCGAGCTGTGTCTCTGTGTCTCTGTGGTTAAATTTTCCTGAAGGAGCGAATCCCCCTTGAGCCAGACGGTCGAGCGCCCACGCATCCTCGTCGCCGGAGACGGCGGCGTGCCGACGGGCTTCGCGCGCGTGATGGAGGGCATCTTCACGCCGCTCTCGGAGGCGTACGAGATTCACCACCTCGCCACGAACTACCGCGGCGACCCGCACGGCCTGCCGTGGAACCTCTACCCGGCCGATCTCGGCGGCGACCGCTGGGGCGCGTCGCGCGTCCTGCCGCTGGCGGAGAAGCTCAAGCCGCGCCTCGTCTTCGTCCTCAACGACATCTGGGTGCAGCACGCATACCTGCACGAGCTGCGGAAGTTGAAGGACGCGCCGCCCGTCGTCCTCTACTGCCCGGTGGACGGCGGGCCGCTCGACGCCGAGAGCGTCGAGCCGCTGCGCGGCGTCGGCCGCTGCGTCGCCTACACCGAGTTCGGCCGCGGCGTCATCGAGGCCGCCGCGCGCGCGCAGAGGTCGAAAGATTCGCACTTCGACTTCCCCGCCGTCGAAGTCATCCCGCACGGCGTGGACACGGAGACCTTCCGCCCGCTGGAAGCCGAGGGCGTCTCGCAGCGCCTGCACGCGCGGCAACTACTTTTCCAGGGGCTCCCGGACCTCGAAGGCCGCTTCATCGTCCTCAACGCCAACCGCAACCAGCCGCGCAAGCGCATCGACACGACCATCCGCGGCTTCGCGCTCTTCGCGCGCGGCAAGCCCGCGAACGTCAACCTCTTCCTCCACATGGGCGTCGAGGACGTGGGCTGGAACGTCATCCTGCTCGCGCGCCGCTACGGCGTCGAAGACCGCGTGCTGATGTCGAGCCTCAACAAGGTCATCCAGGGCGTCTCGGCCCAGCAGCTCAACCGCGTCTACAACGCCTGCGACGTGGGGCTCAACACTTCGAGCGCGGAGGGCTGGGGGCTGCCGAGCTTCGAGCACGCGGCGACGCGCGCGGCGCAGGTCGTCCCGCGCCACAGCGCGTGCGCGGAGCTGTGGGAGGGCTCGGCCCTGCTGGTCGAGCCGGCCCTGTCCGTCGTCAACGAGAAGATTCTGACCGAGGGCTGGCTGGTGACGCCGGAGGGCGTGGCCGAGGCGCTGGAGAGGCTCTACGCCGACCGCGAGTTGTTGAGCGAGATGTCGGAGAGGGCGTACCGCAACGCGACGCGAACCGAGTACCGCTGGGAGAACATCTCGGCGCGCTGGGACGCCCTCTTCCGGGAGGTGCTGGCCGGGGCCGGGCGTCGTTAAGCGAAGACGTTGATGGCGAGGGCGACGGTGGTTTCGTCAGTCACCTGCGGCGACCAGGCGATGGCCCAACCGTCGTCGGGCAGCCAGCCGACCGTGTAGAAGCCGACGGCGTAAGTCATATACCCGCTCACGTCCATCACCACCTGAGAGCCCGACGTGTTCATCGGCTGGAGCGTGCCCGACCACATCGGCGGGTTGGCTGACCCGTCCACGTAGCCGCAGATGGTGAACTCCAGCCCCTGCGCGGGCGTCGAGTTGACAACCGTGATTGCCATGCTGATTCTTCTCCTTTGAGGGTTGATTGGTTTCGGGTTGAAATGCGAGTTGTTGAAAAAGCCCCGGCCCGCGTAGGGCAAGAAGGGCAAGCTCTAAAGGCCGGAGACTTACGAGGCCGTGCGAGTATAATGAGAACCCGCGGTTTCGTCCAAGAATTTTTCCGCGCGCGTTCGCGGCCGGCGGGCCGGCGACGTTAGAATGGATTTGAATTACTTTCAGAGGACGTTTTCAGGGGTAATCCAGTCATGTTAGTGCTCGGCATCGAAAGCTCCTGCGACGAGACGGCGGCGGCGCTGGTGCGCGACGGCCGCGAGATGCTGTCGTCCGTCATCTCTTCGCAGGTCGAGATTCACAAACGCTTCGGCGGCGTCGTGCCCGAGCTGGCCTCGCGCGAGCACCTCGACAAGATCGTGCCCGTCGTCGAGGAGGCTTTCGCGCGCGCCGGCGTAGCGCAGGACGAGATCGACGGCATCGCCGTCACGCAGGGGCCGGGGCTCGTCGGCTCGCTCCTCGTCGGGCTCTCGTTCGCGAAGGCGATGGCCTACGCGCTCGGAAAACCTTTCGTCGGCGTCAACCACATCGAGGGGCACATCTACTCGGTCGTCTTCGACAACCCGCCGCTTGAGTACCCGGCCTTCGCGCTCGTCGTCTCGGGCGGCCACACCAACCTCTTCCACGTGCCCGAGCCCGGACGCTACCGCGTGCTCGCGCGCACGCGCGACGACGCCGCGGGCGAGGCTTACGACAAGGTCGCCAAGATGCTGGGGCTCGGCTACCCGGGCGGCCCCATCATCGAGCGGCTCGCGCGCGAGGGCGACCCGCGCGCCGTGCGCTTCTCGCTCCCGCGCATGGGCGACGGCCTGCCCGACTTCAGCTTCAGCGGCTTGAAGACCGCCGTCTCGAAGCACGTCCGCGAGACGGGCTTGCGGCTCGTGGCCGAGGGCGAAGAGCCTTCGCAGGCGGTGAAGGACCTGGCCGCGAGCTTTCAGGACGTGGTCATCCGCTCGCTCGTCGGCACGACGGCGAGGCTGGCCGGGGAGCACCGCCCCCGCACGCTCATCGTGGCCGGCGGCGTCGCCTGCAACGAGGCTCTGCGCGAAGCCGCGCGCGAGCTGGGGCGGAAGATCGGCGTGCCCACCTACTTCCCCTCGCGCCACCTCTCGACCGACAACGCCGCGATGATCGCCGCGGCCGGCACCGTCAAGCTCCGGGCCGGATTCAGCGACGGACTCGACCTCGACGCGGACGTTTCGCTACGACTTCAAAACGTCGGCCTCGAAGAGGACGCACGCGCCCGCGGCCACATACATTACAGGCTCTAAAGAGGTGGGTGCTGGGTGCTGGGTGTTAGGTTTTGGTTTTAACCAGCACCCGGCACCCAGCACCCAACACCCGCCTTCAGTTCATCATTCTGAGTTCCCCATGAAGCGTCTGCACATGTGGGTCGGGGCCGGCGCCCTGCTCGTCTTCCTGCTG
>DAIRFV010000010.1:0-54349 GCA_036794905.1 Pyrinomonadaceae bacterium | reverse complement strand
TCGTAGCCCTCGTGCCGCACGCGCTCGTCCACGTAGAGCAGCGAGAGCCCCATCATCCAGACCGGCGCCATCAGGATGGTCGAGACCTGGCCCAGCACGTTCGAGCTGACCGTGTACCAGACCGGCGTCCGCGTCGGGTCCATCCCCAGCGGGTCGATCCCATTCAGGTACGCGTACCACCCGAGCGGCACGAGCAGCAGCATCGCCGCCGAGTACCACGCGAAGCCCGTGAAGAGGAACATCCCCGTCAGCCGCCGCACGTTGCCGCGGGCGAGGCGCGCGCTGCGCCCGATGGAGTCCAACACGCCGCGCCCCTCGACCATCAACACCTGCGGCACGTAGGCCACGCGCCCCGCCACGAAGAAGAAGACGAAGAGCATCACGACGACCGTCGCCAGCCACAGCAGCCCGGCCGCCAGCAGCCCGACCCACTGCGCCCCGGCCGTCTCGAACATCGCGACGACGAGCGCCACGCCGATGAAGCCCGGCAGCAGCAACACCAGCCCCGCCCCGGCGGCCGCCACCCACGAGATGAAGAGCCAGAAGAGGACGACCACCGTCGCCCGGAACAGCCCCCACAAACGCGAGCGCACGCTGCGGTAGATGAGCCGCGCCGTCACCGGCTCGCCCCACAAAAGGTGCATCACGAGGTTGCGCGACGCCCCGCCCATCACGATCAACTGCGTCAGCAGCCCCAGGACGTAGATGGCCCCGCCCGCGACGGCGCCCGCGACGTAGCCCGCCAGCCGCCCCTCGCTCGCCGTCACCCAGAGCGCGGGGAAGCAGATCGACCACAGCACCGTCCCCACCGCCGAGACGATGACGGGCGGCGCGCTGGCGCGCACGAGCGCCCCGAAGTGGCGCCGGTAGAGACGGACGGTGCGGTCGATGAGGTCGCCCGCGCCGAGCGGGGCCAGTTGCAGGTGTTTGACGGCGAGCATGTCTGGGTCGGTCTCGCTGACGGCGTGAAGCGCGTGTGTGTCAGGCGGCTCCCGGGTGAGGCCGCGCCCCCTTATTGATTCGGCCAGACCGAGCCGTCGGCGTATTCGACGCGCACGAGGACGATGCGCTCGACGAAGGGCGGCGCGTCCTTTTTGCCGGAGGCCCCCGCGCTGACGGTTCTGGTGGGCGGGGCCAGTTTGAAGACGGACAACTCCTTCTCCTTGCCGGCGCCGACCTTCTCCTCGCTCGTGAACTGGTGGCGCTCGATCTCGGCCCGCGTGGCCGGGTCGAGGAAGACGTAATCCCAGTCGATTAGTTTAATCGCCTTCTGGCCGCCGTTCTTAACTGAAATCTTGTACCTGTAGCCGAAACGCGTCTGCTTCTGCTTCTGCTTCGCGGCGTTATCGTCGTTGGCCTTCTGGTAGACCTTCGACTCGCCCGCGGCCCTGTCGGCCGTGCTCTTGCGCCCGGCGTTGCGCTCGCGCTCCGCGCGCTGCTCGGCGGCGACGCGCGACACCATCAGGTCGTAAGGCTCCGCCCCCGTCGGCTTGTTCTCCCAGCCGGGGATGAGTTCCCTCGACCAGGAAGACTTGAGGACGGTCAGCCCGGGCGGCCCCTCGGCGGCGGGCGCCTGCCGCGCGGGCGCCGCGACCGCCAGGGCCGCGAAAAGAAGAATGAGCGCCGTTAGGATTTTCATCTCCCGCCTCCTGCGACCCGCGCCGAAACGGCTCCGCGGGGCCGCGATTATACGCCATTGTCCGCGCGGCCGGGTCAGGTTTTCGCCGGCCCGCGCGCGCGCGGGCCCTTGTAAAGAAGAGGCACCCCCCGGCGGGGGGTGCCTCTTCGGCAGACGCGGGACGGCCCGCGCGCGCGCGGGCGGGGCGCGCCGACTCAGAACTGGTACTTCGCGCTCAGCGTGATGGTGCGCGTGCCCCAGTTGTTCAGGTTCCTCCCGAAGTCGGGGTTGTTCATGAGCACGACGGGGCGGCCGTAGTTGTCCTGGTTGAAGGCGTTCAGGAAGTCGGCGCGCAGCACGAGGCGGTGCTCCTCCCACGGCATGTAGAGGCGCTTCTGCAAGCTCAGGTCGGTGTTGTAGAAGCCGGGCGAGCGGAAGGTGTTGCGGCCGAGGTTGCCGTTGCCGAGGCTGTTCGCCAGCGGCGACGTGCCGGCGGCGTTGAGCGGCACGACGAACCGGCCGCCGACGAGCGGGCTCGTGAAGGTGCGGAAGTCGCCCGTCACGGGGTCGAGCGTCAGGGTGCCGTTCGGGTTGAAGTTCGGGCGGTCGCCGAGCTGGCCGTTGCCGTTCGTGTCGACGCCCGTCTGGACGGTGAAGGGCTGCCCCGACTGGCGGGTGATGATGCCCGCGAGCTCCCACCCGCCGAAGACCTGGCGCCCGAAGCCGCGCTGGAAGAAGTCGCCGCCGGGGGTCGGCACTTCATACAGGAAGTTGGCGACGAGGCGGTGCTTGCGGTCGAAGGCCGAGAGCGACTTCTCGGCGTTGATGTTGGAGAAGTCCTGCGGGATCTGCGGCGAGCCGCCGGTGATGGCGCCGACGCCGAGCGACTCGCTGTTGTTGTCCGTCAGCTTGCTGAAGGTGTAGGCCACGCCGAACTGGAGGCCGTCCGAGAAACGCTTGTTGACGTTCACGTAGCCGGCGTTGTAGGTGGCCTGCGCCGTGGTCGCGATCAGGACGCGCTGGCCGAACTGCGGGAAGAGGCGGCGATCCTGCACGGCCGGGATGGCGCCGCCGGCCCGCACGGTGGCCGCCTGCGCCGCCGTCAGCACCGCCGGGTTGAGCTGGAGCTGGTTGACCTGGTTGAGCGAGCGGCTGCCGGCGTAGCCGAACTCGGCGAAGTAGTCGCCCCCGAACTGACGCTGCCAGCTCAGGCTGTAGAGGTACGACTCCGGCGCCTCGGCGTCCGCCGGCGTGTTGACGAAGGTGGCGAGCGGGTTGAAGACCGGCGAGCCCGCCACCGTCACGATGTTCGGGTAGACGTTCTGGACGTTGTTCTGCTGGCCGACGACCACGCGCGGGAAGTTCGAGGCGTTGACCGTCAGGATGTTGTAGAAGAGCACGTCGAAGGTGCGGCGGACGCCGCCCCGGATGCTGGAGAGCCCGTCGCCGAAGAGGGCACGGCCGAGGCCGCCGTCGAACTGCGGGCTCCAGGCGAAGCCGAGGGCCGGCGCGAAGTTGTCGTTGTCACGCTTGACGGGGCCGGGGACGAGCGCGGCGAGCGACTGCGCGTCGGTCGCGCCGAAGAAGCCGAACGGGTTGTTGGCCGTCTCGTAGCGCAGCCCGAGGTTCAGCGTCAGGTTCGGGCGCAGCCGCCAGTCGTCCTGCGCGAAGTAGAACTGCTGCGTCTGGACGGCGAAGAAGCTCGCCGTCTGGAGCGCCTGCGCGAAGCTGAAGGCGTTGTTGTTGACGAAGTCCTGGAAGTTGTTGAAGACGAAGGTGCCCTTCGTGTCGAAGGCCGCCAGGTTGTTGAGCCGGATGTGGCGGATGTCGGTGCCGAACTTGAGCGAGTGCGAGCCCGCCAGCCACGAGAGCGTGTCCGAGAACTGGTAGCTGTTCTGGACGCGCCCCTGCGGGAAGTTGTTCAGGCCGCCGACGGTGAAGAGCCCCGTGATGGTCGCCGTCGGACTGTCCGGGTCGTTCTCGGGGAAGGCGAGGTTGCGGCGGATGAAGGAGAAGCGGAACTCGTTGAGGACGCCCGGGTTGAAGATGTGCGTCTCGCTGACGGCCAGGTTCTGGTCGAGGATGTTCTGGTCGCCGGAGAACTGCGGGCCCAGCGCCGTGTTGCTGATGACGTTGACGTCCACCGACTTGTTCGAGATGTAGCGCACCGTCAGGTTGTCGGCGCCGCCGATCTGGTGGTCAACGCGCAGCGTGTTGTTGTACTGGTCGCTCGGCTGGGCGATGGAGACGTTGGTCAGGCCCGACTGGACGGGCACGCCGTTGATGACGAAGCTCGTCGTGTTGACCGTCCGGAACGCCGGGTTGGTCCCGTAGATGTTGGTCAGCAGTGAGCCGAGCCGGCTCAGCACCGCCTGGCGGCTCGCGGCCGTCTGGCCGGGGCCGAGCGGCACGCCCTGGAGCGCGGCCAGACCCGCCTGGGTCGGGATGCGGACGGCGGTGGCGCTCGGGCTGGCGGCCGTGCGCAGGCGGTCGCCCTGGAAGAGGTAGAAGAAGAAGGTGCGGTTGCGGCCGTCGTAGCCGAGCCAGTCGCCGTTGCCGGTGCCCGGGATCAGTTTCGGGAGCATGACGGGGCCGTTGATGTCGAAGCCGAACTGGTTGCGGTTGAAGCGCGCGGGCCGCTGGAGCCCCAAAGACTTCTCGATGTTGTCGCGCGCGGCGAGGCGGCTGCCGCGGTAGTAGTCCCACGCCTCGCCGTGGAACTCGTTCGTTCCCGACTTGGTGATGACGTTGATCTGCGCGCCCGAGTTGCGCCCGAACTCGACCGAGTAGGGGTTGGTCTGAACCTGGAACTCGCCGACGGCCTCGGGGACGACCGAGGTGGTCGGGATGGTGACGCTGATGTCGTTGTTGTCCGACCCGTCGATGGTGAAGTTGTTGTTGCGGGCGCGCTGGCCGTTGGCCGAGATGCCCGAGGAGCCGGGCGCCGAGAAGACGTTGGGCGAGAGCAGCGCGAGGTTGTTGACGTTGCGCGCGCCGCCCGTCGGCAGCTCGACGACCTGGCGCGGCGACACCGTCAGCCCCACCGTCGCGTTCGTCTTGTTGAGCGCGATGGCCTCGGTCTGCGCCGTCACGTTCACCGTCTCGGTCACCCCGCCGGCCTTGAGGGAGGCGTCCAGCGTCGTCTCGTTCGAGGTCGAGACCTGCACGTTCTGGCTCTCAAGCGTGCCGAAGCCGGCCCCCTGAATCGTGACCGTGTAGAGCCCCGGCTCCAGTGCCGCGACGCGGTAGAAGCCCTCCTCGTTCGTCGTCGTGTCGCGCGAAAAGTTCTTCGTCGGGTCGCTCACGCGGACGGTCGCGCCGGAGATGGCCGCCCCGGCCTCGTCGCGCACCGTCCCGTTGATCGCGCCGCGCGTCAACTGCGCACGCGCCGCGGGCCCGACAAACACCAGGACGGCCAGGGCCGCTAACACCACGAGCCCTGACCTGAGACTGCTGAGAGTTAGCTTCATTTTCCCCTCCAACTTATTCAATTTTCAGGTTCCCAAGCGAGAGTATTGTGGCTGACTCACTGGGGCTCGGGGCGGGACAGCAGTGAACGTCTGAGCCCTGAATGAAAGAATGAATTGACGCGGTCAGGTTGAGGCAAGGTCTATACCAGCAACGGGATTATATCCATGAAATATGGATTTCCTGGATTTTTCGATGTCAGGCCCGCCTCTAAAAGTCTTCGCCTGTCCATTTTTCTGGATTAAGCTTACGACTTTTTGAAGGGGCACCCGTCATGAAAGATTTTCTGGTGGTCGGCGCTCTCCGTGGTCGGAGGGTCGGCAGCCGGCCTGGCCGGCTGAAAAGGGGTGAGAGGGAGGACGAACCAGACCTCCCGCCGAAGGCCCTCCGCGCGCGGCGTAGAGAGGGGTCGGCGGCGGAGGCGGTGCGGCCGTGCCCGGCTCGTATCTCGCGTGAGGGCGTGCAACGGACACGTCAAAGAATATTATTCAAAAATTCGGAGCGTACTTCAAAATTTCGGTTCCAAAATCCGGAAGTACGTACGCGCGGCGGTCCACGAAATCGGCCGGGACGGGGCGTGAAGTCTCTTGTTCACTTGGACTTAGAGGGCGGGCACCGGTGAATACGCGGGTGGCGGCCTTTGAGTTGCTTGAATCCGCGAAGGGTAATCCTGAAAAGCACTTGCCTACAACTAGAAACTAGAAACTTCTAGACGGATAAACACAACGAAAGGAATGGTTAGCATGAAAACTCCCATCCGAATCTTGACCGTGCTGGCCCTCGCGCTCTCGTTCTTCGTGACGAGCGCCGCGGCCCAGACGACCACGACGGGTTCGATTGAGGGAACAGTCGTCGACGTGAACGGCGCCGCCATCCCGGGCGTCACGGTCGCGGTCGCAGGGCCGAACCTGATCCGCGCGCAGACGGCGACCACCAACGACGAGGGCTACTTTAACATCCCTCAAATCCCGCCGGGCCGTTACACGATCACGGTCGAGGCCGCCAAGGGCTTCGCCCGCTTTGAGCAGACGGACGTCGAGGTCAACCTGACCCGCCGCTCCACCTTCTCCGTCACGCTCCGCCCCGCTGGCGCCACCGAGGTCGTCGAGGTCACGGCCAGCTCCGGCGCCGCCGTGGACGTGTCGACCAACACGACCGGCACCAACGTCTCCACCGAGCAGTTCTCGAACTTCCCGACGCAGCGCACCGTGCAGTCGCTCTACACGATTGCGCCGACCGTCACCCGCTCGGGTCTGCGCGACGCCTCGGGGCGTGACCGCGACCCGTCGGTGGCCGGCTCGTCGGGCCCCGAGAACAACTACATCCTCGACGGCGTGACCGTCTCCGACCCCGCCTTCGGCGGCTCGGGCGCCAACCTGCCGTTCGAGTTCGTGCAGGAAGTCCAGGTCTTGACGGGCGCCTACGGCGCCGACATCGGCAAGTCCACGGGCGGCGTCTTCAACGTCATCACCAAGTCGGGCTCGAACGAGTTCCGCGGCGACGTGTTCGGCTACTTCACCGCGAAGAGCTTCGTCCGCGAGGTGAAGTCTTCGGCCATCCCGCGCACGGGCTCGGCGCCCAACGGCTTCTCCGAGGTGGACGCGGGCGTCGACATCGGCGGCCCCATCATCAAGGACAAGCTCTGGTTCTTCGGCGCCTTCAACCCGCAGTTCCGCAAGAACTACTCGCTGACCCAGACCTTCCTGGACGAGGTCAACAACGAGGTCAAGACCCCGTTCTACGCGGGCAAGATCACGTGGGGCCCGTCCATCAACCACACGTTCAACTTCTCGACCTTCGGCGACTTCACGACGCAGGAGGGCCACCTCTTCGGCTTCTCCGGCTTCGGCGCCGACCCGCGCAGCTTCCGCGGCAAGATCGAGACCGGCGGCTCCAACTACGCCGCGCGCCTGAACTCGACGTTCACGCCGACCTTCATCGGCGAGTTCTCGGGCGGCCTCCACTTCCAGCGCGCCAACACGCTGCCGGAGCTGGCCGACCAGACGCTCGTCACCGACCGCTTCGCCGTCCTGCGCGGCGGCTCGATTCTGACCCCGACCGAGTCCTCCGTCGTCGCTGCCAACGGCCTCCGCCTCGCCTTCGTCGAGGGCTCGGGCGGCACCGTCGAGCGCAACTTCGTCCGCGGCGGCTTCGGCCTCCTGTCCACGCAGGATCGTGACCGCTACGAGGCGGCCGCGCGCCTCCAGAACATCTGGGGCAAGCACACCTTCAAGTACGGCTTCGAGTTCAACCAGAACCGCTACAACATCGACACCCGCTCGACGGGTCCGAACCTGAACTACAACGCCGATGGCGTCCCGGCCGGTCCCTACCGCATCGAGAACCGCTTCGCGGTCTGCGCGCGGTCGGGCAACACGGTCACCTGCCCGAGCGCCTCGCGCACGGCCAACGTCCAGGCGCTGATCGACGCCGGCACGCTCGCCAGCACCGGCATCACGACGGCCGTCACCGGCACCGTCGCCAACCTGAACACCGTCGCGAACCCGTTCCTGGTGCTCGACGTGGTGCGCGCCCGCGACTTCAGCCTGAACACGCAGGGCGAGTTCACCAAGACGAACGTCGAGAGCTTCTACATCCAGGACGACTGGAAGGCGACGCGCAACCTCCAGTTCAACATCGGGCTGCGCTGGGACTACCAGCAGGCGTACTCGCTGGGCGACGTGCAGTACCTCGCGCTCAACGACTTCATCGCCAACCTCCAGCCGCGCATGGGCTTCATCTGGGACTTCACGGGTGAGGGCCGCGGCAAGGTGTTCGCCAACTTCGCCCGCTTCGTCGAGACGCCGATCCCGCTCGACATCAACGTCCGCGCCTCGGGCGGCGACATCCAGAACGACTACAACCTGAACGTCAGCCGCCTGAACGGCAACCCCGTCGGCGCGGTGACGCTCACGAACTTCGGGAACCTCGGCAACCACGTCACGCCGCTCGACCCGGGTCTGTCGCCGCAGTCGGTGGACGAGTACACGGCCGGCTTCGAGTACGAGGTCATCAAGGACCTCGCGCTCGGCGTCCGCGGCATCTACCGCGCGCAGGACAACGTCATCGAGGACGGCTCGTTCGACGACGGCACCACCTACTTCCTCTTCAACCCCGGCCGCCGCGTCAACCCGACCAACCCGGTCACGACCGAAGACCTGGCCTGTCTCGACCCGGCCATCGGCTGCTTCGGCCCGGCCCGCCGTTACTACCGCGCGCTGGAGTTCTCGGCGACGAAGCGTTTCACGAACAACTACCAGTTCATCGCTTCCTACGTCTACTCCAGCCTGATCGGCAACTACGAGGGTCTGTTCCGCAACGACAACGGCCAGGCTGACCCGAACATCACCAGCTTGTTCGACCTCGTCAGCCTGCTCAACGGCCTCTACGGCCGGCTCCCGAACGACCGCCCGCACCAGTTCAAGTTCGACGGCAGCTACCGCTGGCCGTTCGGCCTGCTGACGAGCGCGTCGTTCCGCACGCAGTCGGGCATCCCGTTCAACGCGCTGGTCCCGCACCCGCTCTACGGCGACAACGAGGGCTTCGGCGTCCCGCGCGGCACGGCCATCAACCCGATCACGGGCCGCAACCGCACGCCCACCAACTACAACCTGGACTTGGGCCTCTACTACCCGATTAACCTCGGCGAAGACAAGCAGCTCCGGCTCCAGCTCGACTGGTTCAACGTGACGAACGTGCAGCGCGCCATCCGCGAGGACGAGACGCTCCAGATCAACTCTGGCGCGCCCGGCGTCCCGGCGCAGAACAACCCGTTCTACGGCACGGGCACGATCTTCCAGTTCCCGTCGGCGCTCCGCATGGGCATCAAGTTCCAGTTCTAAACTCTCTGCTTTCACGAACCCTCCGGGGCCCGTGGAAGATGCCGGGAGGGGCGTAAAAATCGCCCCTCCCTTTCTTTTTCCTGTGCTATCCTGCTGACCCGTCCCCGTGACCAGAACTTCGACCTACGGCCGCCCGCGACCGCTTTTCGAAAGGGGTTTGTGACCATGCTTTTCCCGTCGGCACGCGCCGCACGCCGCCGGCCCCGGCACACCACGTCCGCACCCGCCGCCCCGGTCCTGCTCTTCGCGCTCCTCCTGCTCGCGCCCGCGGCCGCGCCCGCCGCCGCGCAGGTCGGCGGCACGGACAACTCCGGGACGGGCGGCAACCACACCATCCAGGGGCGTCTGGTCGGCCCCTCGGGGCAACGCTCAGACCTGCGGCTCAAGGTGCGGCTCGAAAGCTCCGGCTTCGGCGACCTCTACGTCTTCTCCGACGCCAACGGCACCTTCCGCTTCACGTCGCTCAGGCCCGGCAGCTACACGGTCGTCGTCGAGGGCGGCGAAGAGTTCGAGACGGCGCGCGAGACCGTGCTGCTCGAAACGACCAACGTCCGGACGAACCGCGGCGTGGTCGGGACGCCCTTCAACCGCCCCATCACCGTCCAGGTCTACCTGCGTCCGAGGCGTGAGGGGTCGGGCTCCTCGACGCCGCCCGGCGTGCTCAACGCGGCGCTCGCGGGCGTGCCGAAGCCCGCCGCCGACCTCTACCACAGGGGCGTCGAGGCGGCGCGCAAGAACGAGACCGCGCGCGCCGTAGACCTGCTGCGCCAGGCCGTCGCCCAGCACTCGAACTTCCCGCTCGCCCTGAGCGAGCTGGGCGTCATCTACCTCAAAATCAAGCAGCCGGAGAAGGCGGCCGAGGCGCTCTCCTCCTCGCTCAAGCTCGCGCCCGAGGATCACGGGACGCTGCTCGCCTACGGCCGCGCGCTGCTCGACCTGCGCCGCCCGGCCGAGGCCGAGGAGCAGTTCCGCAAGGCGCTCAAGAAGAACGCGGCCTCGCCCTGGGCGCGCCTCTACCTCGGCATGATCCTGCTCGGGCGGCGCGAGTTCGGGGAGGCCGAGCGCGAGTTCCAGCAGTCGATCAAGCTCGGCGGCGACTCGGCCCCCCGCGCGCACTACTACCTCGGCGGCCTCTACTGGGAGACGAAGCAGTACAAGCGCGCCGCCGACGAGCTGGAGACCTACCTCAAGCTCGTGCCCTCCGCGCCCGAGGCCGAGCGGCTGCGCTCTACCATCAAGGAGTTGCGGGCCAAGTAAGAACCGGGGCGCCGGCCGCGCCCTTCCGGCGCGCACCGCTTCCGTTCTATAATCCGCCCACACCCCCGGACGCCTTCTGGCTCCCCCGGTACGTCAGACTCAAGCGCGGAAACTTGCCTTCATGAAAAAAACTCTCGCCCTCCTCCTGTCCTTCGGCGCCATCTGCCCCGCCACGGGCGCGCAGACGCCGCCGCCCCCCGCCCGCCCGCAGCAGCAACAGCAGCAACAGCCGCCGCCGTCTCAGACCTCTGACGACGACGATGTCGTCCGCATCACGACCTCGCTCGTGCAGACCGACGTGGTCGTCACCGACAAGGACGGCCGGCAGGTCACGGACCTCAAGGCCGAAGACTTCGAGATTCTTGAGAACGGCAAGCCGCAGAACATCACGAACTTCTCTTACGTGACGGCGGCGCCCGCCGCCGCCGCCGCGGGCGCGCCCACCCCGACGCCGACCCCGCGCGACAAGGCCGGCGTGCCGCCCCCGCCGCCCGCGCGCCTGCGCCCCGAGCAGGTGCGCCGCGCCATCGCGCTCGTCGTGGACGACCTGCGCATGTCGCACGAGGGCGTCCACGCCACCCGGCAGGCGCTGAAGAAGTACGTGGACGAGCAGGTGCAGCCCGGCGACCTCGTCGCCATCATCCGCACCAGCGCGGGCATCGGCGCGCTCCAGCAGTTCACCAACGACCGGCAGCAGCTCTACGCCGCCATCGAGCGCGTGCGCCCGCTCGCGCGCTCGACCCGCCTCGGCGCCTTCACCTCCGTGGATACCTTGGAGCGGCTCGAAAGTTCGACGGTCGAGCCGCTGGCCGACGCGTTCGCCGACGGGGCCCCGCCGGTGCCCGGCCAGAAGGTGCCCGAGAGTTTCAGGAACCGCTCGCAGAGCCTGAGCGAGTTCCGCGACACGCTCACCACCGTCGGCACGCTCGGCGCGCTCAACTTCGTCATCCGCGGGCTGAAGGAGCTGCCCGGCCGCAAAGCCGTCGTCCTCTTCTCCGACGGCATCGCCATCTTCAACAAGAACCCCGACGGGCAGGATCGCCACGAGCGCGTCCTCTCGGCGCTGCGCAACCTCATCGACCAGGCCAACCGCGCCTCGGTCGTCATCTACCCGGTGGACACGCGCGGCCTCCAGCCGACGGGGCTGACGGCCGCCGACATGACCTCCGGCCAGCCCATGGCCCCGAACGGCGCGGGCTTAGGCGGCTCGCTCGGCGGCATCCAGAACATCCGCACCGACGAGATGGGGAAGGAGGTGCTCGGGGCGCGCGCCGCCGACATGTTCGAGGGGCAGAACGGGCTGAACTACCTCGCGCGCGAGACGGGCGGCACCGCCGTCTTCAACCAGAACGACCTCAACAAGGGCATCCGCCGCGCGCTCGACGACATCCGCGGCTATTACCTCATCGGCTACCGCCCCGAAGACTCGACCTTCGACCCCGAGACGGGCCGCCGGAAGTTCAACACCTGGACGATCAACGTCAAGGGGCGCGACAACCTGAAGGTGCGCACCCGCAGCGGCTTCCTCGGCGTTGCCGAGGACGGGTCGCTCAAGGGCAAGCGCTCGCGCGCCGAACAGTTGATGGCGGCGCTGCTCTCGCCCTTCTCGTCGGGCGGCGTCAAGCTGCAACTGACCTCCTTCTTCCTCAACGACGCCAGCCTCGGCTCGACCATCCGCTCGGTGATGCTGATGGACGCGCGCGACCTGACGTTTAAGCCGGCGGCGGACGGCCGCCAGCAGGCCGTCCTCGACGTGGTCGCCGTCACGCTCGGCGAGGACGGGCAGATAGTTGACCAGGTCAATCTCATCGAGACAATCCGCGCCAAGCCCGACAAGCTCGAACGCTTCATGAGCGAGGGCATGCTCTACGGCATGAACGTCCCCGTCAGGAAGCCTGGCGCCTACCAGCTCCGCATCGCCGTGCGCGACTCGGCCTCGGGGCGCATCGGGTCGGCCAGCCAGTACATCGAAGTCCCGGACGTGAAGAAGGACAAGCTGACCCTTTCGAGCCTCGTCATCACGGGCAACCGGCCGGCGACGAAGGCGCGCGACCTGCTCACCTCCGTCCTCGGCGCGCCCGGCGCTCCCGGCGCTTCGGCGGCCACGACCGAGACGGGCGCGCGCGTCGTCCCCGGCGGCGAGGGGCTCATCGGCCTGGAAGACCCGCTGGCCAGCCCCGCCTCGCGCGTCTTCCGCCACGGCTGGTATCTCGACTACGCCTGCCTCGTCCTGAACGCCGGGAAGTTGAAGAAGGGGGCGCAGTTGAACTCGCAGGTCAAGCTCTTCCGCGAGGGGCAGCAGGTCTTCGCCGGCGCCGCCTTCCCCGTGGACTTGAGCAATCAGGCCGACCCCGCGCGGCTCGTCGTCGCGCGTCGCCTGCAACTGGGCACCATCCTGGAGCCGGGCGACTACATGCTGCAACTGACCATCTCGGAGGCGAGCGGCGGCCGGACGGCCACACGCTTCATCGATTTCAAACTTGTCAACTAAAAGGTGACCGCCGCCATCCAATGAAATGTACGCCAGCCCCGAAATGTATACGCCTTCAATCAAGTTAGGAGGACGACCTTCATGACGAAGTTAACATTGGCCTTCGCGCTGCTGCTCACCGCCTCGGCCGCCGCCCGCGCACAGGTGCCCGGCGGCAGCCCCGGCAGCGACCCGCTCCGCGAGGCGATGCGCCAGGGCGACGCCGCCAGAGTCGGAGAGGCTCACATCCACACCTCCCGCGTTTACGGCGCCAGTGCCGAGCGCGCGGCCAACGCCGCCCGCCGCAACCTGCCTCAGACCTTCAAGGCCGAGCTCAGGGTCACGAACAGCGCCGCCAAGGCCATCAAGTCTGTCGCCTGGACGGCCACGCTCACAGACCCTCTGACGGGCGCCGTCCTCCGCACCTACGACGTGGAGAGCGAGGCCCGCATTGCCCCCGGCAGGACGAAGAAACTCTCGAAGCGCCTGCGGACGCCGCCCGCCACCGCGCTCAACGCCTCCGCCGGGCGCCCCCGCGTGATGCCCGTCGCGGACCTCAAGGTCGCGGTCACGGGCGTCACCTACGTGGACGGCTCGACTTCGACGACGCCCTAGCCCGGCGGGCTCGGGCGCCGCGAGCGTCGAATCTTTAAACCACGCCTTCTGAGTTACGAAAGGGGTGCGAAATGAGGACAGTTGTTTCGTTGCTTTTCCTGTTGCTGCTGGGCACCGCCTCCGCCCCGGCGCAGACGCCGCCGGCGACTCCGGCGGCCCCGCCCGACCTCGTCGTCCTCCAGAAGAAGTGGCAGACCTACGCCCGCAACCCCGCGCTCGACCAAGACCCCTTCAGCGCCAACGACGAGTTCGTGGACGCGCAGCGGGCGCAGAAGATCAACGACCTCCAGAACAAGATCAGGGGCAGGGGCGCCGAGGCGCTTGAGCCGCCGCCACCGCGCACCAAGAAGAACGCCGAGGAGCCGCCGCCGCCCGGCGTGGTCAAGACCTACGTCTACCGGGCCAAGGTGAAGAACACGGGCGCCAAGACCATCCGCGTCATCGACTGGGGCTACACCTTCCTCGACCCGGAGACGCAGCAGGAACTCGGCCGCCACCTCTATTCGACCAAGGTCAAGATTCGCCCCGGCCGGGACGACGAGCTGGTCGGGCGCTCCGCCAAGCCGCAGACCTCCACCATCAACGTCAAGAACGCGGGCAAAGAGCTGGGCGAGCAGGTCGTCATCTATCGCGTCGAGTACGAAGACGGCACGGTCTGGCAGAGCACTCCGAAGTAGCCCCGCCCGCCGCCCGCCGGCCCGCCGAAGCGTCCCCCGGGCGGCGGGCGGGGCGCGTGCGCGGCGACGAATCCTCAGAGCCTTTTACAAGAATTCGTATAAGAAATTCAAATTTGTCAATTTCCGACATTTTTCCTCACCCCGCCCGCCCATTTAATCCACTACTATGAACAATTTACATATGCCGGCGTTGTCGGCATAATACTTGCTGCCAAGCGCTGAGTAAGATAATCAAGAGGCGCTGAAACTGTAGCCCTGTCTTACGCAGCATCCTTGGGAAATCACCCAAAACTCTGTTCCCGCCAGCGGAAGTTCATCCCGAATGACCTCCGACGCGGCGGGAGCCTCCGAAGAAGCCCACTTGTTAAGGAGTACACGATGAGGAAATTTATGTTGGCGGTTCTGGCGCTTTGCTTCTTTAGCGCCGCCGCGTTCGCTCAAGGCGGCCAGGGTCGCCTTGCTGGAGCGGTCGCCGGGCCGGACGGCAACATCGCCGGCGCGACCGTGACGGCGAAGGATAATCAGACCGGTAAGGAGCAGACCGTTCAGGCGAGCGGCGAGGGTACTTTCAGCTTCCAGCAGCTCGAAGTCGGAACCTACACCGTGACGATCACGGCGCCGGGATTCAAGACCAATACATTCACTAACGTGAAGATCGACGCCGGGCGCGACTTCACGCTCAACGCGACGCTGGAGATCGGCAACATCACCGAGACGGTCGAGGTCGTCGCCGGCGCGGACGTCGTCAACGCGTCGAACGCCGAGTTGAGCAACACGGTCACGCCGCGCCAGGTGAAGGAGCTGCCGATCAACGGCCGCAACCCGCTCAGCCTGCTCAACCTGATCGCGGGCTCGAACGCGACGAGCAGCTCGATCAACGGCCAGCGCTCCTCGTCGGTCAACTACACCCGCGACGGCATGAACGTCCAGGACAACTTCATCCGCAACGGCTTCGTCTCCGACCAGCCGACCGTGGACGACACGGGCGAGTTCACCGTCATCACGCAGAACGCGGGCGCCGAGTACGGCACCGGCTCGACCCAGGTCGTGCTCGTCACGCCCCGCGGCGGCAGCGACTTCCACGGCAACGTCTTCATCTTCAACCGCAACTCGAAGTTCGCGGCCAACAACTTCTTCAACAACACGAACAACGTGCCGCGCGCCTTCCTCAACCGCAACCAGTTCGGCGGCACCCTCAACGGCCCGGCGCCCCTCCCGCGCTTCGGCGAGGGCGGCCCGGCGCTGACCCGCGGCAAGGCGTTCTTCTACTTCAACTACGAGGGCTTCCGCCTCGCCAACCAGGTGGGCATCACGACGACGACGCTGCTCCCGGCGGCGCGCGGCGGCAACTTCACCTACGTTGACAACGGCGGCGTGACGCGCACCGTCAACGTCCTGTCCGGCTCGGGGCTCAACCTCGCCCCGGCGGCGAACTTGGCCACCTTCAACTCGGCGGGCGGCGTGCTCGGCGTCGACCCCGGCATCCAGTCGCGCATCATCAGCCAGCTGCCGAACGCCGGCAACGGCGCGTTCACGGGCATCAACTTCCTCCAGGCGCTCTCGTTCCAGCGCGGCAACCCCGAGACGCGCGACGCCGTGACGGGTCGCTTCGACATCGACTTCAACGACCAGAACTCGGCCAACTTCATCTTCAAGCGCAACACCATCAGCGACGCGCGCACCGACATCGCGGCCGGCTTCGCGCCCACCGTCTTCAACTCGCAGGGCGGCCCGACGACCCTGGTCGTCGGCTCCTACCGCATGTCGCCGACCGCGTCGCTGACGAACGAGATTCGCGCCGGCTACCAGCGCTCCGAGCCGTTCTTCAACTCGACGACCGACCCGCGGAGCCTGCCCTTCCTGCTGACGCTCCCGCTCATCACCAACCCCGAGCCGAGCTTCCAGAGCCAGGGGCGTAACACCAGCTACTACAACATCCAGGACAACGCGACCTGGACGCGCGGCAACCACGCCTTCCGCTTCGGCGGCGTCGGCCAGTTCTACCGCATCGAGGCGGTCAACTTCGCCGGCGTGACCCCGACCTACGCGCTCGGCACCACCGGCAACACCGCCACGCCGGGCTTCAACGCGAACCTCTTCCCCGGCGGCATCAACGCGACCGACCTGGGGCGCGCCAACAGCCTGCGCTACCTGCTCGGCGGCATCGTCGGCGGCGGCACGCAGACGGCCAACGCCATCAACTCGACCTCGGGCTTCATCGCCGGCGCACCGGCCGTCCGCCGCCTGAACTTCGATAACTACGGCTTCTACATCTCCGACCAGTGGCGCATCTCCGACAAGCTGACGGTCAACCTCGGCCTGCGCTACGAGCTGTACACGCCGCTCAACAGCCCCGATCAGCTCTACCTTGAGCCGGTCATCTCGGGCGGCCTCGTCGAGACGCTGCTCAGCCCGAACGGCCAGCTCCAGCCTGTCGGCGGCAACGCCGGCAGCCCGGGCGACTTCTTCAAGATGGACAAGGACAACTTCGGTCCCAACATCAGCGTCGCCTACACGCCGAACTTCCGGAACCGCTTCCTCGGCGGCCTCTTCCCCGGCGAAGGCCGGACGGTCATCCGCGGCGGCTACCGCGTCAACTACGTCAACGACGAGTTCGTGCGCGCGCCCGACAACGCGCTGCTGAACAACGTCGGCCTCGGCTCGACGGCCGCCCTGGCGCGCGTCCCCGGCACCCTTGCCGGCTCGCCGCAGTTCAGGGTCATCGGCATCGCAGGCGCCCCGGCCACCGCGCCCATCGTCACCCCGGTTTCGGCCTTCGGCCCGGGCGGCTCGGGCATCCGCACCTTCGCGGATAACAACGCCCAGGTCGGTGGCGCCGGCACCCTCGGCGGCACCATCTCGCTCATCGACCCGAACCTCCAGGTTCAGCGCAACTACGAGTACAACTTCGGCATCCAGCGCGAGGTCGGCTTCCAGAGCGTGATCGAGATTCGCTACGTCGGCGGCTACAGCAAGGAGCTGACGCGCTCGATCGACTACGGCCAGCTCCGGGTCGCCGACAGCGGCCTCCTGGCCGACTTCCTGATCGCGCGCGAGAACTGCCGCCTCCAGGGTCTGACGCTCCCGGGCGCCGCCGACCCGACCCAGAAGTGCACGGACGCGCGCTTCAACCCGGCCATCGTCGGCAGCCGCCCGACCCCCTACCTGACGTCGCTTGAGGGCGGCGGCTTCCTGAACAACAACGTCATCCTCGGGCCCATCCGCGCCGGCACGCCGGGCGCGCTGGCCGAGACCTACGTCGTCAACCTCATCGGCATCACCCCCGGCTCGGGCTACAACCCGCTGACGGCGAACCCGCAGGGCGGCGTCCTGAACCTGACGACCAACGGCGGCCGCTTCAACTACAACTCGTTGCAGATGGAGTTCCGCCGCCGCTTCACCCAGGGCCTGAGCCTGACGGCCAACTACACGTTCCAGAAGATTCTGACGGACGTGACGGGTAGCACCGACGAGGTCAACCAGACCCGCGTCGAGCCCTACCTCGACAACAACAACCAGCTCCGCGACTACGGCCGCGCCATCTACGACCGTACGCACACCTTCAACTTCAACGGCCTCTACGAGCTGCCGTTCGGCCGCGGCAAGCGCTGGCTCAACGAGGGCGGCGTCGTCAACCAGATCTTCGGCGGCTTCCAGTTCTCGTCCATCCTGAACATCAGCTCGGGCCTCCCGACGACCATCATCGACGGCCGCGGCACGCTCAACCGCGCGGGCCGCTCCGCGACGCAGCCGGCGACCACGTCGCTGACCGAGAGCCAGGTGAAGGAACTCTTCGGCGTCTTCAAGACCCCGAACGGCGTCTTCGTCGTCAACCCGAGCGTGCTCTTCGCGGTGGCGACGGCCCCGGGGCAACCGACGCTCAACGGCTTCGACCTGACGCAGCCGCTGCCCGCGGGCTACTCGATCACGAGCGTCCGCGGCGCCAGCCCGGTCGGCACCGCCCCGTTCGCCGGCCAGGTCTTCTTCCCGAACGCCCCCGGCTCGACGGGCAACATGACGCGCAACTTCATCAACGGGCCCATGTACCTCAACTGGGACGCGGGCCTCTTGAAGAACTTCAACATCACCGAGAACACCCGCCTCCAGCTCCGGGGCGAGGTCTTCAACGTGCTCAACAACGCGAACTTCTTCGCCGGCAGCAACCCCGGCATCCTCGACGTCGGCAGCACGAGCTTCGGCCGCCTGACGAGTTCGGGGCAGGCTTACTCTCCGCGCATCGTGCAGTTCGGCGCGCGCTTCGAGTTCTAAACTCGTCGCCCTGACTCGTTCAGGGCTGCCCACCTTCCGGCGGGCGGTGCCTCTTTCGAGAGAGCGCCGCCCGCCTTTTTCTTGTCCCGCGTTGGCCTCCGGCCGGCGTTTATAGTAGGCTATCCCGGCTCCACGACCGTGGCGCCGCGGCTCGTCTCCCGCCGCGCACTTGCCCACACGGCCAAGTCTCAACCCATTTACCGACAACGAATGATTTCGCGCCGGCCTTGGGGCGCGCGCGCGACGTGAGTTCCGACGGAGGATTTAAAGAGATGTTCAAGACCCGCACGCCCCGCACCCGCCGCAGCCTGGTGCTCGCCTGCGCCCTGCTCGCCGCGCTGCTGCCCTCAACGCCCCGCGCCGCGACGCCGGCCGCGCCCGCCGACGACAAGATGAAGGCCGAGGACGTCATCGCCAAGCACCTCGCGTCTCTCGGGCCGGAGGCGGCCCGCGCGGCCGCGCAGACCCGCGTCGTCGGCGGCTCCTCGCGCGCCCAATTCAAGGCGCGGAGCACCTCCGGCGCCATCGACGGCCAGGTCGTCATCGCCTCGACCGACAACAAGGTCGTCCTCGGCATGAGGTTCGACGCGCCGAACTACCCCGGCGAGCGGTTCGGCTTCGACGGCAAGAAGTTCACGGTCGGCTATCTCACGCCGGGCGTGCGCTCGCCGCTCGGCAACTTCGCCCTGACCAACGGCGAAATCTTCAAGGAGGGTCTGGTCGGCGGCACCCTCACCTCGGCCTGGCCGCTCCTGAACGTGGCCGAGCGCAAGGCCAAGGTCGAGTACGGCGGCACCGACAAGGTCAACGAGCGCCCCGTGCACAAGCTCAAGTACTACCCGAACAAGGGCTCCGACCTGAAGATCACGCTCTTCTTCGACGCCGAGACCTTCCAGCACGTCCGCACGCAGTACGACCGCGTCGTCGGCGCGCGGCTCGGCTCGGGCGGCCCCGAGAGTTCGGCCAGGCAGCAGGAGACGCGCTACAAGATCGTCGAGGACTTCGGCGACTACAAGGAGGAGGCCAAGCTCCAGCTCCCGCACAGCTACAAGCTCCAGCTCGAAATCTTCAAGACCGACGGCGGCTCGCTCGACCGCTGGGAGATGACCCTCGACCAGTTCGCCTTCGACCAGGAGATAGACGACCGGATGTTCAACGTCGAAGCGTCGGGCCGCTGACGCGCCCCGGCGGGGCACGAGCCTCATGAAAACTTCGAGGGCGCCGACTCCTGAAAAGTCGGCGCCCCCTTTCTCTTTTCGGCACTCCCCTCCCGGCCTTCAGCCGCCGCAGACCATGCGGCCGAAGCCTTCGAGGTCGAGCGCGCGGACGGGCAGCCCCAACTTCTGCTCCAACTCGTCGAGCCGCGTGCCGTCGAGCATGACGGGCTCGTCCGACTTGTGCGCCGTGCGCGGGATGACGACGAACTCGCCCTCGATCTCCCCGCGCGCGGCCTCGACGCACTGACCCGTCATCAGCCCCGCGACGACTATCTCCTCGCCGAAGTACCTGTTCTCGACCGCGACGACGCGCAGGCGCGTCCCCGCCGTCTCGTTCAGACGCCCGACCAGCTCTTCGAGCACGGGCGCGAACAGCGTCCCCGTCAGGACCGTGCCGTGCAGGCTCGCGGCGTCGCGCACGCCCGACTTCTCGACGCGCCGCAGCAGCCGTGCGAAATCCTCGCGGAACGAGCGCACCATCCCCACCCCGTCCTCGATCTGCGGGTAGTCGCCGTAGTGCCTGCGCCCGGGCACGTCCACGCCGGCGCGCAGGTATATCTCGTCGCCGAGGAAGGCGAAGTTAGTCCCCAGCCGCGCCTTCAAACCCTTCTGAAGCGCGCCGGCCTCGCGGATGAGCTGGCGGCACCACCCGGGCGTGACCGGCGTCAAACGCTCGTCCGTGTTGTAGCGCGTCAGCCCCAAAGGGACGATCGCGACGCTGCGCACGCGCGGGTACTCGGCGGCCAAATCCTCGACCGTCTTGCTTAAAACTTCGCCGTCGTTGATGCCGGGGCAGAGCACGACCTGCGCGTGAATCTCGATGCCGGCGTCCAGCATCCGGCGCAGCTTGTCGCCGATGTCCGCGCGGCGCTCGTCAACCCCCAGCAGGTACGCGCGCACCTTCAAATCGGTCGCGTGGACGGAGACGTACTGCGGGGTGAGGCGCTGCTCGACGATGCGCGTCATCTCGTCCTCGGTGATGGAGGTGAGCGTCGTGTAGTTGCCGTAGAGGAAGGAGAGGCGCACGTCCTCGTCGCGGAAGAAGAGGGCGGGGCGCGCGTCGGGCGGGTTGCCCTTGCAGAAGCAGAAGAGGCACTCGTTGGCACACTGCCGCGGCGCGATGTTCTCGAACTGGAGGCCGAAGTCCTCGCCCTCTTCGCGCTCGACCTCGACCTCCCACTCCTCGCCGCCGCGCTTGAGCACGTCGAGCGTGATTTCGGTCTCGCCGCCCGTGTGGAAGCGGAAGTCGAGGTAGTCGCGCACCGCGCGGCCGTTGACTTTCACGACGCGGTCGCCGGGCTCAAGCTCAAGCTCCGCGCCGAGGCTCCCGGGCTCGACCTCCGTGATGGTCACGCCGCGGCGGCGGATCTGCGTGACGGCTGGCGTGACTGCGAACTCGTACATCTCGAACGAACCTGTCTTTACCGACTGACTGACTGTCACAGAAAAGTTCTGGCGCGTTTGCCCGACCCGTGAGTATGGCCGAAGCCCCGCGACACTTCAACCGGCGGCGCGCGCCAGGTTTCGGCGCAAGAAGATAGATGAGGGGGAGGGCACCCCGGTTCGCCGCGCCGCCGCCCGCCGCCGGTGAATGCGTCAGGGCCGCGTGCCGCCGTAGTAAACTGACCGGGCGGCAGGTCAGAAAGATAAGAATTGACCGAAACGTGCCCGCGCCTCAACATTAGTTTCTCCGACGACGGCGCCGCCGACGGCGGGCACACGGGTTGCAAAAGCTCACGACGGCGTTCGTTCTTCCCCTCCCGCTCCAGCCGCCGAACACGCCGGAAAGGTTCTCAAACAGACTCAGATGGTCACCCCGTCACAAGGGCTCGAACAGCCCGCCACACACGCCCCGCACACGGAAGAGGCGCGCGCGCGACACACCGTCCTGCTCGCCGAGGACGACCGCGCGCTGCGCCGCTACCTTGAGGTCGTCCTGCGCCGCGCGGGCTACGAAGTCCTGCCCGCGGCCGACGGCCTTGAGGCCATGAAGGCGCTGCTCTCGAACACGGTGGACGCGGTCGTGACCGACGCGCTGATGCCGCACCTCTCGGGCCACGAACTCTGCCGCTTCCTGCGCGAGCACCCGAAGCTCAAAGACCTGCCCGTCCTGCTCCTGAGCGGCGCCGATTCGTCTTCAAGTCCGAAAGAGTCGGCCGCAGACCTCTACCTCTCGAAGCCCGTCACCGCGGAAGAACTCTCGGCCGGCCTCGCGCACCTGCTCGACTGAAGAAAAAAATTAACCGCCGCAGACGCGGAGACACGGCTTGAAGTCTGATTGCTTCAAGCCGTGTCTCCGCGTCTGCGGCGGTTAACTCTTAGGCGCCGCCGGCCTTCGAGCTGGTCTGGGGCGTGAGGCCGAGCATCTCGTCGAGCGGCGTGTATTCGAGCCCCTGGGCCTCCGCGACCGCCTGGTAGGTTATTTTGCCGGCGTAGGTGTTGACGCCCTCCTTCAGCCCCGGGTCTGACGCGATGGCTTCGAGGAAGCCGCGGTTGGCGAGCCGCAGCGCGTAGGGCAGCGTCGCGTTCGTCAGCGCGAAGGTCGAGGTGCGCGGCACCGCGCCCGGCATGTTCGCCACGCAGTAGTGCAGCACGTCCTCGACGTAGTAGGTCGGTTTCGAGTGCGTCGTCGGCCGCGTCGTCTCGATGCACCCGCCCTGATCGACCGCCACGTCCACGATGACCGAGCCCTTCGACACGTCCTTCAGCATCTCGCGCGTGACGAGCATGGGCGCGGCCGCGCCCGGCACGAGCACCGCGCCGATGATGAGGTCGGCCTCCGAGATGGCCCCGTGGATGGCGTAGGCCGAAGAGGCCAGCGTCGAAATCTTCGACAGGAAGATGTCGTCCAGCTCGCGCAGGCGGTCGAGGTTCTTGTCCACAATCGTGACCTGCGCGCCCATGCCGACGGCGATCTTCGCCGCGTTCGTGCCGACGACGCCGCCGCCGATGATGACGACGCGCGCCGCGGGCACGCCCGGCACGCCGCCGATGAGCACGCCGCGCCCGCCGTTCATCTTCTCAAGGTACTGCGCGCCGACCTGCACGGCCATGCGCCCCGCCACCTCCGACATCGGCGTCAGGAGCGGCAGCGTGCCGCGCCGGTCGGTGATCGTCTCGTAGGCGATGCCGGTGACCTTGTGTTCGAGGAGCGCCTGCGTCTGCTTCGGGTCGGGCGCGAGGTGCAGGTAGGTGAAGAGCAGCAGCCCCTCCTTCATCCGCGCGTACTCGGGCTCGATGGGCTCCTTGACCTTGACGATCATCTCGGCCTCGGCCCACACCTCGTCGGCCGACGGGAGGATGGTCGCCCCGGCGCGCTCGTACAGGGCGTCCTCGAAGCCCGAGCCCTCGCCCGCGCTCTGCTCCACGTTGACCTTGTGCCCGGCGTCGGTCAGCGCCCGCGCCCCCGCGGGCGTCAGCCCCACGCGGTACTCGTTGTCCTTAATCTCTTTAGGGAGTCCGACGATCACTGTCTTTTTGTCTCCAATCTTTTAGGTTTGGGACGAGGGCAAGGCTACTTCAGTGACCGATGCTCTCATCTCGTCGGGTCTTGCATCGAACCCGAACTTTAAGAGTTAAACTGCCCTTACTCGAAGTTCACTTCGTCAATCTGCGCGCGTTGCAGCTTGCCGCTGTAGTCGACGTAGATCGACTTCCACTCGGTGAAGATGTCCAGGACCTGCGTGCCGGCCTCGCGGTGGCCGTTCCCCGTCCCCTTGGTGCCGCCGAAGGGGAGGTGGACTTCGGCGCCGATGGTGGAGGAGTTGACGTAGAAGATGCCCGTGTACATCTCCTGCATCGCGCGGAAGGCGCGGTTGACGTCCTGCGTGTAGATGGAGGCCGACAGGCCGTAGCGGACGCCGTTGCCGATCTCGACGGCCTCGTCCAGCGAGTTCGCCGGGATGACGGTGGTGACGGGGCCGAAGATCTCCTCCTGCGAGATGCGCATGTCGGGCGCGGCGTCAACGAAGACGGTCGGCTCGACGAAGAAGCCGTTGGCGTGCTCTCCACTTTCGAGGCGGTTGCCGCCGCAGGCGAGCCGCGCGCCGTCCTCCTTCTGGCCGATCTCGATGTAGCCGAGAATCTTGTGGACGGCGTCGGCGTTGATGACCGGGCCGACATCCGTCTGCTCGTCGAGCCCGTTGCCGACGCGCAACCCTCGCGCGCGCTCGACGAGCAACTGCGTGAACTTCTTGTAGACCTTCTTGTGGACGACGACGCGCGAGGAGGCCGTGCAGCGCTGACCCGAAGTGCCGAACGCGCCCCAGACCGCGCCCTCGACGGCGAGGTCGAGGTCTGCGTCCTCCATCACCATGATGACGTTCTTGCCGCCCATCTCCAGCGAGCAGATGGCGTTGCGTTCGGCGCACGCGCCCGCGACGACGCGCCCCGTCTCGGTCGAGCCGGTGAACGAGATGAGCCGCACCGACGGGTGCCCGACCAGCCCCGCGCCCGCCGTCTCGCCGTAGCCGGTGACGAGGTTGACGACGCCCGCGGGCACCCCCGCCTCCTCGCAAGCCTTCACTAAATTATAAGTGGAGAGCGGCGTGTCCTCGGCGGGCTTGATGACGACCGTGTTGCCGCACACCAGCGCGGGGATGAGCTTCCACGAGGGGATCGCCATCGGGAAGTTCCAGGGCGTGATGAGGCCGCAGACGCCGACGGGCTGGCGCACGCACATGGCGAACTTGTCGGGCATCTCGGCGGGCGTGGTGAAGCCGTGGAGGCGCCGCCCCTCGCCGGCCGTGTAGTACGTGCAGTCGATGGCCTCCTGCACGTCGCCGCCGGTCTCCTTCAAGACCTTGCCCATCTCGCGCGTCATCTCGCGCGCGTACCTGTCCTTGTGGCGGACGAGGATTTCGCCGAGGCGGAAGAGGATTTCCGCGCGGCGCGGGGCGGGGAGCCGGCGCCAGCGGTCGGCGGCCGACTTGGCCGCGTCAACCGCGGCCTCCACGTCCGCGCGCGTCGAGACGGGGAAGCGCCCCACCACGTCGCGCGTGTCGGCCGGGTTCGCGTCCTCGAACCACTCGCCCGAACTGGAAGCGACCCACTCGCCCCCGATGTAGTTCGGATACCTTTTGACGCCCGCGCGGGCCGCCGCGCCGTTCTTCTTCTGACCCTTCCCGAGAGCCTTCTTCGACTGTGCCATTTGTTCTTATCGTAAACTAAGTGGCGTAAACCGCAAAGAGACGTGAACCGTAAACCGTAAACCGTGGCGAGAGGAAGACCGAGTTCTTTCCTCTCGCCACGGTTTACGGTTTACGGTTCACGTCTTTTATTGAAACGTGAACTGGACTATCGCCTGCGTGACGCGCTCGCCGTTGTAGGCCGAGACGTGGAGGACGATGGGGTCTCCGGGGTTGAGCCCGTTGATGACGCGCTCGAAGTCCTCGATGGTCCCGACCGACTGCCGGTTGATGCGCTGGATGACCATGCTCTTCAGGACGCCCGCGTCGGAGGCGATGCCCGCCGGGTCAACGTCCTGGACGAAGAGGCCGCGCACGCCCTTCAGGTTCCGCTCGGTGGCGATCTGCGGCGTCAGTTCGCTCAACTTGAGCCCCAGGACGGGTCGCTCGAACTTCTTCTCCTTGGGCGCGCCCTCCTGTTGCAGGTTCTCGATCCGGCCGGGCTTCTCCTCCTCCGGCTTCGTCTCGCCGCCGTTCGAGGAGGAGGCGCGCGGCGGGCGCTCGCCGACCGTGACGCTGGTCGAGTGGCGCTCCATCCGGTCGGACACCTCGCGCAGGTAGATGACCGGCACCGACTCGCCGACGGGTGTGGACGCGACCTTGTTGATGAGGTCTTGCGCGTTCTCGACCGGCTGGTTGTTGAACTCGACGACCACGTCGTTGGTCTGGATGCCGGCCTTGGCCGCCGGGCCCTTGGCGTCGGCCACGTCCTTGATGATGGCGCCCTTGGCCGAGCCGAGGTTGTAGACGCGCGCGAACTCGGGCTTGACCGAGTCGAGGAAGACGCCGAGGTAGCCGCGCCTGACCTTGCCCGTCGTCATCAACTGCTTGTAGACGGAGGCGGCGATGTTGGTCGGGAGCGCGAAGCCGATGCCGTTGTAGTCGCCCGTGGAGGTCGCGATCTGCGAGTTGATGCCGATGACCTCGCCGCGCATGTTGACGAGCGGGCCGCCCGAGTTGCCGCGGTTGATGGCGGCGTCGGTCTGGATGAAGCGGCGGAAAGATGCGCCCGGGTCGGTCTGCCGCTCCTTGGTCGAGATGATGCCGGCCGTCACCGTCTGCTCCAGGCCGAAGGGCGAGCCGATGGCGAGCACCCAGTCGCCGACCTGCGTGTCGTCCGAGTTGCCGAGGGAGACGGAGGGCAGGTCGCGCCCGGCGTTGACCTTGATGACGGCGATGTCGGTCTCCTCGTCCGAGGCGATCATGGTGCCGCGCAACTGCTCGCCCGTCTGGAGCTTGACCATGATGCCGGTCATGTTCTCGACGACGTGGTAGTTCGTCAGGATGATGCCCTTCGAATCGACGACGAAGCCGGAGCCGACTCCGCGCGAAGGCCGCCGCGCGTTGCGGCGCAGCATGTCGAGCAGCGGGTTGTCGCCGCCCTCCTCCTCGTCGTCGTCCTCGCCCTCCTTGTCGGCCACCTGCGGGGTGACCGAGACGGTGTCGATGTTGACGACCGAGGGCTCGACGCGCCGCGCGATCTCGGCGAAGGAGGCCGAGAGGGCCTCGGGCGCGCGCGCGATGGCCGCCGGGGTCGCGGCGGGCTGGTCGCCCTCGCCCGCGAAGACGCTCGTCCGGCTGAGCATCGCGCCGACGCCGACGCCGACGACGAGGCAGCCCAACGCCAGCGCCGCGATCCACACGCGGAGGTGGCGCAGGATGGCACGCTCCGTTTCGGTCGTATGGCCCTTCGGGATTTGCAACATAAAACTATTCACCTTCTAAATTTCAAAAGGAGCCGGTAGGGTCTGCGGCCTCCGCTCTCTAAGGAAAGGAACGGTCAGGCCGCCTGTTCTGTGCGCCGAGACGAGGGAGACTCAGAAGCCACAGTGGCGAGACCCGAGTATAACCAATGCCGCCCCCCGCGGCAAAGACTGATTCGACGGAAGCCGCCCCGTAAAATATCTGACGGGCGGCCGCGCTCCTCCTCTATAATCCCCGCGGCCGAACCGAAGGCCGCAGGAGGTTCCCCCTTGAGAGTTGACGTGTTGAGACTCAGGGCCGCGGCGGGCGTGATTCTCTGCGCCGCGGCGCTCACCCTCGCGGCGCTCACGCAGGGCTGCGAACGGCGGGGCACCTCAGCCCCGGCCGGCGGCGAGTCGAACGCGCCGCCGCAGGCGTTTCTCGCCGACTCGACCCAGTCCCAAAACACGCGGCCCGCGCCGAGCCCCGCGGTCGAGAGTCCGCTCCCGGCGCCCGAGGGCTTCGTCAACGACTTCGCCAACGTCATCGACGAACGGACGGAGGAACTGCTCGAAACGAAGTTCGAGCGACTGAGGGCGAACGCGCGGGTCGAGTTCGCCGTCGTCACGGTCGAGACGACGGGCGCGCAAGACATCTCCGACTACTCGCTGGCCCTGGCGCGCGGCTGGGGCGTCGGCCCGCCCGAGGGGCAGGACGGCGGGGGCTTGCTGCTGCTGCTCGCCGTCAAAGACCGCCGGTGGCGTTTGCAGGTGAGCGACAGGCTGCTGGCCGACCTCCCCAACGACGAGGCGGCCGAATTGGCGAAAGGCATGACTCCTTCGCTTCACGCGGGGCGCCACGGCGAGGCCGTCACCCAATACGCCGACGACCTCATCAAACGGCTCGCCGAGCGCCGCGGCTTCTCGACGCAGGGCGCAGAGATGAACGCGCGTCAACCGTGAAGCGTAAACCGTGACAAGACAAAGCCGTGAGCCGTGAACCGTGACGAGATAAGACCTGCTCTTTCTTGTCACGGTTCACGGTTTACGGCCCTTTTACGGTTCACGGCCCTTTTCCCTTCCCCAACCCAGTTCGGACACGATGACGGCCGCGAGGACGAGGAGCGCGCCGAGGGTCGCGCGGCGCCCCGTCCACTCGGCCGAGCCGCGCAGGAGGACGGCGAAGGCGGTGGCGAAGACCGGCTCAAGGCTGAAGATGACGGCGGCGTGCGTGGCGGGCATGCGCGCCTGCCCCCACGTCCAGAGCAGGAAGGTCGCGACCGTGGCGACGAGCGTGAGGTAGGCGACCTGCAACCCGACGCCCGCGTCCCACGCCGGGGCGACCGTCTCGCGCGCGAGCCCGACGGGCAGCGCCGCGACGCCCCACGCGGCGGCCGCCGCGCGCACCGCGAGCCACGCGACGAGAATCACGAACGCCGCCGAAGTGATCTGCAAGGCGCTCAACTGCCGCACGTCGAAGCGGCGCGCGTAGGCGCTCATCAAATTGATGTGGCACGCGAAGAGGAGCGTGGTCGAGAGCGTGACGAGGTCGCCCGCGTTGAAGGCCGCGGCCCCGGCCGGCGCGAGGATGAGCGCGCCGCCGATGGTGGCCAGCACGATGCCGAACAGATTTTCGCGGCTCGGGCGCGTGCGCCAGAGCGCGTAGGCGACGACGGGGACGAGCGGCGTCGTGATGCCCGTGATGAAGGCCGACTTGGCGGGCGTCGTGTAGAGCAGCCCCACGGTCTGACCCGCGAAGCCGAGCCCGATGAGCACGCCCAGCGCCGCGCCGGCGCGCCACGCCGCGCGCGACGCGCCGAAGACCTGGCGGGGAAAGAGCGCCGCGAAGACGAGCGCCGCCAGCGGCATCCTCAACGCGAGATACGTCAGTGGCGGCCAACTGTCGAGCACGCCGCGCGCGACCGCGAACGTCGAGCCCCAGATGACCGTCGTCAACAGTATCGCCCCGTCGGCGGCGATGTTTGTCTTAAGCCTCATCCAGTTCGGATAGTTCACCACAGAGACACAGAGACACAGCTTAAAGACCATAAGTCAGCAAGCCGTGTCTCTGTGTCTCTGTGGTAAACCCTTCAGTTTTATGCTCGACCGAGAAGGGCAGCAGGAAGCTGTTCACATCCTAAGCAAAACCTTCAGGACGCCGGGCTCGGCGGCGCGTTCGAGCGCGCGGGGGCCTTCGGAGAGGGGGAACTCGTCGGTGATGAGGGCGTCGGTCTCGACGGCGTCGCGGCGCAGCAGTTCGAGCGCGGGCTTGAAGCGGCCGCAGCGCGAGCCGACGATGCTGATCTCGTCCACGACGACGGGCGCCGTGGTCAGCTCCGTCTTGCCGTGGAAGGTGGACTTGAGGACGAGCGTGCCGCGCGGCCTCAAGAGTTTGAGCGCGGTCTCGAACCCGGCGGGCGAGCCCGACGCCTCGATTGTCACGTCGAAGGCGCGTTCGTAGGAGGCGGGCAGCTCGTCCGACTTCACCGCGCGGACGCCGCGCCCGCGCACTATCTCCAGCTTCCGCTCGTGGCGCCCGACGAGCGTGACGCCCGCGCCCGTCGCCGCCCTGATGGCCTGCGCGCAGAGCAGCCCGAGCTTGCCGTCGCCGACGACGGCGACGCGCGTCTCCGTCTCGATTCTCGCGCGCTCCGTGACGCCGCAGGCGGCGGCGAGCGGCTCCGTGAAGACGGCGCGCTCGTCCGGCACCTCGTCGGGGACGGGCAGGAGGTTGGCGACGGGAAGCCTGAGGTACTCGGCGAACGCGCCGTCGCGGCCGACGATGCCGAGCACGGTGCGCGCCGGGCAGTGGCGCGCGTCGCCCGCGCGGCAGAGCTGGCAGCGGCCGCAGCCGGCGTTGATCTCGCCGACGACGCGGCGTCCCTCCAGCTCGGGCGCGCCCGGCGCCCGCTCGACCTCGCCCACGAACTCGTGCCCGAGCGTCCCCTCGAAACCCGCGTACCCGCGCACGATCTCCAGGTCCGTGTTGCACACGCCCGCCACGCGCACGCGCACCAGCGCCTCGCCCTCGCGCTCCGGCACCGCCACGTCCGCCACGCCCACCCGACCGTTCTCGAATCGAAGAGCCTTCATGGGTGTTGGGTTTTAGGTGTTGGGTGTTGGGTAAAAGCTGGGTCTTCCCCAACACCTACAACCCAGCACCTAGCACCTTCTTAAAATCTTTTCGCGCGGAGGTAGGCGTTCTCCTTCGTCAGCTCGACGGTCTTCTCGCGGCCGGCGACTTCGACGCGGAGGCGCCAGGTGAGTTCGCGTTCGCCCTCGATCTCGGCGTGTATCCACCAGCGGCCGGGCGGGACGTTGATGGCGACCTCGCCGCGCTCGTCCAGCTCGGCGTCGAGCTTCTGGCGGCCGCCCATCAGGCGCGTCGCGAAATCCTCGAAGCGCTGGCCGCGCCGCCGCTCGGAGTCGTACTCGCTGCGCGCGGCGGCCATGTTGATGGGGAAGAGCTGGATGGGAACCTTCTTCGCCGAGACGGGGAAGCCGACGCCCTCGCGGCGCAGGCGCACGCGCAGCACCGTCGTGCGCTGCGCGCCGCGCGCGGCGCGTTGCGCGGCGCGCTCGTCCTCGGGCAGACGGCGGTAGACGCCCCACACGGCCCCGCCCAGCGCCGCGACGAGCGCCACGCCCGCCAGCGCGGTCGCGATTCTGCGTGTGGCGCTGTGTCCGTCTCTCATCCGTCTTTCAGGCCGTCAGGCCATCAGGCCCCGCTCGCGCAGCGCGCCCGTCAAATCGTGCTCGGTCGGCACCGTCAGCACCTGCCCGGCGATGTCCACGACCGGCACGCGCTCGCGGCCTCCGCTCTGCCCCCTCACCCACGCGGCGGCGGCCTCGTCCCGCCCGACATCGACGTACTGGTACTGCACCCCGAGCCGGTCCAGATACTCGCGCGTGTGCCGCGTGTCCTCACAACCTTCGGCGCCGTAGACCTTCACTCCGAACACGGGCATCACCTCCGCCTCCAAAATCCGTAGGAACATGATAGCAGGAACGAGTAGTCAGGAGACAGTAGTCAGTAGTCAGTAGAAAAACCCTCAGTCGCCCGAACCGTGCGGCCGTCAGCGTCAACGTCAGCGTGGCGGAGCCTACTGACTACTGACTACTGTCTCCTGACTACTCGTTCCTGCTACAATGTCGCTTAAAATTCGGTCAAGGGTTTTCGGCGGGCACATGACTCCAAACGACGGCGGCGTGGACGAGACGGTGAGGGGCGGGTTCCGCGACGAGTGCGGCGTGTTCGGCATCTACGGGCACGACGACGCCGCGCGCCTCGCGTACCTCGGGCTCTACCAGTTGCAGCACCGCGGGCAGGAGTCGTGCGGCATCGTCGCCTCCGACGGCCTGCTGCGGTCGGAGCGCGCGATGGGGCTCGTCTCTGAGGTCTTCGACGAGGAGCGCCTGAACCGTCTGCCCGGCACCGCCGCCATCGGCCACACGCGCTACTCGACCGCGGGCGAAGTCTCCGTGCGCGAGGCGCAGCCCTTCCTCATCGCCTGCAAGCACGGCCAGGTCGCCGTCTGCCACAACGGCAACCTCCCCTTCGCCTCCGAGGAGCGGAAGAGGTTGGAGCGCGACGGCGCCATCTTCTCCTCCACCTCCGACACCGAAGTCGTCCTCCACCGCATCGCGCGCTCGCGCGCCGAGTCCGTCGAGGAGGCCGTCCCCGAGGTTTTGTGCGAGACGGAGGGCGCGTTCTCGATGCTCTTCCTGACGCCCGATGCGCTCATCGCCGTGCGCGACCCGCGGGGTTTTCGCCCGCTCGCGCTCGGCCAACTCGACGGCGCGTGGGTCGTCGCCTCCGAGACGTGCGCGTTCGACCTCATCGGCGCCACCTACGTCCGCGACGTGGAGCCGGGCGAGCTGATCGTCATCACGGACGAGGGCCTGCGCTCCACACACCCGCTGCCCGAGCGCCGCCGCTCGTTCTGCGTCTTCGAGCACGTCTACTTCTCCCGACCCGACTCGATGGTCTACGGCCGCTCGGTCAACGAGTCGCGCCACAAGATGGGCAAGCGGCTCGCCGTCGAGCAGCCGGCCGCCGCCGACCTCGTCGTCCCCGTCCCCGACTCAGGAGTGGCGGCCGCCATCGGCTACGCCGCCGAGAGCGGCATCAACTTCCGCTTCGGGCTCGTGCGCAACCACTACGTCGGCCGCACCTTCATCGAGCCCAAGCAGTCGATCCGATCTTTCGGCGTCCGCCTCAAGCTCAACCCCGTGCGCGACCTGCTGCGCGGCCGCTCGGTCGTCCTGATTGACGACTCCATCGTGCGGGGCACGACCTCGAAGAAGATCGTCAGGCTCGTGCGCGAGGCGGGCGCGCGCGAGGTGCACGTCCGCATCAGTTGCCCGCCCACGGTGAGCCCCTGCTACTACGGCGTGGACACGCCCGACAAGCAGGAGCTGATCGCCGCGCGGATGTCGGTCGAGGAGGTGCGCCGCTTCATCGAGGCCGACTCGCTCGGCTACCTCTCGATGGAGGGCATGCTCGAAGCCTGCGGCCTGCCCGCCGAGACCTCCTGCGTCGCCTGCTGGACGGGGCGCTACCCGACCCGCATCAACACGGGCGCCGAGACCCAGTACGCGCGCGAGCGCGAGCCCGTCCCGTCCGACTAAGTGATAAGTGATGGAGGTGAACTCGTAAGTGGCGCAGAGTAGGCGAGGGTGCGGGTGTACGCTGGTGGCGCTGGCGGCGGTGCTGCTGGTCGGCGCGTACCTGGGCTACAGGTTCGTCGTCAAGCCGTACCTCGACAAGCAGCGGGAGGAGGCGCCGCCGCCGGCCTCGGGCGACGAGACGAAGGTCTTCGTCCTCGACGTGGGGCAGGGCGACTCCATCCTCGTCCAGACGCCGGGCGGCAAGACGGCGCTCGTGGACGCGGGCGAGCCGGGCGACGGCAAAATCATCCTCGCGGCGCTGAAGAAGTACGGCGTCGATCACATCGACCTCCTCGTCGCCACGCACCCGCACGCCGACCACATCGGCGCGGCCGACGAGGTCATCAAAGGGATGCCGGTCGCCAACGTCCTCTACTCCGGCGTGCCGCACACGACGAAGAACTACGAGGACTTCCTCAAGGCCGTGGACGAGAAGAAGATTCCGCTGCTGCGCGCCGAGCCGGGGCAGACGTTCGAACTGGGCGGCGGCGCCGTCCTGCGCGTGCTCGCGCCCGTCGAGCCCTTCTTCAGGAAGGAAGACCTGCGCTCGGGCGGCAACGAGCCGAACGCCAACTCCGTCGTGACGCGCCTGGACTACGGCGCGTTCTCGATGCTGCTGACCGGCGACGCGGAGGAGCAGACCGAGCGCGAGCGCTTGATTAAGAACGGCGCGAACATCCGCGCGACCGTCCTCAAGGTCGGGCACCACGGCTCGAAGTACGCGACCTCGGAAGACTTCCTCAAGCGCGGCGGGTTCAGGTACGCGGTCATCTCGGCCGGGCTCGACAACCGCTACGGCCACCCCTCGCAGGAGGTGCTCGACCGTTTGAAGGCCGCGCAGGTGAAAATCTACCGGACGGACTTTCAGGGCGAGATCGCCATCTCGACGCGCGGCCAGGAGGACGACGTGAAGATCACGACGGCGCGCGAGCCGAAGGGCGACCAGGACATGTGGGCGGGGCGGCCGGCCCTGCGCGACGACTCGTCCCGGCGCGGCTTCATAGACTTCGGCGATTTGCCGCCCGCGCCGAAGCCGAAGGACGAGGCGCGCACGAACTCGAACTCGCGGAACGCGAACGCCAACACGAAGAGGGGCGGGGCCAGGTGACGAGGTGACGCGCGGCCGGCGAAGTGCCGCGCCCGCCGTCCGGGATTGAATGTTGATAGTCCGCGCAGAGACGACGGAAGACCAGGCGGCAGTCCGCCGCGTCAACGAGTTGGCCTTCGACGGCGCGGCCGAGGCCGACCTCGTGGACGCGCTGAGGGGGAGCGGCGCGGCGCACGTCTCTTTGGTCGCGGAGGAGGGCGGGCGGGTCGTCGGCCACATCCTCTTCAGCCCCGTCGTGGTCGAGTCGGCGGGCGCCGACTGGGAGGCTGTGGGGTTGGGGCCGATGGCCGTCGTGCCGGAACAGCAGGGGCGCGGCGTCGGCTCCGCGCTCGTGCGCGAGGGTTTGCGGGAGTGCCGGCGTCGTGGGCGCGAGGTGGTCTTCGTGCTCGGCCACGCCGAATACTACCCGCGCTTCGGCTTCCGCACGGCGGGGCCGCTCGGCGTCACCTGCGAGTTCCCCGCGCCGGAGGAGTTCTTCATGGTCGCCGAGCTGACGCCGGGCGCCCTGGCCGGGCGCGCGGGGCTCGTGCGGTACCGGCCCGAGTTTCGCAACCCCTGACGCGTCGGCGCGCCGGGGCTGAAGTTAACCCTGGGATGAGTTCAGAAACTATGGAGAAGGGCGGGAAGTCGAAGCGCACGCGCGGCGTCATCGACCGCGTCGAGGACGGGGGCACGGCGGTCGTGCTCGTCGGCGAAGACGAACACAAGGTCGAGCTGCCCGCCGCGCTGCTCCCCGAAGGCGCCGAGTCGGGCAGTCACCTCGTCATCAACGTCTCGCTCGACGAAGCCTCGCGCAAGGAGGCGGAGGAGCGCGTCAAGGCTCTACAGGAGAAGCTTGAGAAGCGCGGCGGCGAGGGTCAGAAGAACTTCAAGCTCTGACGACGATGAAACGTCCCGACCGGGGAGGGGTCGTACCTGATGAGGCGCGGCGTATGAAGAGAACAGTCCTGCCCCTCGTCATGCTGCTGGCATTCCTCTGCGGCGGGTCGCAGGCCGCGGGCCAGACGGGGCGGAAGAAGTCGGGGCGCACGGTGTCGGGCATCGTCTACTTCACGAACAACTCGCCGAAGGACTACTCCTTCCTGATCGAGTTGTTCGAGGGGCGCGCCAGGCGGCGCGTCGCGGCGCGGTGGACTGACGGGCAGAGCGGCGATTTCGAGTTCAAGGGCTTGAGGCCCGGCGTCTACTACGTGCAGGTCAGCGGCCCGGACATCTGCCTGCTCCAGTACAAGGTGGACGCGTCGAGAAGGCAGCCGGAGCACTTGCAGGTCTTCGGCGACGCGGGCTGCGGGCGCCACAAGGTCGCGGGTCTGCCCGCGCCGCGCCCCGTGCCGCGCGCGAAAACGAGATGAGCAAATCAATCACCTACTCCGACGCCGGCGTCTCGATTGACGCGGCGAACGCGGCGGTCGAGAAGATCAAGGGGCTGGCGCGCTCGACCTTCAACGCGCGGACGCTCTCCGAGATCGGGACGTTCGGCGGGATGTTCGACGGCGCGTTCCCCGGCATGCGTGAGCCCGTGCTCGTCGCCTCGGCCGACGGCGTGGGGACGAAGCTCAAAGTGGCCTTCATGACGGGCGTCCACGACACGGTGGGCCGCGACCTCGTCAACCACTGCACGAACGACATCCTCGTGCAGGGCGCGCGGCCGCTCTTCTTCCTCGACTACGTGGCGACGGGCGTGCTCGCGCCCGACGTGATCGTCTCGGTCGTGGACGGCATCGCGCGGGGCTGCCGCGAGAACGGGTGCGTGCTCCTCGGCGGCGAGACGGCCGAGATGCCCGGCTTCTACGCCGAGGGCGAGTACGACGTGGCGGGCTTCATCGTCGGCGTCGCCGACCGCGCGCAGGTCATCGACGGCCGGGGCGTCGAGCCGGGCGACGTGCTGCTCGGGCTCCCCTCGGCGGGGCTGCACACGAACGGCTACTCGCTCGCGCGCAAGCTCTTCTTCGAAGTCGCGGGCTACACGGCGGACACGCGGCTCGACGCGCTCGGCGAGACCGTGGGCGAGGCGCTGCTGAGGCCCCACCTCAGCTACCTCCGCCCGCTCGAAGGCTTGCTCGACACGGGCGCCATCAAGGCGCTCGCGCACATCACGGGCGGCGGCCTGCTGGAGAACATCCCGCGCGTCCTGCCCGAGGGCACGGCCGTTCAGATCGAACGCGGCTCGTGGCCCGTGCCCCCGCTCTTCGAGGTGATGCGCGGGCTCGGGAACGTCTCCGAGGCCGAGATGCACCGCACCTTCAACATGGGCGTCGGCATGGTCGTCGTCTGCTCGACGGCGGACGCCCCGACGGTCAAAACACATCTCGACAACCTCGGCGAGACGTGTTACACCATCGGGCGCGTGACCGGCGGCGCGCGCGAAGTAGTTCTCGCCTGAGGCGGCCGGCCCGGGCGCGCGCACAGCGGGCAGTAGGCGGATGGCAGTAGGCAGTTCGGAGCCCGGTATCGAGACCATGCTCTAACTTTCGACCTGCGTAAGCCATCGCGACTTAAATCAACCTTTCAACGTCCGTCACGCGGAGCGGCTGCCTACTGCCATCTGCCTGCTGCCCACACTTCTTCGGGGCCGCATTCTTTCCAAGGGTTCGATCTTCTTTCCGTAGACTTCCGTGCGCTTCCGCGGCCCGCCGCGCGTGCTGCTGCGGTGCGCGGCGCGGGCCGCTTCCCGTCGCCTCATCAGGTCAGCAAAGGAGAAGACCGCCGTGAAAATCAGCGAGGACGCAAACAGAGGGGCGGCCGCCGGCCCGGCGGCGAGCTGCGAGACGAACTCCGACGGCCCGCCGCTGCGCGCGCCCCGCCCCGCGCAGGTCAGGCAGATGCCGGACGGCACGCAGCGGAAGTTAGAGGGGCCGGTCGCGTGGCTGCTCGGGTCGCAGTTGATCCGCAGCATCAAGGGGATACTGCTCTACTCCGCCTACGGCCAGAAGCTCGACCCGCGCGACTGGATGACGGCCAAGGCCGCCTCGTTCGACCCCGCAGCCGGGGGCGACCTGGAGCTGGTCGAGGGCGTTGACCCCGCGACGCTCTCGGCGCGACTCGAACGCAACGGCGGCTTCTGGTTCGACTACATCTCCGACACGGGCGACGGCATGTTCGCCACCTACAGCATCGCCTACCTCTGCCAGAGCGACCTCGCCGTGCCGACGCGCGACCCGGGCGCCCTGGCGGCGGGGACGCCCGCGCTGCCCGCGCACGCGGGCAGCGCGGGCGGCGGCGGCGCCGTCCTGCCGCGCGGCGAGTTCCTCTTCGTCGGCGGCGACACGGCCTACCACGCGTCGGACTACCAGACGCTCATCGACCGCATCTACAACACCTTCAACCTCGCCCACGACGACCTCGTCGCCGACGGCGGGCTCAACGCAGACGAGCCGCCGCGGCCCCTCTACGGCATCCCCGGCAACCACGACTACTACGACCAGCTCGACGGCTTCCGCCGGCAGTTCCGCCACCCCGCGCTCTGGGAGCCGCGCCCGCCCGCCTACCGCGGCGGCGCCGAGGCCGAGCCGCCCGACAGCGAAGACGACAAGGCGCAGCTCTCGCTCCGCGGCTTCTACCGCACGCAGGAGGCGAGCTACCTCGCGCTGCAACTTCCGTACGGCTGGTGGTTCTGGGGGCTCGACACCGAGACGGGGCAGATCGACGAGCGGCAGAAGAACTTCTTCCACAACTTCTGCCGGATGGTGCGCAGCCGGGAAGGCATCCCGCGCCCCGACCGCGTCCGCCCGCCCGACCGCCTCATCGTCGCCACCTGCTCGCCGACGACCTACTTCGGCAAGCTCGCCGACCCCGAGGACTTCAAGTCGGCCGACGCCTTCGGCCAGCTCGGCATCGAGCAGCCCTTCCTGCCGAAGCGGGACGACCCTCAGAGTGCGGACAACGGCAACCCGCCCGACCTCTCGCAGACCGGCGACGCGCGCCTCCGGCCGGGACAGTGCCGGCTCGACCTCTCGGGCGACGTGCACCACTACGCGCGCTACTGGGGCCCGCCGCCCCCGCCGTGCAGCGTGACCCCGCGCGAGGGCAGCGGGGCCAGGGCCGAGCGCCCCGCGGCGAACAGCTACGCCTCGATCATGTCCGGCATCGGCGGCGCGTTCCACCACCCCTCGCAGACCTACTTCGACGAGATACGCGAGCAGTCGCTCTACCCTTCGGAGAAGACCTCGACCGACGAGGTCTCGCGCCTCATCTTCAAGTTCTGGAACATCTGGAACGGCGGCTACGTCTTCCTCGCGGGCGCCATCATCGCCTTCCTCATCTACTTCGCCTTCACCGTGCCGCAGAGCAGCCGGCAGGTGCTCAACAACCTCCCGCACTTCGGGCTCGGGCTCGCGACGAGCGAGCGCGTCAACCCGACCTCCCTCAAGGTGGAGGAGGGCCCCGCGCCGCGCGTCGCGCCCGACAACACGGGGCGCGAGCCGGTCAGGACGCTCTTCGGCGGCGTGTGGACTCCGCCCGCGCCGTGCCGCGCGGGCGAGCCGCCCTACTTCTTCGGGCCGTGCCGCGCGGGCGCGCCCGCCGACTTCTGGGTCGGGCTCGGCATGGCGCTCGTCGCCTCGCTCCCGCTGCTGCTGGCGGCCTTCCTCAAGAAGCTCTACCACGAAGACCCGCAGAAGGCCGGCGCGGGACAGGTGAAGAAGACGGCCGACGCGCCCGCGGGGCCCGGCGCGGACGCCAGACCGAGCCAGATGGTCGAGACGCCGGAGGGCAACGAGATCAAGCCGGCCCGGCGCGACCCCGAGATTAAGGGCGAGCCGGCCCCGAAGCTCTGGGTGCTTTCGCTCCTCGCCTTCGCGCTCTTCTTCCTCGGGATGGCGATGGTGCAGCCCTACCGCTCGCACATCACGCCGTTCGGCAGCAGCCTGCTCGTCATGCTCACCTTCGTGTGGGCGGGCGCGTGCGTGGCGCTCAGCATCCGCTACACGGAGTTCCTCTTCAAGAAGGCGCACGACACGCCCGTCCGCCAGCGCGACCAGGCGCTGCCGTGGTTCCTCTGGCTCTCGGCGCTGCTGGCCGTCGGGCTCGGGCTGTGGTCGTTCGGTCAGAACAACCTGCCGGCGCTGCTCGTGTCGGACATGGTCTTCATCGCGGCGATGCTGCTCGTCTTCTTCGGGGTCGTCTTCTTCCTCCCCTTCAGCGGCGCGGTGGGGCTCCTGGCCAAGCGCGGCGCGGCCGGCGCGGTGGGCAAGCTGCTCATAGGGCTCTGGCACTTCCTGCTCCAGGTCGCCACCCCGTTCATCCTGATCCGGAAGGCGAGCCTGCTGACGCTCGTCATCGCCGCCGCCGTCATCCTCGTCGGCACGCCCGTCGGCGAGCGCCTGCTCGCGCGCTTCAAGGGCGGGGCGCTGGCGGCCGCGTGGGTCGTGCTGGGGGCGCTGACCATCGTGCTGCCCGTGTGGCTCGTGCCCTCGGCGCCGATTGCGGGCGAGGGGCTGTGGCCGATGCTCGTCCGGCCGTGGTTCGTGCCCGGCGAGTGGACGGGCTGGATGGGGCTCATCCCGTCGCTGGCGGCGGCCGCGGTCGGCGCGGTGATGTGCTGCTACTGGTTCGGCTGGTACCTCGGCGTCTGCTTCGCCTTCAACGGGCACAACAACGAGGTGGGCGGCGCGGCGCGCATCGAGCGCTTCAAGCAGTTCGTCCGCATCCACCTGACGAAGGAGGGACTGACGGGCTACGTCATCGCCGTCAACGACCCCTCCGACACGGGGCGCGAGCTGACGCCCCACGTCGTCGATGTCTTCCACCTGCGCCCGAAGGCGTGAGGAGGAAGGGTTAACCACAGAGACACAGAGGCACAGCTCAGACACAGCTTCATCTTCAGGTGTCTTCAAGCTGTGTCTTTGTGTCTCTGTGGTAAACTCCCGCACCTCAACACGCCACTGACATCAGCTTCAAGAGCGGAGGGCGACTTGTCGAACGAAGCAGGCGCGGGTAGGCGCGTCGGGATTCTCATCTCGGGGCGCGGGTCGAACATGACGGCGCTCGCCGACGCGGTCGCCGCAGGGCGCGTGCCCGGCGCGCGCGTCGCGCTCGTGCTGAGCGACCGGGCGGGCGCGGCCGGGCTCGAAGCCGCGCGCGCGCGCGGTCTGGAGACGGCGGTCGTCGAGCGCCGCGGGCGCACGCGCGAGGAGCACGAGCGCGAGATCATCGGGCGCCTGCACGAACACGGCGTCGAGCTGGTCTGCCTCGCCGGCTACATGCGCCTGCTCTCGCCCTGCTTCGTCGAAGAGTTCCGCGGACGCGTGCTCAACATACACCCCTCTCTGCTCCCGGCCTTCCCCGGCCTCGACGCGCAGCGGCAGGCCGTCGAGCACGGCGCGCGCGTCTCCGGCTGCACCGTCCACTTCGTCGACGAGACGCTCGACGGCGGCCCCATCGTCGCGCAGCGCGCCGTCCCCGTCCTCGACACGGACACCCCCGACGCCCTCGCCGCCCGGATACTGACCGAAGAGCACCGCGCCTACCCCGAAGCGCTCGCCCTCGTCTGCTCCGGCCGCTACGAGATAGTCGGCCGCCGCGTCATAAAACTTTGAACTTTGCACTTGGCGCCCGTAAACTTTCGCCCATGAACATCGACGAGCAGTTGGAATTCCTGCGCAAGGGCGCGGTGGAGATCATCCGCGAGGAGGACTTGCGCGCGAAGCTCATCAAGAGCGCGCGAGAGGGGCGGCCTCTGCGCGTCAAGCTCGGCGCAGACCCGACCGCGCCCGACATCCACCTCGGCCACACGGTCGTCATCCGCAAGCTCCGCCACTTCCAGGAGCTGGGGCACACCGTCATCTTCCTCATCGGCGACTTCACCGGCCTCATCGGCGACCCCTCGGGCAAGTCGGCCACGCGCCCGCAGCTCACGCGCGACGAGATCAACGCCAACGCCGAGACGTACAAGAAACAGATCTTCAAGCTGCTCGACCCCGACCGGACCGAGATACGCTTCAACTCCGAGTGGATGGACGCGCTCGGCTCCGACGGCTTCATCCGCCTCGCCTCGCACGTCACGGTCAAGCAGATTCTGGAGCGCGACGACTTCCAGAAGCGCATCAACGAAGAGCGCCCCGTCGCGCTCCACGAGCTGCTCTACCCGCTGACGCAGGCCTACGACTCGGTCGCGCTCAAGGCGGACGTGGAGCTCGGCGGCACCGACCAGAAGTTCAACCTCCTCCTCGGCCGCAACCTCCAGCGCGAGTACGAACAGGAGCCGCAGGTCGCCGTCATCACCCCGCTGCTCGAAGGCACGGACGGCGTCCAGAAGATGTCGAAGAGCCTCGGCAACTACATCGGCATCGACGAGCCGCCGCAGGAGATGTTCGGCAAGGTCATGTCCATCTCCGACGACCTCATGTGGCGCTACTACGAGCTGCTGACAGACCTCTCGGTCTCCGACATCAAACAGATGCGCGACCGCGCCGCCCACGGCGAGGCCAACCCGCGCGACCTCAAGGTCGGACTGGCCAAACGCGCCATCGCCGACTTCCACTCGGCGGAAGCGGCGGCCGCCGCCGAGGAGGAGTTCAACCGCCGCTTCCGCAACAAGGAAGTGCCCGACGAGATAGAAGAGCGCGCCGTCGCGACGCAGGTCTGGAAGCTCCCGCGCCTCTTAGTCGAGACCGGCCTCGCCCCCTCGATGGCCGAGGCGCGCCGCCTCATCGAGCAGGGCGGCGTCCGCATCGACGGCGAGCGCGCCGCGCGCCACGAGGCCGAGGTCGAAGTGAGCGCCGAACGCTCGCCCCTCATCCAGGTCGGCAAGCGGCGCTTCCTCCGCGTGCGCGGCGCTTGAGGTCTGGAGGCTACGATGAAAAAGAAGATCACACGCCGCGAGTTCGTCGCCTCGGCGGCCGCCGTGTCGGCGCTGGCCGGGGCGGGCGGCGGCGCGGCGGGCGCGCAGGCCGAGCGGCCGAACGTGCTGTACGTGATGGCGGACGACCTGGGGTGGGGCGACCTCAGTTGCTACGGGCGGCCCGACTACAGGACGCCGCACCTCGACCGGCTGGCGGCGGAGGGCGTGCGGCTCACGCAGGCGTACTCGGCCTCGCCGGTCTGCACGCCGACACGCTGCGCCTTCGTGACCGGGCGCTACCCTGCGCGCACGCCCGTCGGGTTAGAAGAGCCTTTGGCTTGGAGGAGACAGCTCGTCGAGCAGAAGCGCGACGTGGGGCTCGCGCCCGGGCACCCGACCGTCGCGTCGCTCTTGAGGGCGGCCGGCTACCGGACGGCGCTCGTCGGCAAGTGGCACCTCGGCTACCTCCCCACATACAGCCCGGTCAAGAGCGGCTTCGAAGATTTCTTCGGCATCATGAGCGGCGCGGCCGACTTCTTCACGCACAAGGACGCGAACGGCGACGCAGACCTTTTCGAGGCCGAGGTTCCGGTCGAGCGCGTCGGCTACATCACCGACCTCCTCACCGAGCGCGCCGTCGAGTACATCCGCCGCCAACGTGACGCGCCCTTCTTCCTGAGCCTCAACTACACGGCGCCGCACTGGCCGTGGGAGGGGCCGGGCGACGAAGGGGTCAGCCGCGCGCTCGGTCGCGGCTACGCGGGCTTCACCGCGGGCGGCTCGCTTAAAGTTTACGCCGAGATGATGCGGAGTTTAGACTCTGGCGTCGGCCGCGTCCTGCGCGCGCTCGAAGAGGCGGGCCACGCCCGCCGCACGCTCGTCGTCTTCACGAGCGACAACGGCGGCGAGCGCTTCTCCTACAACTGGCCCTTCTCGGGTCGGAAGTTCGACCTCCGCGAGGGCGGCATCCGCGTGCCCGCACTCGTCCGCTGGCCCGGCCGCGTCCCCGCGGGGCGCACTACGGAGCAGGTCGCCGTCACGATGGACTGGACGGCCACCATCCTCGCCGCGGCCGGCGCGCGCGCGCACCCCGACTACCCGCTCGACGGCCAGAACCTGCTCGCCGTCCTCGGCGGCGGGCGCCCCGCCTTCGAGCGCACGCTCTTCTGGCGCAACGACGTGCAGGCGGCCGCGCGCGCGGGGCGCTGGAAGTACCTGAAGGCCGACGAGAAGACCGAGCACCTCTTCGACCTCCAGACCGACGAGCGCGAGCAGGCCGACTCGCGCCAAACGCACGGCGAAATCTTCGAGCGTCTGAAGGCCGAGTACCGGAAGTGGGAAGCGCAGATGTTGAGGCCGCGCCCCGCGCGCACGGCCAACTGAGGAGGCGATGAGATGAGAGAGGGTTACGAGACTTCCGACAACGTGGCGCTCGTGCGCCGCTGGTTCGAGGAGGTTTGGAACGAGGGGCGCGCCGAGGCCATCGACGAGATGTTCGACGAGGAGGGCCTCGCGCACGGGCTGGCCGACGAGACGGGCGCGCCTTTGCGCGGCCCCGCCAACTTCAGGGTCTTCCACCGCCGGTTCCGCGAAGCCTTCCCCGGCGTGGAGGTGATCGTGGACGACGCCATCTCCGAAGGCGACAGGGTCGCGGCGCGCTGCACCGTGCGCGGCCGCCACGAGGGGGGCACGCTCGGCTTCGCCGCCACGCAGCGCGCCGTCGAGTTCACGGGGATGACCTTCGCGCGCGTCCGCGACGGCAAGATCGTCGAGGCCTGGAACAACTTCGACTTCATGTCGATGTTCCAGCAGCTCGGCGCGCTCCGCCTTGAAGCCGCGCCCGCCGACTCCGGCCAGGACGACGCGCTGCCCTCGCTCGACTGAAGGGTGCTGGGTGCCGGGTGCCGGGTGTTAGTTAAACCCCGATGTTTCCCCAACACCTAACACCCGGCACCCGGCACCCAACCCCGAACATGTCAGCAGCAGCCCCCACGGACGAGACGCTCATCATCGAGACGCCGGAGCGCGTGCCGCTGCACTTCGCGCTGGCCTCGACGGGCAACCGCTTTCTGGCGTGCGCCTTCGACCACTTCCTGCAAGTGCTCGTCATCAGCGTCGTCCTCCTGAGCGTCCTCTGGTGGGTCGGCTGGGTCGGCCTCTCCGACCTCGGGCTCTGGGCGCAGAGCGCGCCGAAGTGGCTGCTGGCCCTCCTCGTCGTCGCCGTCTTCGCGCTGTGGTCGGGCTACTTCGTGCTGTTCGAGTGGTGGTGGGCCGGGCAGACCCCGGGCAAGCGCTGGCTGCGTCTGCGCGTCATCCGCGAGGACGGCCGCCCCGTCACCTTCTGGGAGGCCGCGGCCCGCAACCTCGTCCGCATCCTCGACATGGAGCCGTTCCCGTTCTACTCGGTCGGGCTCGTCTCGGTCTTCGTCAGCAGCCGCGACCAGCGACTCGGCGACCTCGTCGCGGGCACCGTCGTCGTCCGCGAGCGCGAGGCGCAGGCGCCCACCTTCGACCAGGTCTTCTCCGCGCCGACGGCCGACGCGGCGCTGCGCCGCTCCTTCAAGCCCGTCCTCTTCCGCGCGGACATCTCCGCGCTCTCGGCGGCCGAGGTCGAGGTGGTCGAAGCCTTCCTGCGCCGCCGCTGGGACATGGAGGAGATGCCCCGCCAGTGGATGGCCTGGCGCGTCGCCACGCCGCTGCTCCACCAGCTCCGCCCCGAATACGACCTCGACGGCTTCACCTACGAAGGCTTCCTCGAAGAACTCCTCCACCGCTACCGCGCCACGCACCGCTTCGAGGGGTGATGGGTGTTGGGTGTTAGGTTTTGGGTGCTGGTTAAAAACTAAAACCCAAAACCTAACACCCAACACCCCTCTAACCCTTGACCTTTCGGCGCTTCGGTAGCAACTTATCGGCACCGTCTTGGCGGCGCCCAAACGCAGGGCGCGGGCTGATGCTTCGTCAGCCGGGCTGCTTTACGTGGCCTTGAGAGGCGGCAGCGGTTGTCGCACAACCGGCAAGGCGGGGCGGGCGCATTAATGTGCGCCCGCTCATAATTTTTCAAGTCAAGGTCGGAGGGCGCGGCGTGGGATTCTGGGATTCTTTACGCGGGCTGTTCGAGGGCCGGGCCGCGGGCGCGGGCGGAGGCGGGCTCGGCGTGGACGAGCTGGCGCGTCGGCTCGGCTCGGGCGAGGCGGAGCTGCGCGCGCTCGTCCCGCGCTACCGGTCTTTCTCGATCAGGAAGCGCTCCGGCTTGCAGCGCGTCATTGACGAGCCCGAGGGTGAGTTGAAGCGCGTGCAGCGCCTCATCCTCCGACGCCTGCTCGGGCGGCTGCGCGCGCACCCCGCGGCGCACGGCTTCGAGCGCGGGCGCTCCATCGTCACCGCCGCGCTCCCGCACGCGCGCCGCGCGGTCGTCCTGCGCCTCGACGTTCAGGACTTCTTCCTCTCAACTAAAGCGGAGAGAATCCAGTCCTACTTCCGACGGGTCGGCTGGGGCGCGGAGGCGTCGGGGCTGCTCGCCAGGCTGTGCACGCATCGCGGCGGGCTGCCGCAGGGCGCGCCGACGAGCCCGCGCCTGTCGAACCTCGTCAACTTCCGGCTCGACGCACGGCTCGCGGCGCTCGCGCGCGCGCACGGCGCGAGCTACACGCGCTACGCCGACGACATGACCTTCTCCTTCGACGCGGACGAGCACGAGACACTGGTCGCCGTCATCCAGACGACGAAGAAGGTTCTGCGCGAGGAGGGCTACCGCCTGCACACCGAACGCAAGCTGCGCGTCCTGCGCCCGCACATGCGACAGACCGTCGCCGGCCTCGTCGTCAACCAACGCGTCCGACTTCCGCGCACCACCCGCCGCTGGCTCCGCGCCGTCGAGCACCGCGCCTCCCTTTCGCTCGAAACCACGCTCACGCCCGCCCAACTCCAGGGCTGGCGCGCCCTCCGCCACATGGTGGATGAGCAGTCGAAGCCCTGAATTCACGGCCAAATTGACGCGCCCATGCCCGTCCGGTACACTCTCAGGTTATTTTATCGGGCAGTTTTCAGACTGTGAGGCACATCTAAGAGAGACTATGACGAAAGACATTTTCATCCTCGGCGGCAGGCGCACGCCGATGACCGGGTACGTCGGCGCACTCAAGGACGTGAAGGCCATTGACCTGGGGGCGGCCGCCGCGCGCGGCGCGCTCGAAGCCGTGGGCGTGGCGGCCGAAGAGATCGACCACACGGTCGTCGGCAACGCCTTGCAGACCTCGGGCGACGCCATCTACGGCGCGCGCCACGTCGCGCTGAAGGCGGGCGTGCCCGCCGAACGGCCGGCCCTGACCGTCAACCGACTGTGCGGCAGCGGCATCCAGTCGGTCGTCTCCGGCGCGCACATGATCCTGCTCGACGAGGCGCGCACCGCCCTGGTCGGCGGGATGGAGTCGATGTCGATGGCGCCGCACGTCATCTACGGCGCGCGCTCGGGCTTCGGGCTGGGTCAGGGCAAGTTGGAAGACTCTCTGATGGTGGCGCTCCTCGACACCTACTGCAACACGACGATGGCGGGCACGGCCGAGAACCTCGCGCGCCGCTACGAAGTCTCGCGCGAGGCGCAGGACGCCTACGCCCTGCGCTCGCAACAGGAGGCCAAGCGCGCGCAGGACGCCGGCATCTTCGCCGAAGAGATCACGCCCGTCGAGGTCAAGACGCGTAAAGGTGTGAAGGTCGTCGAGCAGGACGACCACCTGCGCCCCGACACGACGCTCGAAGTGCTGGCGAAACTCCCGACCGCGTTCAGCAAGGACGGCTTCGTCACGGCGGGCAACGCCTCCGGCATCGTGGACGGCGCGGCGATGCTCGTCATCGCGGGCGGCGACTACGTGAAGGAGAAGAATTTGACTCCGGCCGGGCGCATCGTCTCGTGGGCCTACGCGGGCGTCGAGCCCGACGTGATGGGCATCGGCCCCGTCCCCGCCATCCGCAAGGCCCTGGAGCGGGCGAGCCTGAAGCTCTCGGACATAGACCTCGTCGAGGTCAACGAGGCTTTCGCCTGCCAGTACCTCGCCGTCGAGAAGGAGTTGGGGCTCGACCGCTCGAAGACGAACGTCAACGGCGGCGCCATCGCCCTGGGTCACCCGCTCGGCGCCTCGGGGACGCGCCTCATCCTGACGGCGCTCAATGAGCTGAAGCGCAGAGGCGGCCGCTACGGCCTCGCCTCGGCCTGCATCGGCGGCGGCCAGGGCATCGCCATCATCTTCGAGCGCGTGTAAGGGTCAGCCGCCAATCGCCGTAAAAGGCCGCAAATCGGGCCGCCGCGGGGCGACGTGTAAATGTCCCCCCGCGGCGGCCCGCGTCATTTCTGGATTCCCGCCGTTAATGCTGATTTAACAGTCACTTAACATCGCCGCAAAGCAACCGGCCGCCGGAGCCAGGCATCTTAAGCGCGCTCATATCTATCGGGTTGACCTGAAGGCGAAAATCAAGTAAAAGCATCGCCTCGACTCTCGCGCCCACGCACCTTCCCGGCTGCCCCCGAGACGGTGCCAACCTTTAACCCCCTTATCCACGAAAGGATTGTTCATGCACCCACCCGCCAGTGGGCCGAAGTCTGCACCTGCGCGCTTCCGCCTTGTCGCCCTCTTGCTCGTCTTTTCCCTGCTCGCCCTTGCCATTCCGACAAGATTCACTCCGTTCATACCCTCGGCCGAGGCCGCGGCGGGCGATCTCTTCTTCTCCGAGTATATCGAAGGCTCCAGCTTTAATAAGGCGTTGGAAATCTATAACGGCACCGGCGCGAGCGTTGATCTCGCCGCCGGGCAATACAGGTTAGAGCTTTACACCAATGGCTCGGCGGCCGTCAGCCAGTCCGTCAGCCTGACGGGCACCATCGCCGCCGGCGATGTCTTCGTCATCGCCAACTCACAAGCCAACGCGACCATCCTCGCGCAGGCAGATGTGACGAATAACACCGTCCTCAATCACAACGGCGACGATGCGTTCGTCCTGCGCAAAGGCGGCGCGGGCGGCTCGATTCTCGACGTGATCGGACAGGTGGGCCTCGATCCGGGAACCGAGTGGGGCACGGGCCTGACCTCTACGGCGGACAACACACTCCGCCGCAAGTCGAATATCTGCGCGGGCGACACTAACCCGTCAGACCCTTTTGACCCTGCGCCCCAGTGGGACGGCTTCGCCATTGACATCTCAGACGGTTTCGGCACGCACACCGCGTCGTGCGGTGGTGACCCGACTCCGACACCTACTCCGACCCCGACGCCCACGCCCACGCCGACCCCGACTCCCACACCGACCCCGACGCCCACCCCCACTCCGACGCCCGTCACGCCCGGCAGCGTGGTCATCAGTCAGGTTTACGGCGGCGGCGGCAACTCCGGCGCGCCCCTCAACTCCGACTTCGTCGAAATCTTCAACCGCGGCTCCGAGACGGTCACGCTCGACGGCTGGTCGGTGCAGTACTCCTCGGCCGCCGGCTCTTCCTGGAGCAACCGGACGAACCTTTCGGGGACGCTGGCCCCCGGGCAGTATTTCCTCATCAAGGGCGGCGCGGGGGCGAACGGCGACGGCGCGCCCCTCCCGACTCCGGACATTGACGGCTCCATCAACCTGAGCGGCTCCAACGGCAAGGTGGCGCTCGTCAGCAGCGTTACCGCCCTGACCGGCACGTGCCCGGTCGGCGGAACGACCGTCGTTGACTTCGTCGGCTACGGCGGCGACGCGAACTGCTTCGAGGGCACGGCCGCCGCCCCCGAGCTCGGCACCGCCACGGCGGCGCTGCGCACGCGCAACGGTTGTAAGGACACCGACTTCAACAACCTCAACTTCACCGAGGTCGCGCCCGCGCCGCGCAACTCGTTCTCGCCGGCAAACGTCTGCCCGGCCGGCGACTTCGCCCCCGAGGTCTTCTCAACCGACCCGGCCAACGGCGGCGTCAACTACCCGGTCGCGTCCAACGTCATCGTCAACTTCGACACGGCCGTCACCGTCTCGGACGGCGGCTTTACTCTCTCCTGCACCAACAGCGGCGCGCACACCCTGACGGTCACGGGCGGCCCCGTCACCTTCACGCTCAACCCCGACACCGATTTCACGGAGGGCGAGCAGTGCACCGCGACGGTGCTGGCGAGCCACGTCACGTCACAGGGCACGACGCCCGTGTCGATGGTCGCCAACTACGTCTGGACGTTCGGCACGCTCATCGTCCGCGACCCGGCCGAACACATGGTGATGGGCAACCCGTCGGGCGCGGTGACGGACGCGGCCGTGCCGCTCAACTACCTGATGTTGAAGCCGCAGTACGCCCTCTCCTACAACAACGACAAGGGCACCCCGAACTGGACGAGCTGGCACCTCGACTCGACCTGGACGACCGGCGTCGCCGACCGCCAGAACGACTTCCGGCCTGACACGACACTCCCCGCCGGCTTCAAGCAGGTGGCGAGCGGCTACAACTTTGCCACCTACGGCTTCGACCGCGGCCACATGGTGCCGTCGGCCGACCGCACCTCGTCCGAGGAGGACAACTCCGCCACCTTCCTCATGACCAACATGGTGCCGCAGGCTTCCGGCAACAACCAGGGGCCGTGGGCCGACATGGAGAACGACCTCCGCGCGCTGCTGGGGGGCACGAGCAACGAACTCTACATCCTCTCCGGGGGCCACGGCGTGGGCGGCACGAGCACCACCGGCAACTGGGACACCATCACGGACACCGGCGGCAACACCGTCACCGTGCCCGACCTGACGTGGAAGGTCGTGATGGTGATGCCGCGCGCCGACGGCGACGACGTGGCGCGCGTCAACAACGCGACGCGCACCTTCGCCGTCATCATGCCGAACAACGATGACATTCGTCCCGACGACTGGAAGAAGTACCTCGCCACCGTCGATCAGGTCGAGGCGCTCACCGGCTACAACTTCTTCTCCAACGTGCCCGAGGCGATTCAGAACGTCATCGAGGCGCAGCTCGACGGCGAATACGACACCGCGCCCACGGCCGACAACCAGTCGGTCACGACGCCCGAGGACACGGCGACGGCCGTCACCCTGTCGGCGTCGGACTTCAACGTCAACAACGTGTTCACCTACACGGTCGTCTCCGGCCCGTCGCACGGCGTGCTCTCCGGCACGGGCGGGGAACTGACCTACACGCCCTTCGCCGACTACCACGGCCCTGACGCGTTCACCTTCAAGGCGAACGACGGCGCCAAGGACTCGAACACGGCGACCGTCAACATCAACGTCACGCCGGTCAACGACGCGCCCACGCTCACGGATGTCCCCGCTTCGGCGAACATCCCGGAGCTGGCCGCCTACACCTTCACGGCGCAGGCGGGCGACGTGGACGGGCAGGCGCTCACCTTCTCGCTCGTCGGCGCGCCGGCCGGCGCGTCAATCGACCAGTCGGGCGTCTTCACGTGGACTCCGACCGAGGGGCAGGGCGGCACCGGCTCGCCTTTCAGCTTCACGGTCAGGGTTACGGACGGCGTCCTCGACACCGACTCGCCCGTGACAATCACGGTGGGCGAGGTCAACCAGGCGCCGGCGCTCGCCGCGATAGGGTCGAAGGTTGTTCTCCTCGGCGGCACGCTCACGTTTACGGCCGTGGGCGCGGACGCAGACCTCCCGGCGCAGGGCCTGAGCTACAGCCTGACGGGGAGCGTCCCGTCGGGCGCGTCGATTGACCCGACGAGCGGCGTCTTCACGTGGACGCCGACGGCGGCGCAGGCCGGGCAGACCTACACCTTTACGGTGCTCGTCACCGACGCCCTCGGCCTCTCCGACGACGAGACCATCAGCGTCGGGGTCGGCCACAACTGGTCGGGCGTGCTCCAGCCGATCAACGCCAACGGCACCTCCGTCTTCAAGCTCGGGCGCATCGTGCCCATCAAGTTCCAGTTGACGGGAGCGAGCGCGCCGTTGACCGACGCCGTCGTGCGGCTCTACGTGGCGAAGGTCGCGGACAGCATCGTCGGCACGGAGGAGGAGGCCGACTCCACCTCGAACGCGACGGAAGGCAACCTCTTCCGCTACGCCGACGGCCAGTACATGTTCAACTGGGACACGAGCGGGCTGTCGGCCGGCACCTACCAACTGCGCTTCGACATGGGCGACGGCGTCCAGCGCACCGCCCTCGTCTCGCTGAGGTAACACCCGCACGCGCCCCGGGGGAGGCGGCAATCAGCCGCCTCCCCCGGGCGCGTGTTAGATTTTGCGCGCTTGAATTCACCGGGCGCTCACACGCCTCCCCGAGCGCCTGCCCCGAGCTTCAACCCGTTACACGCCGCCGACTCGCCCGACCGCAGACGCCGGGCGCGCCCTTCGCTTCTAACAGAGATGAGCCTCGCCATGTCCGACACGCTTCACGCAGGGGCCGCCCACGCGCATCCGCTCCGAAGGCTTTTGACGCTCGCGCTCTTCGCCGCGCTGGCCTTCACCACGGTCGCCGCCACGGCGCGCGTCGCTTCGGCGCAGCCCGCCGTGGGCTCGCCCGACCTCGTCATCAGCCAGGTCTACACGCGCGGCGGCGAGGCGGGCGCAGCCTACCGGAACGACTTCGTCGAAATCTTCAACCGCGGCAATGTGACCGTGACCCTCTCGGAGTACACGCTCCTGCTGCTCGTGAACCAGGAGTCCACCCCCGAATCCCCCGGCGGCCTCAGCTCCTTAGGCATCATCGCGGCAGAGGGCACGACCCTCGCCCCCGGCAAGTATTACCTCTATCAGTTCGCCGGCAGCGGCGACAACGGCGCGCCGCTCCCCACGCCCGACAGGGGCGGCGACTCGTTCCCGATTACCTACGACCTGCCGGGCGCGAACGGCCGCGTCCTCATCGTCAAAGGGCTCCCCACGCAGCCCTACCCGCGGCTCGGCTGCGCGGTCGGCGTGGACGCGGCGCTTGCCGACTTCTTCTCCTATGGCCCGGAGACCTGCGTCGAGGGCAGCGCGAACTTCCCCGCGCCTTCGCAGACCACCGCCGCGCTGAGGAACACGGACGGCTGCGACGACACGGATAACACCGTCGCGGACTTCTCGACGGCCGCGCCCGCCCCGCGCAACGGCTCGACGCCCCAGCGGCTCTGCGCCTTCCCCGCGGCGGCCAGCAGCGTGCAGTTCGAGTCTGCGACCGCCGCCGTGAGCGAGGGCGCGGGCTTCGCCGAAATCTTCGTCACGCGCGCCGGCGCGACCGGGGCCGCCTCCGTCCAGTATGCCTCGGCCGCCACCGTCCAGTTTCGCGCCGGCATCAACAACGCCGGCGAGGGCACCGACTACACGACGACGCTCGGCACGCTCCACTTCGCGGCGGGCGAGACGCGCAAGAGCTTCCGCGTCCTCATCACCGACGACGCGCGCCCCGAGTTGAGCGAGACGCTGAGCCTCTCGCTCAACTACCCGACCGACGGCGCCGTGCTCGGCGCGCGCCACCTCATTCGTCTGACCATCAACGACGACGACGCGACCAACGGCGCGAACCCCATCGACACGACCGACTTCTTCGTCCGGCAGCACTACGCGGACTTCCTCTCGCGCGAGCCCGACGCACCCGGAAGGACGTTCTGGACGAGCGAGATCGACAACTGCGGCGCGGACACCCAGTGCCGCGAGGTCAAGCGCATCAACGTCTCGGCCGCCTTCTTCCTCTCCATCGAGTTCCAGGACACGGGCTTCTTCGCCTACCGCGCGCACAAGGCCGCGTTCCCCGACAGCGGCTCGCGCCCGCGCGGCTTCCCCACCTACCGCGAGTTGTGGCGCGACGCCCGGCGGATCGGGAGCGGCGTCATCGTCGGCCAGGAGCCCTGGCAGTTGCAGCTCGCCGCGAACAAGCAGGCGTACGCCCAGGAGTTCGTCCGGCGCCCCGAGTTCCTGCTCCGCTACCCGCAGAGCCTGACGCCCGCGGAGTTCGTGGACAAACTGAACGGGACGGCCGGCAACCCGTTCTCGCCGGCGGAGCGCGACAACTGGGTGGGTGAACTGACCGCGGCGGCCAACACCGCCTCCGGCCGCGCTCGCGTGCTCGCGGCCGTCATCGAGGACGCCGACTTCCGCACGGCCGAGTTCAACCGCGCCTTCGTCCTGATGCAGTACTTCGGCTACCTGCGCCGCAACCCCGACGAGCAGGGCTACGACTTCTGGCTGGGCAAGCTCAACGAGTTTGGCGGTAACTACATCCAGGCCGAGATGGTCAAAGCGTTCATCTCGTCTGATGAATACCGCAACCGCTTCACACAGTAGGCAGCAAGCGATGGGCAGCCGGCAGTCCAACACCCCCGCGTGGCGGACTTGGAATTAAGAGCTTAACGTCCGCCACGCGGGGCGACTGCCCGCCGCCGTCTGCCTCCTGCCTCCTCTCCTTCGGGCACACGCCTTGCGGCGTAAGCCTCATGGCAAGGGAGCTGCCCTTGAATTCGGCTTTCCCGGAGTTAAATCATGTCTGTTTCTCCCCGAGGCGCGGAAATTCCCCGCTCCAATTGTCGCGGCCTCATTGCGCGTGTGACGGCCGTCACCGCGCTCGCCTTCCTCAGCTTCACGCACACGCAGGCCGCGCGGGCGCAGTCGCAGACCGGCTCGCCCGACCTCGTCATCAGCCAGCTCTACACGCGCGGCGGCGAGGCCGGCGCGTCCTACCAGAAAGACTTCATCGAGATTTTCAACCGCGGCACCGAGCCCGTGGACATGAACAACTACGGGCTGCACATGTCTTCGATTAACAGCCCCGCCTCGGTCTTCGTCCGGATCGCGTCGAGCCCGCACATCGTCATCCAGCCGGGCCGCTACTTCCTTATCGGCTTGAGGGGCGATGGCATTGACGGCCAGCCTTTCTCACCCGACTTCGACCTCAACATCCTGCTGCCGGCGCAAGTGCCCCTCAACCTCAACAGCACGACGGGCCTCGTCGTGCTGCTCACGCCCGGCGGCTCGTTCCAGGGCTGCCCGAACTCGCAATCGGCGGGCGTCGTGGACTACGTCGGCTACGGCTCGACCTCGGTCTGCTTCGAGGGGGCGCAAGGCCCCGCGCCCGCGCCCGCGATTGCCACCGACTCGGCGATGCGCCGGCTCGGGGGCTGCGCCGACAACAACAACAACGCGGCCGACTTCAACCTCAGCCCGGTCAACCCGCGCAACTCCGCCTCGCCCACGAGCCTGTGCAGCTTCGTGACGCCGTCGAGCTTCTTCAACTTCTCCGCGCCCCAGTTCGACACCGGCGAGGGCGCGGGCGCCGCGACCGTCACCGTCACGCGCACGGGCGACCTGTCGGCCCCGGCCTCGGTCGAGTACACCGTCATCGGCGGCACCGCCTTCGAGCGCGCCGACTACACGACGCCGGCCGGCCGCCTGCGCTTCGCCCCCGGCGAAGCGCAGAGGACCTTCGACGTGCTGCTCACCGACGACGTTACGCAGGAGACGGTGGACGAGACCATCGAGCTGCTCATCTGGAAGCCCGAGGGCGGCGGCGCCGCCATCGGCTTCAGCGACCGCGCCGTCGTCGTCATCCACGACAACGACTCGGGCCCGGCCGCCTCGAACCCCATCGACGACACGGCCTTCTTCGTCCGCCAGCACTACCACGACTTCCTCAACCGCGAGCCCGACGCCTCGGGCCTCGCCTTCTGGATCGACAACGTCGAGAAGTGCGGCGCCGACGCCGCGTGCCGCGAGGTCAAGCGCATCGACACGAGCGCGGCCTTCTTCCTCTCCATCGAGTTCCAGCGCACGGGCTTCCGCGTCTACCGCCTCTACCGCGCGGCGCTCCCCGAGCGGGACTACCGCCTGCGCTCGCTCCCGCGCTACCGCGAGTTCGTGCGCGACACGCAGGAGGTCGGGCGGGGGGTCGTCGTCGGCGAGGGGGCTTGGGAGCAGCGGCTCGCGTCGAACACCGCGCTCCTCCTCGAAGAGTTCATGGCGCGCGCGGAGTTCGCGCTCTCGTACCCGCAGTCGTTGACGCCGCCCGAGTACGTGGACAAGCTGAACGCGCAGGCCGGCTCGCCGCTTACGCAGACGGAGCGCGACCAGCTCGTCGCCGGGATGCTGCTCGGCACCGAGACGCGCGCCAGCGTGCTGCTCAAGGTCGCGGAGTCGCCCGAGTTCACGCGGCGCGAGACGAACCGCGCCTTCGTCTTCATGCAGTACCTCGGCTACCTGCGCCGCGCGCCTAACGACCCGCCCGACTCGGACTTCTCGGGGCTCGACTTCTGGCTCTCGAAGCTCGAAGAGTTCGGCGGCGACTACCGCGGCGCCGAGATGGTCAAGGCGTTCATCTCCTCCATCGAGTACCGCGCGCGCTTCTCGACGCCCGCGCCGTAGCAGGCGGTTGCCAGTAGACAGTAGTCGGCAGAAAAAGGGGCGGCGCGTCCGAGGCATTCAGGCCGGGCGCGCCGCTTCGTATTCCTACCGACTGCTGTCTACTGGCTACTGTTACCCCTCTTGACGGCGCGCCCCTTATCCGATAAAAACTCTACGCCGCGATTCTTCTGCGAGCGCGTCTA
>DAIRFV010000415.1:0-3976 GCA_036794905.1 Pyrinomonadaceae bacterium | reverse complement strand
ACGCCGGGCCGGAGCCCGGCGCTCCCGGGTGGGAAGTCGCGTGCGAATCTACGCAGCTATAATAGGCCCGCGGGCGCTCTGACTCAGAACGACAGGCGGCCTTGTATCTCGATGACGCGGCCGGCGAGTCCGCGCTCGGCGCGGCCGAAGTTGGGGTCGAAGATGTTCGTGCTCGCGGTGGCGAAGCCGAAGTTTTGCAGGTTGAGCATGTTGAAGGCGTTGAAGAAGTTGGCCTTGACTTCGAGGAACGTCGATTCGCCGAGGAAGCGCGGGATGCCGAAGCGCTTGGCGACGCTCATGTCAACGCTGAAGTAGTGCGGGCCGCGGAACGAGTTGCGACCCACGCCCGGGAGCCGCCCGAGGGCCGCGCCCTGACCCGTCGCGCCGAGGGTGGAGAAGAACTGTCTCCCCCCGCCGGGGAAGTTGCTGCCCGAGATGAACGCCTCGTCCGAGGCGTCGTCGCCCGCGCCGCCGAAGTACGCGACGGGGCGCGCGGGGCAGATGATGGGGCGGTTGCTGCTCGGGCAGTCGCCGGTCACGGGCGTCCACGGGAAGCCCGTGTGCGCGGTGACGATGCTGCTCACCTGCCAGCCGCCGAGGAGCGAGCCGAGCGCGTCGCGCCGGTTGCGGAAGACGGGCAGCTCCCACAGCCCCGACCCGACGAAGTGGTGGCGCACGTCGTAGTCCGAAGGGCCGCGCTCCTCGCGCACGTCGAGCGGGAAGGTCGGGTTGGTCGCCGCGCCCGGGCCTTCGTTCGAGGCCACGTCGATGCTCTTGGCCCAGCGGTAGTGCGCGTCGAACTGGAACCCCTGCCCGAGCCGCCGCGTGAGCCGCGCGAGCAGGGCGTTGTAGCTGGAGGTCGTGTCGGGCGTCGGGAAGAAGACGCCGCTGGCGAAGAACGAGCCGGGGTCGTTCGGGTAGATGAAGCGCTGGTTGACGAGGCGGATGAGCTTGCGCCCGGCGCTCCCCTGGTAGCCCACCTCGGCCGTCAGCTTGCCGGGGAGGCTGTACTGGGTGTCGAGCGAGTAGGTGTAGACGTAGGGCGTCGGCACGTCGGCGGGCGCGCCGTAAATCTCGACCTGCTTGTCGCCGCTCGTGTTGGTGGGGAGGCCGGTCGTCGGGTTGAAGTTGAGGATGAGCGCGGGGTTCGCCGGGTAGCTGAACGGCGAGTTGTTCGCGCCGAGCGCGTAGAGAATCTGGCCGCCCGCGAACGGCGTGCTGAAGTCCTGCGCCGAGGTGCCGCAGCAGATGCGGTAGCGCGCGAGGAAGGGCGGGTTGCCGCGCGAGTTGGCGAAGAGCACGATGGGCACGCGGTTGTACGCGACGGCGAAGCCGCCGCGCAGCACCATCTTGTTCTCCCGCAAAAGGCCGCCGAACGAGTCGCCGTAGTTCGGGCTCCAGGCGAAGCCGAGCCGCGGCGCGAAGTTGTTGCGGTCGGCCGGGTAGAGTTCGTCCACCAGGCTGAGCGACGCCGCCGTGAGCCCCGTCGCGTCCGTCGGCCCGAGGACGAGGTTGCTCAGACGCCCCTGCTTCTCCCTGAGCGGCGTGAAGTCCTCCCAGCGCAGGCCGAGGTTGATCGTCAGGTTCGGCCGCACCTTCCAGTCGTTCTGCGCGAACGCCGCGTAGGTCGAGGTGCGGAAGTAGCGCTGCGACTCGGCGGGCCCGCCCGTGCGCGGGTCGGCGTTGATCTGGTAGAAGAGCGGCGCGTCGTTGGCGAAGTTGAAGAGGCCGGCGAAGGTGAAGAGCGGGCGCGAGCCGCCCGAGAGGTCGTTGTTGTCCTGCTCCTTGCGCACCTCGACGCCGAAGCTCCACGCCTGCGTGCCGCGCACCCAGCGGAGCGTGTCGCGGAACTCGAAGGTGTTCTCGGCGAAGATGGCCGGGGTCGTCTCGGCCCACGGCGCGCCGAAGCGCAGGCGGTCGCCCGGCATGTTCTCGATCTCGATGCGCGGGATGCCGAAGTCCGTGTCGGACGAGGACTCGATCTCGTTGAAGGCGAAGCGGGTGGCGTTGACGCGCGCCTCGTTGACCATCGTCTGCGAGAGCGTGTGCGTCCACGTCAACGTCCCGAAGAGGTTCCGCGGCTCGGTGCTGATGTCGCCCATCGGCCGGCTCCGCCCCGCGGAGTCGCCGCCCAGACCCTCGAAGCGCGAGAAGTAGGAGCTGAAGGTGATGTTGTCGCGCTCGCTGAAGATGAAGTCGAAGCGCGGGTTGAACTGGTTGCCGCGGCTGATGGTCGGGACGGCCAACTGCACGAACTGGATGTCGGGGATGCCGTCGAGCCCGCCGCCGTTGAGGCTGCTGAAGGGCAGGTACTGCCCGGCGGCGCCGGCCGGCCGCCCCACGTCCAGACCGCCCGCGACCACCTGGCAGAGGGGGAAGTTGCCGGAGGGGAAGCCCGCGGCGGCGCACGTCGTCGGGACGACCGCGGTGATGCGCGGCTGGACGCCGGACGCGCCGAGGATCTGCGCGGCGATGCTGCCCGGCCGCGTCTGCTGGACGAGCTGGCGGAACTCGGGCGTCTCGACGAAGGCGTTGACGGTGTCCGTGTTGTTGCTGCGCAGCCCCTCGTAGGAGAAGAAGAAGAACGCCCTGTCCCTCAGCAGGCGGAAGGCGGGCCCGCGCCCCTCGCCGAAGCGCGGCAGGGGGACGGGGCCGCCGATGGAGCCGCCGTACTGGTTGAGGTGCTGCGTGACCTTCTGGGCGGGCGCGTTGTTGAAGCCGCCGTACTTGTTGAAGGAGTTGAGGCCGGGGCTGTTGTTCTTGAGGAAGAGCGAGCCGTGGAAGACGTTCGTCCCGTTCTGCGAGACGGTCAGCACCTGCGCGCCGGAGTTGCGCCCGTACTCGGCCGAGTAGACGTTGGCGATGACGCGCACCTCCTTGACCGACTCCTGGTTGGGCGTGACGACGGCCGCGCCGCCGAAGGTCAGGCTGTTCACGCTCGTCCCGTCGATCTGGTAGTTGTTGGCCGAGACCCGCTGGCCGTTGGCCGAAATCTGCGGCTGGTTCTCGGCCTGGAAGATGGCGCGGTTCGAGCCGCCGGGGCCCGTCTGGTTCGGGAGCCCGACGGCGCCGCCCGACCCCGAGCGCGAGCCCTGCCCGAAGACGCCCGGCGTCAGGCGCAGAAGCTCGTACGGGTCGCGCCCGAACTGCGGGAGCTGCTTGACCTCCTGCGCGGTGATGGCCTTGTTGATGGACGCGTTCTCGGTTTCGAGCGCGGGCGTCTGGTCTTCCGTGACCGTGACGACCTCGGCGACCTCGCCCGCCGTGAGCACCACGTCGAGCCCCTGCACCTGCTCGGCGTTGACGGTGACGCTCTCGAAGGTCGTCTTCTTAAAGCCCGCCTTCTCGATGGTGAGCGTGTAGGTGCCGGGCGGCAACTCCGAGATGCGGTAGAAGCCCTCGTCGCCGGACGAGGCGGTCTGCGTGCGCCCGGTCTCGTTGTTGCGGAGCGTGAGCGTGGCCTGGGGCACGACCGCGCCCGCCGGGTCTGTGACCGTGCCCTGGATGGCCGCGCGGAACTGCGCGCGCGCGTCGGCGGCCAGGGTCAGCAGGAAGAGCGCGCACGCCGCCGCGCGGAGCAGGGCCGTAAATTTCCGCCTCATCTTCGAAGACCTCCTTGTGTGTCGCATCCGGGTCGGGCCGCGCCGTAACGCGGGGGCGCGGCGCTCCTGAAAAAAAGTTTAGAGAACGCTCCCGCGGGGCTTGGGGGAGGGGGCGCGAGCGGCCGGGGCGAGGGAACCTCCCGACTGCGGTCAAAGGCTTTTGTGGTGTCGGTTGACTAAGCAAGTCATAGCACTCGGGCGGAAAAAATACAATACAAATTACACCTGACCGCTTATCACTTTTGAGAGAGGAATAAGGAAGGGTTCATAGCCTGTGGTAGAAGTTCGGGTGTCGAAGCCAGCACTTTTACCGGAGAAAGACGATGAACCCGCCTGGAAGCTACCCCGTCCTCGCTTCCTTGTTAAGCCCGTTC
>DAIRFV010000414.1:0-3981 GCA_036794905.1 Pyrinomonadaceae bacterium | reverse complement strand
AACCCGACCATCTTCGAGAAGGCCATCACCGGCTCGACCGACTACGACGAGCAGCTCCGGCAGCTCGTCCAGGCCGGCAAGAGCGTCACCGAGATTTACGAAGACCTCGTCGTGGACGACATCGGCGCCGCCGCCGACACCCTGAAGCCCGTCTACGACAAGACCGACGGGCTCGACGGCTACATCAGCCTCGAAGTCAACCCCAAGCTCGCCTACGACACGCAGGGGACGATCGACGAGGCCGCGAGATTGTTCGAGCGCGTCGGGCGCAAGAACGTGATGATTAAGATTCCCGCGGCGCAGGAGGGACTGCCCGCCATCGAGGAGTCGATCTACCGCGGCATCAACATCAACATCACGATGATCTTCTCCATCGAGAACTACGAGCAGGTGGCGGAGGCTTTCATCAAGGGGCTCGAGCGCCGCGCCGCCGAGGGGAAGAACGTCGATCACATCGCGTCGGTCGCCAGCTTCTTCGTCTCGCGGGTGGACACGGCGATTGACGCCGACCTCGAATACAAGGCGCGCCACGCCTCCTCGCCCGAAGAGAAGCAGCGGCTCGAAGGTCTCTGCGGCCGTGCGGCCATCGCCAACGCGAAGCTCGCCTACGCGAAGTACAAGGAGATATTCCACGGCCCGCGCTTCGCCGACTTGAAGGCGAAGGGCGCGCAGGTGCAGCGCTGCCTGTGGGCCTCGACGGGGACGAAGAACCCGAACTACTCGGACGTGCTCTACGTCGATAACCTCATCGGCCCCGAGACGGTCAACACCGTCCCGCCCGCGACCTACACGGCCATCCGCGACCACGGCCGCGTCGGGCTGACGCTCGAAGAGGGCCTGGACGAATGTCGCGCTCTCATCGGCCAGCTCGCGGAGGTCGGCATCGACCTCAAGGAAGTCACCGAGAAGCTACAGCGCGACGGCCTCGCGGCCTTCGTCAACTCCTTCGACACGCTCTCCGAGTCCATCGAGGCGAAGCGCGGCGCTCTGCTCTCGGGCATCCACGACAGGTTGGGCGCGTCGTTGGGAAAATACGCTGACGCGGTGAGTGCGGCCATCAAGGAAGCCGAAAAGGGCGACGTGATGCGCCGCGTCTGGCGTAAAGATGCCGCACTGTGGAAGTCGGAAGAGGAGCACCAGAAGATCATCAAGAACTCGCTCGGCTGGCTCAACGTCGCCGACCAGATGATCGGCGTCGAGGACGACCTCGTCACCTTCGCCGACCGCATCCGCGAGAAGGGCTTCCGCGCCGTCGTCCTCAACGGCATGGGCGGCTCCTCGCTCGCGCCGGAAGTCCTGCGCAGAACCTTCGGGAAGCAGGAGGGCTACCCCGAACTGCTCGTGCTGGACTCGACCGACCCGGACACGGTCGCCGAGTTCCGCGAGAAGGTTGACGTGGCGCACACGCTCTTCGTCGTCTCCTCGAAGTCGGGCACGACGACCGAGCCGCTCTCGTTCTACCGCTACTGGTACGCGGAGGTCGGCAAGGTCAAGGAGAACCCGGGCGAGAACTTCCTCGCCGTCACCGACCCCGGCACGAAGATGGAGGCCGACGCCGCGCGCGACAAGTTCAAGCGCGTCTTCCTCAACCCTTCGGACATCGGCGGGCGCTACTCGGCGCTCTCCTACTTCGGCATCGTGCCCGCGGCCCTGATGGGCGTTGACATCAGGAAGCTGCTCGACCGCGCCGAGCGCGTCATCCACGCCTGCTCGCAGGTCGTGCCCGCGTCCGAGAACCCGGGCGCGCGCCTCGGCGCCATCATCGGCGAGTGCGCCAAGGCCGGCCGCGACAAGCTGACCATCGTCGCCGACCCGAAAATCGAATCCTTCGGCCTCTGGGTCGAACAGCTCATCGCCGAATCGACGGGCAAGGAGGGCCAGGGCGTCGTGCCCGTCGCGGGCGAGCCGCTCGGCGCGCCGTCCGTCTACGGCGACGACCGCCTGTTCGTCTCCATCGCCGTCGGCAAGCTCGACAGCGAGGTCGAGTCGAAGCTCAAGGCTCTGGAGGCGGCCGGCCACCCGGTCGTCTACCGCACGCTGACCGACCTCTACGACCTCGGCGAAGAGTTCTTCCTCTGGGAGATCGCGACGGCCGTCGCCGGCTGGCGGCTCGGCATCAACCCCTTCGACCAGCCGAACGTGCAGGAGTCGAAGGACGCGACGCGCGAACTGCTCGAAGCCTTCAAGCAGCAGGGGAGTTTGCAGGAGCAGTCGGTTCTCGCGCAGGACGGCGGGCTCACCATCTACGCCGACGACGCCGCGCGCGAGGCGATTGAGGCGCGCACGGTGGGGGACGTGCTCAAAAACCACTTGGAGCGCGCGGGCGCGGGCGACTACATCGCCCTGCTCGACTATTTCGAGGAGTCGGAGGACGCCGAAGGGCTCGTCCAGCAGATACGCACGCACCTGCGCGACGCGACGCGCTGCGCGACGACGACGGGCTACGGCCCGCGCTTCCTCCACTCGACGGGTCAGCTCCACAAGGGAGGCCCCGACAGCGGCGTCTTCATCCAGGTCACCGCCGCGGACGCGCGCGACGTGGAGATTCCCGGCGAGCCCTACACCTTCTCGACGCTCAAGCAGGCGCAGGCGCTCGGCGACTTCCGCTCGCTCGCCACGCGCGGCCGTCGCGCCGTCCGCGTCGAGTTGGGCCCGGACGTGAACGCCGGCCTCCAACGTCTCTACGACCTCGTCCGCGAGGCAGTCCCCGTGGGAGCAGTGGTCAGTAGTCAGTAGACAGGAGTCAGTAGAATTGGCCCTACTGACGTTGGCGCTGACGCCCTGACGATTACTGCCGAAAGGTATCTCTACTGTCTACCGACTACTTGAGGAACAATATGGCTACTCCGGAACAGACACCGAAGACCGCGAACATCGGCATGATCGGCCTCGCCGTGATGGGCGAGAACCTGGCGCGCAACATCGAGCGCAACGGCTGGACGGTCGCCGTCTACAACCGCCCGCCGAGCAAGGACGAGCCCGACCGCGTCACCACCTTCATGAAGGAGAACGGCGCGGGGAAGTTCATCGGCACGCACACGCCCGAGGAGTTCGTGAAGTCGCTTGAGCGGCCCCGCAAGATCATCCTCCTCGTCAAGGCCGGCGACCCCGTCGATTGGACGATCGACCAGATCAAGCCCTACCTCGAAGAGGGCGACATCATCATCGACGGCGGCAACTCCTACTTCATGGACACGGAGCGGCGCGAGAAGGCTCTGAAGGCCGAGGGCCTCAACTTCATCGGCTCCGGCGTCTCGGGCGGCGAGAAGGGCGCGCTGTGGGGGCCTTCGTTGATGCCCGGCGGCGACCGCATGGCTTACGAGCAGATACGGCCCATCTGGGAGGCCATCGCCGCGAAGGTGGACGACGGCCCGTGCGTCACCTACATCGGGCCGGGCGGCGCCGGGCACTTCGTCAAGATGGTGCACAACGGCATCGAGTACGGCGACATGCAGCTCATCGCCGAGTCGTACGACATCATGCGCAAGGTGCTCGGCATGTCGGCCGACGAGATGGCCGACGTGTTCGACGAGTGGAACCGCGGCGACCTCGAATCCTTCCTCATCGAAATCACGTCGCAGATTCTGCGCGTCAAAGACCCCGAGACGGGGAAGCCCCTGGTCGATCTCGTGCTCGACAAGGCCGGGCAGAAGGGGACGGGCAAGTGGACGAGCGCCGTCGCGCTCGACCTCGGCGTCACCATCCCGACCATCAACGCCGCCGTTGACGGGCGCAACCTCTCCTCGCGCAAGGAGGAGCGCGTCGAGGCGAGCAAGCAGATCGGCGGCCCGCAGGGTTTCAAATTCGACGGCGACCGCAAGGAGATGATTCAGGCCGTCCGCGACGCGCTCTACGCCTCGAAGATTTGCAGTTACGCGCAGGGCATGAACCTCATCCGCGCCGGCTCGGACAACTGGATGTGGGGCATCGACCTCGGCGAGACGGCGCGCATCTGGAAGGGCGGCTGCATCATCCGCGCGC
>DAIRFV010000141.1:0-14481 GCA_036794905.1 Pyrinomonadaceae bacterium | reverse complement strand
AGATCAGGAACGAGCTGGCGCTGATGCGCTGGCGCTCGGGCGGCGAGTGGAAGTGTCCCGTCGTCATCCGCTGCCCCGTCGGCGGCTACCTCAAGGGCGGCGCCGTCTACCACTCGCAGTCGGGCGACACACTGTTCACGCACATCCCCGGCTTGCGCGTCGTCTACCCTTCGAACGCGCTCGACGCCAACGGCCTGCTGCGCACGGCCATCCGCTCGGACGACCCCGTGCTCTTCCTCGAACACAAGCACCTCTACCGCCAGGCTTACAACAAGTCGCAGTACCCGCCCGACGGGTTCCTGATTCCGTTCGGCAAGGCGAAGACGGTGCGCGAGGGCAGTGATTTAACAATCGTCACCTACGGCGCGCTCGTCCAGCGCTCGCTCGTCGCCGCCAAGCAGGCCGAGCAGCAGCAGGGCCTGAGCGTCGAGGTCATAGACCTGCGCACGCTCGCGCCCTACGACTGGGAGGCCATCGCCACGAGCGTCCGCAAGACCAACCGCCTCGTCGTCGCGCACGAGGACACGCGCACGCACGGCTTCGGCGCCGAAGTGGCCGCGCGCGTCTCCGAGGAGCTGTTCGAGCACCTCGACGCGCCCGTCCGCCGCGTCGCGGCGCTGGACACCTTCGTCGCCTACGCCCCGCAGGTCGAAGACCACATCCTCCCCCAGGTCGATGACGTTTACCGCGCCATCACAGAGCTGTGCGCGTACTGAAGTAGGCCGTAAACCGTGAACCGTAAACCCTGACAGGAAAGAACCGGAGTTCGCCTGTCACGGTTTACGGCTCACGGTTCACGGCTTTTTTTGGCGTACGGTCATACACAAATTCGTATCATATCTTTCCGCCCGGCGGGCTCACGAAAAGAGCCCCCGGGCGTTTAAATGCATACCCCTCATAGACTTCCCTCCGGCGGCATGCGTGTTGCCCTCTTTCAATTGGTTCAGCCCCTTTCATCGGACGTTCATCAGATGGACAAATGTTTAACCAACGGATAGAGGAGGGATAGACGAATGAGCAGACGTTTTCTTAACCTCGCGGCCGCCGGCGCCTTGGCGCTCGGCCTCGCGACCACAGCCTTCGCACAGGAGCCGCAACCGCAGCCGCAACCCCAACCCCAACCGCAGCCGCAGACACAACCACAGCCGCAGACCCAGACCCAGACGACGACCGTGACGACGACGCAGACGGCGCAGGCCGTCCAGAACCCGGACGGGACTTGGACGGTCGTCCAGTACCCGGCGGGCAAGGAAGTCATGGTTGACTTCACGGCCGCGCCGACCTTCTCGACCGCCAAGGGGCGCGCCAAGATCATGCGCATGAACGACCACACGATGGTCACGCTCGATCTCTCGGGTCTGCCCGCCGACGCCGCGGCGATGAACCTCTACGCCGTCGACCCGTTCGGCAAGGTCACGCTGCTCGGCCCCGTCGCCTTCACGAACGGCGTCTCGACGCAGGCGTTCCAGACGCCGCTCGACCGCTTCATGCTCGTGATGTCGCCCGAGGCCAACCTGACGACCTACACGCCGACCGGGACTTTCGCCTTCCGCAGCGCCGTGCCGCAGGGCATGGCGGTCGTGCCGCTTTCGAGCGCGGAGGGCGAGCGCGTCGCCGCGACCACGACCACGGGCGCGACGACCGCCTTCAACGCGCCGATGCTGGGCATCCCGGGCTTCGACCGCGGCGACACGACCGAGGTCAAGGTCAAGCTCGGCGGCGCGCTGACGGGCTCGCGCGTCAACTTCAACATCACGCCGCGCCGCGACGGCCCGACGCAGGTCGTCGCGCGCTTCCACGAGCTGAAGGAGGCGCCGGCCGGCCAGGTCTACGTCCTCTGGGCCGTCTCGCCCGAGGGCAAGCACACGAAGCTGGGGCAGGTCGTCAACACCGGCCAGCGCAACGAGGCCGAGATTAAGTCGGAGACTTCGCTCACAGACTTCGGCCTCCTCATTACGCTCCAGCCCGAGGGCGACGCCCCGGCGGGCGACGTGGTCGTCACCGGCATCAAGTAGCCGAGACCCGTCATTCGACGCACGCACGAGAGGGCCGCTCCCGCCGGAGGGGGCGGCCCTCTCCTTTTCAACATCCTGCGAAATCCTTTACAAAACCGCACCTGACACAGTTTTGACATAAAGTGATTGACATCTGTGCGAATCCCGGCATAATGGCCGAACGCCGTCCGGTTTCGGCGTGGACGACAGAGTCTGAGTTTCGCCCGTTTGAGCCTCCCCGACGGAGCCGTGAAAGCCGAGGCTCCAAACCCCTTTTTTGAGAAGAAAGCCCCCGAGATGTTGAACCGCAAGCTTCCCCCGTGGCTGGCGCTCGTCGCCCTTTTCTTCTGCTTCGGCGCGACGGCGCGCGCGCAGGGCGAGTCGCTCCCCGAACTCATCCGCCGCGTCAAGCCCTCGGTCGTCTCCGTCATCACCTACAACGCGAAGGGCGAGGTCGCGCTCACGGGCAGCGGCTTCTTCATCCGCCCCGGGCAGGTCTTGACGAACCTGCACGTCGTCGAGGGCGCGCACCGCGTGGAGGTGCGCACGTTCGAGGGCAAGGGCAAGACCTACCCGGTCTCGGGGCTCGCCAGCCTGGACGAGGATGGCGACCTCGCGGTGCTCGGCGTCGAGATGCCGCAGGAGCGTTCGAGCGTCGTCGAGACCTCGACCGTCCCGCCCGAGGAGGGCGAGCGCGTCTTCGTCATCGGCAACCCGCTGCGGCTCGAAGGGTCTGTGGCCGACGGCATCGTCTCGGCCGTGCGCGAGGTGCCCGGCCTGGGGCGCATCGTGCAGATCACGGCGCCCATCTCGCACGGCAACTCGGGCAGCCCCGTCTTCAACATGCGCGGTCAGGTGGTCGGCGTCGTCACCATCCGCGTGATGAACGGGCAGAACATCAACCTCGCGCTCGGCGCGCCGCGCCTTTCGTCGCTGCGCGCGGCCGAACGCCTCATCAGCTTCGAGGAGCTGGCGCGCCGGACGGGCGACGAGCAGAAGCCCGACGCCATCTCCGACTGGTGGTACCGCAACGGGCTCAACTCGCTCTGGCTCGGCAACTACGACAGCGCGCTCGGCTACTTCGAGACGGCGGTCAACAAGAACCCGCAGCGCGCCGACGCGTGGATTCAGGTCGGCTTCTGCAAGGTCAAGCAGGGCAAGAACCAGGACGCCATCCGCGCCTTCGAGCAGGCGCTCAAGCTCCGGCCGAACTCGTACGAGGCTTTGAACAAGCTCGGCGACGCCTACTACTACGCCGGCAACTACTACAAGGCGCTCGACGCGTACAAGCGCGCCGTCTCCCTGCGCCCCGACCTGGCCGAGGGGCATTACAACCTGGCCTCCGTCCACCTCGAACTCGGCGACCGCGCCGAGGCGCTGGCGCAGGCCAACCTCCTCAAGCCGCTCGACGCCGCGCTCCACCAGAAGCTGCTGCGCGAGATCGGCCGCTGAACGGCCCCGCACGGCTCTGACAAACTTCGCCCGAAGGAACTCTCAAAAGATGACACCGTACGACTCCGTCGAGCGCGAGCAGCTCGAACAGCGCATGAAGTCGGGCGCGAACTGGTTCTACTTGATCGCCGCGCTCTCACTCGTCACCTCATTCATCTCGCTGGCGGGCGGCACCTGGGCCTTCCTCGTCAGCCTCGGCGTCACGCAGTTGATCGACGCCCTCGCGAACGTGGGCGCGGAGAGGATCGGGTGGGGCGTCAAGGCTTTCGCACTCGTCTTCGACCTCATCGCGGCGGGACTCTTCGCCGCCCTCGGCGTGTTCGCGGGCAAGCGCCAGACGTGGGCCTTCGTCGTGGGGATGGTGCTCTACCTGCTCGACGCGCTGGTCTGCCTGGTCATAGGCTTCTGGCTCGGGCTGGCCTTCCACGCCTTCGCGCTCTACAGCATCTTCGGCGGCTACAAGGCGTCCGCGGCCCTCGCCGAACTCGACAGGCAGGTGCCGCCGCCCGCCCCCGCGCCGATGGGGCAAAGGTAGAAGGCAGTCGGCAGTTGGGAGTCGGCAGTCGGGAGTCGGCAGTTAAGACGGGAAGACTTTAAGCGGACAATCGTCAACCACACGGAGGCGGCGAGTCGTCAAACTCGCCGCCTCCGTTTCTTTCGGCCTGATGGGTTACAAGCGTTCTTCTGTTAACTGCCGACTGCCCTCTGCCTACCGCCCTTCTACTCCCCTCCCACTTCCCCCGTCTGCCCGGTGAAGATGACCTTGTCGATCTGGCTGGGGTCGCCGATGACGACGAACTGTAGGTTGCGCATGTAGGTGTTGGCGACCCGCTTGACCTCGGCGGGCGTGACGGAGCGGAGGCGGTCGATGAAGACGGCCGAGTTGCGCCAGCCGCCGCCGATCAGCTCGTACTGCGCCAGCTCGCCGGCCTGCGCGGCGTTCGTCTCCTGCCCCATGTAGTAGCGCGTCAGGAACTGCTGCGCCGTCGCCTTAATCTCGTCGGGGCTGATCTCCTGCGCCTGGAGCCGGCGTATCTCGTCGAGCATCACGCGCACGGCCGTGTTGGCGTCCACGGAGGTGACGTAGATGCCGCCCGCGTTGGCCCCCTGGCTCCACAGGAAGGCGTCGGGCGCGTAGGAGAGGTTGCGGCGCACGCGCACCTCGGCGTAGACGCGCCCCTGCAAAATCGACGAGGCGACGCGCATCGGGTAGATGTCGTTGGAGGTGAGCGGCGGCGCGGCGAAGACGCCCTGCACGTAGTTGGTCGGGAGCGGGCGCGCCGTCACCGCCACGGTCGGCGCGGCGAAGGAGAGCTGCGGCAGCGGCTCGGCCTTGTAGTCGCCCTTCGGCAGTTTGCCGAACGAAGCCTCGACCTTCCGGCGGATGTCCTGCGGGTCAACGTCGCCGACGACGACCAGCAGCATCCTTGAGGTCTGCATCAGGCGCTGGTGGTAAGTCTTCAAGTCTTCGGGCTTGAGGTTCGTGACCGAGGCCACGGAGCCGCGCGGGTGGTTCAGGTACGGGTGGCCGGCGTAGGCCACGCGCGACTGCAACTCCTGGAGGAAGGAGTCGGGCGTGTCCTCGTTGTCCGAGAGCCCGACGAGGATGCGGCTCTTGACGCGCCCGAAGTCCTCGGGCGTGAAGCTGGGGCGCAGCGCCGCGTCCGCGAAGATTTCCCACGAGCGGTCGAAGTGGCGGCGCGTGCTGGCGAGCGAGAGCACCGAGTAGTCGTAGTTGACGCCGTAGCTCAGGCCCGTGCCCGTGCGCGCCAGCTCCCGCCGCATCACGGCGAGCGGGAACTTCTGGCTGGCCTCGGTCGCCACGTCGAGCATGAGCGCCTCGACGCCCGCGTTCTCGGCCGTCACGTTGCGCGCGCCGCCGCGCAGGAAGAGCCCCACGACGACAGACTGGCTGCCCTCGCGCTGCTTGACCAGCACCTTGAGCCCGTTCGCCTCGAACTCGCTGACGAGCCGCAGCGTGTCGGCGACCTCCTTCGACGCGGCCGCGGCCGCGGGCGTCGTGGCCGCGGCCGGGGCCGCCGTCTGCGCGAGCGCGGGCGCGGAAGCCGTCAGGAGGAGGAGGAGGAGGAGGAGGGGGAGGAGCCGCGCCCACACGGCGGCCGCGCCCCGAAAGTTGTCGAAAGTCGTCTTCATTTCAAGTCCCTTATATGACCGCTCAGGGTTGAGTCTAAGTTAAGAGAGATTAACCACAGAGACACAGAGACACAGCTTAAAGCAATTAGCTGTGTCTCTGTGTCTCTGTGGTTAGCTTCTCCTTCGAGACTCAGCGACACCGCTCGAAAACTTAGCGCCCGGAAGCGGCGCCGGCCGCCTTCGCCGCGGGCTGGCCGAGGAGGTCGGCCTCGGTGAGCCCCGACGCCTTCAGCGACTCCTCCGACAGGAGGGCGAGGCCGACGTGCGGCTTGTTCTGCACGTAGGTCGTCAGGTACCGGTTGATGTCGGCGCGCGAGGTGGCGCGCAGGCGCTTGAGGTAGCCGCGGAAGTAGTCGAGCCCCGTCGAGGCCCACCAGAAGCTGACCGTGTGCGAGTACTCCGAGAGCTTCTCGCGCGAGTAGAGGTCGTCGGCCTCGATCAGCGCCTTGGCGCTCTCCAGCTCCTCGTCGGTGAAGTAGTCCGGGTCGTTGAAGTGCGCGATCTCGTTGAAGGCGGCGCGGACGGCTTCGCGCGTCTTGTCGGGCGTCGTCTGGAGGACGAGCGTGATGGGGCCGACGTTGCGCTGCGTGTAGTAGCCGAAGCCGGCGGCGGCGGCGAGCCCCGAGTCGGTCAGCGCGCGCTGGAAGCGCGAGTCGGGCTGGCGTAGGATGAAGGAGAAGACGTCGGCCGCGTAGGTGGCCGCGTCGTCCTTGCCGACGGAGGGGCCGTGCCAGCCGAACTGGATGACGACGTTCGAGACGGGCTTGGTGATGACGGCGGCCTCGCTCTTCGGGAGCGGCGGGTGCTCGACGAGCGGGAACTCTTCGAACGGGTCTTTCTCGCGCCGCTTCCACTCGCCGAACAGCTCCTCGACGACGCGGAAGGCTTCCGCGGGCGTCACGTCGCCGGTGACGATGATGGCCGAGTTGTTCGGCACGTAGTAGCGCGCCTGGATGGTGCGCATCAGGTCGGTCGTCGCGGCGCGCACGGTCTGGCGGCTGCCGCCCGGGTCTTTGCGGCTCGGGTACTTGTAGAAGAGGCGGCGGTTCAACTGGACGCCCAGCTCGCCGTAGGGGTTCGACTCGTGGCGGTCCAACTCGCCGACGACGACCTCGCGCTCCTGCGCGAACTGCCGCTCGACCTCGTCGCGGATGCCCTGCGCGATCTGCGGGCTGACGGCGCGCAGCTTCGCCAGCCACTCCTCGCTGAAGCCGGGGTAGACGGCCTGGTCGCGCATGTACTGCATGGCGACGGGGAAGTTGGGCGTCGTCGTCGTGAAGTAGTAGTTGACGACCTCCTCGTGCGTCTCGCCGTTGTAGACGATGCCGAGCGCGTCGATGCCGCGCATGTAGCTGACGAGGCTGCCGCGCGTCGGGCTCGTCTTGAAGAACATGTGCTCGAAGAGGTGCGAGAGCCCGTTCAGCTCGGGCGGCTCGGTGAACGAGCCGTTGCGCACGGCCAGCTCGACCGTGACGAGCGGCACCGAGTGGTCTTCGAGGACGATGACTTCGAGCCCGTTCGGGAGCACCTTGTTGACGAAGGGCGGCGCCTCGGCGAGCGGCGCGGCGGGCGTCGGCGTCGGCCTGGCTGCGGCGGGCTTCTGCTGCGCGCCGCGCGCGGGCCGGGCCGCGTTGCGCTGCGGCGGCGCGGCCGAGGCCGGCCCCGCGAGCGAGCCGCCAAGGAGCGCCGCGGCGAGCGCGAAGACAAAGAGATTACGTCCGAACAGTTTTGACTTCATATGACCTTCACGAATTTTGACCGGGGCGCCGGCGGCTAGACCGGCCGAAGGCGAGAGCGCGCACTCCTTCACATCCTTAACGCCTGCCCGATTCTGGCTCGCAAGTTTGAGGCGATGATAGCACGCCGGGTTGCTCGGAGGGGAGTGGGCGGATGGCAGTCGGCGGCGGGCGGATGGCGGTCGGCGGTCGGGATGAAACGAAAGCGCCTGGAGAAATCCATCTGGCGGAATCCGGGCGGCGAGACCGACCAGCTCGCCGCCCGGATTCTTTCAAACAAATTCATTATACAGGGTCTTTTCGCCCCCACTGCCGACTGCCATCCGCCCGCCGCCGACTTCTCTTCCGCCTACTGTCTACTCGTATCCACCACCCGTCCGGCGCGCTCGGAGGCGAGGGGGAAGTTGGGGATGACCCGGAAGGTGATGAGACAGAGCGTGACGCGGTCGCCGACGCGCACGGGCGCGGCGCCGGCCTCGGGCTTGGTGCGCGTGACCATGACGGGGACGCCGAGGCGGCGCTCGGGCGTCTCGGAGATTTCGTAGAGCGGCGGCTCGCCCGGCGCCGGCCGGCGCGCGACGAGGTCGAGGCGGACGGTCAGGCGCTCGTAGGCGCCGACGAAGTGCTTCTCCTCGACGACGCCGTTGGCGAGCGGGTTGCAGTCCGCGGGCAGCGGCTCGCCCGCGCGGCTGAGGCGCACGTCCTCGGGGCGGAAGACGAGCTTGACGGCCTGCCCCGCGCGGAAGCGCGCGGCCTCGGCGCCCGCCTCGACCGTGACCGCGCCCAGCTCGACGCGGTGGCCCTGCGCGACGACGCCGAGCAGCACGTTGGCCGCGCCGAGGAACGTCGCCACGTACTCGGTCTCGGGCCGGTTGTAGACCTCCTCGGGCGTGCCGACCTGTTCGAGGTGTCCGGCGTGCAGGACGGCGATGCGGTCGCCCAGTTCCAGCGCCTCCTCCTGGTCGTGCGTGATGAAGAGGGCGGGCACGTTCACGTCGCGCAGGAGCGTCCGTATCTCGCGCCGCAGCCGGACGCGGATCTGCGCGTCGAGCGCGCCGAACGGCTCGTCGAAGAGGAGCATCTGCGGCTCGTACGCGAGCGTGCGCGCGATCGCCACGCGCTGCTGCTGCCCGCCCGAGAGCTGACCCGGCAGCTTCCGGCGCTGGTCCGTGAGGTGGACGAGTTCGAGCAGGTTCTCGACCTTCTCCTTAACCTCGCCCCGCTTGCGCCCGCGGATGCGCAGGCCGTAGCCGACGTTCTGCTCGACGGTCATGCGCGGGAAGAGCGCGTAGGACTGGAAGATGACGCCGACGCCCCGCTCGCGCGCGGGCAGGTCGGTCACGTCGCGGCCGTGGATGAAGACGCGCCCGGCTTCCGGCTGGTCGAGCCCCGCGATGATGCGCAGGATCGTCGTCTTCCCAGACCCCGACGCGCCGAGCAGCACGAGCGCCTCGCCCTCGCCCACGTCGAAGCTCACGTCTTCGAGCACGCGCACGCCCTTGAAGCTCTTGCTCAGGCCCCGCACGCTCGCGGCCGGCGCGTCGGCCGGCGCCGCAGCGGCGCCCGCCCCTTCGCGCCCGGCGGCCTCTGCGCGCGGTGTGTCGGCGTCGTCCGTGATCTTTTCGGGGAGCATCGACGGTTCACCTCACTTGGCTTCGATCCAGTCGCGCGCGAAGAAGAGGACGCTGAAGATGGCGAAGGAGAAGAGCGCGAGCACGATGGCGACGGCGTTGGCCGCCTCGACCTGACCCTCGTTGAACTTGGCGAAGATGTAGAGCGGCGCGGTCTGCGTGCTCCCGGCGAGGTTGCCCGAGACCAGAATCGTCGAGCCGAACTCGCCGATGGCGCGCGCGAACGTCAGCAGCGACCCGGTCGCGATGGCGCCGCGCAAGGAGGGGAGCGTGACGTGCCAGAAGGTCTGCCAGCGCGTCGCGCCGATGGTGGCCGAAGCCTCCTCCAAAGACTTGTCCATCGTCTCGAAGACCGACATCAGCACGCCGAAGGCGAGCGGGAAGGTGACGAAGATGTTGGCGAGGATGATGGCGTACGGCGTGAACATGATCTGGTGCTCTTCGGAGATGTACTGGCCGATGATGCCGTACTTCCCCCAGAGCAGGAGGAGTGCGAAGCCCGCGACCGCCGTCGGGATGGCGGTGGGGAGCGAGATGGTGACGATGATGGCCGTGCGCCCGAAGAACATGTAGCGCGAGAGGACGTAGGCCGCGAGCAGCCCGAAGACGACGTTGAAGACCGTCGCCCAGAAGCTCGTCACCACCGACAGCTTCAGCGCGAAGACCGCGTCCGGCGCCGTGAGCGCCGCCCAGAACGTCCGCAGCCCGCTGCTCGTCCCGAAGATGAAGATCGACGCCAGCGGCAGCAAAATCAGCGGCAGCATCAACAGGATGACCAGCCCGAGCCCGAACGGCTTCGTCGGGTCGAACCCACGCACGTGTCGCATCGCCGAAATTGCTGCGCTCATAAACCCCTCCGGGGTGGGTGTTGGGTTTTAGGTGTTGGGGTTGAGAGAAGGTTTTACCCAACGCCCAACACCGAACACCCGGCACCCAATCACTTCTGTCTGACCTGCTTGCGCCACACGCCGTCGATGATGTCGGGGTAGGCGCGCTCCCAGCCGCCGAAGAGGTCGGTGACGGTGAAGGGCAGCTCGACGCGGGCGAACTCGCGGTTGGCGTCGTTGAGGCCCTCGTTGGTGACGGAGCGGAAGTGATACTTGACGAACGCCTGCTGCGCCTCCTCGCTCCAGAGGTACTGCATGAAGGCGTCGAGGAGCGGGCGCTCGTCGTCGGTCACGTTCTTGTCGATGAGGACGGCCGGGTGCTCGCTGAGGATGGTCGAGCGCGGGACGACGATCTCGAAGGGCATGTTCGCCTGCTTCATCAAGAGCCCCTCCAGCTCGTACGTGATGAGCGCGTCGCCGTAGCCGGTCTCGAACTGCGTGCGCGCGGCGCGCGCCGAGTCCGGCGTCGAGAGGACGTTCTTCCAGACCGCCTTCAGGACGTTGAGCGCCAGCGGCTGGGCGTCGAACGACTCGGCCTGCGCTATCTTCAGCACGGAGCCGTAGATGGCGAGGATCGACCACTGCGCGCCGCCCGAGCTGTCCGGGTCGGGGTGGATGAGCCGGACGCCGGGCTTGCCGAGGTCTGCGTAGTCGCGGATGCCCTTCGGGTTCCCCTTGCGGACGAGGATGATGAAGGGCGTCTTGTTGACGACGCCGCTCGCGGGCAGCCCCGTCTTCCAGTCGGGCTTGACCATCCCCTTCTCGACGAGGCGCTGCACGTCGCGCTCGATGGAGAAGATGCCGACGTCGGCGGCGACGCCCTGTAGTATCTGGTTCGTGATCGTCTCGGAGCCGGCGTAGGAGGCGATGAAGCGCACGTCCTCGCCCTGCTCGCGCTTCCACTTCTCAATGAAGGCGGGCAGCACCGCCTTGTCCATCACCTCCTTCATCACCGAGAAGCCGTAGAGGGTGATGACGCGCGTCTCGCCCTTGCGCGCGCCCGTCTCCGACTTCGGCAGGCACGCGCCCAGCACGAGCAGCCCCGCCGCGAGCAGGGCGCAGAGAGCGCGCGCGGCCTTTTTTGGGTATAGACTTCCCCGTACGGTGTCTCTCATCTTCAACACTCCCGCGTTCGGCCTTGGGGCACGTCCCGTTCTGACTTGAAATTTGCGCATCTATAGCACACTTGGTGCCTGTAGGGGAAGGATGAAGGGCAGCGGGCTGTAGGCGGTGGGCAGCAGGCAGTTGAAAGACCTGGCACCCGAAAATGTGTTTTAATTTTCAACGTACGCGACGCGGGGCGACTGCCGAATGCCATCTGCCTACGGCCTACTTCCTGTCCGCTGGCAGGCGGGAAGCATTCTGTGCGATGCTGTCGGCGGCGAGGGGCGGCCGCCGGCGCCGCCCGATTAATAGTTTTTCGGAGACCTCAAATGAAGAGAATTATTTTCATCCCGGCGCTCGCGGCGCTGGCGGCGGCCGCGCTGCTCGGGGCTTGCAAGGCGACCGACACGGCGGGGAACGCGAACACGAGCGCGGGCTTGACCGCGTCGAAGGCGTCGAAGCCGAACGGGACGGGCGCGACGGGCGCGCCGACGGGGACGACCACGGTTCACGCCGACGGCGTGAGGCGGCTCAGCGTCGAGGAGTTGCGGAAGCTGGTCGCGGCCGGCGAGGTCGTCCTCTACGACACGCGCTCGAAGATGCAGTACGACGAGGAGCACATCGAGGGCGCGCGCTCGATGCCGCAGAACGAAGTCGAGGCGCGGGCGGGCGAGCTGCCACGCGACAAGACGCTCGTCTTCTACTGCACTTGACCGGCCGAAAACTCCAGCGCCGGTGCGGCGCGCACACTCAAGTCGAAAGGCATCGAAAACACGGCCGCCCTCGTCGGCGGCATGACCGCCTGGAAGAGCGCGGGGCTCCCGACGGAGAAAAAGGAGTAGACAGTAGACAGTAGTCAGCAGCCTGTAGGGAAAACAAGTTCGGCGGGCGTCGGGTTTTTTAACCACGACGCCCGCCGATGTTTTCTACTGACTCCTGACTACTGTCTACTGTCTACTCTTTCCTATTGCCTTGCCTCGCGCTGCTGTGTAAAACTCCGCCGACGCGGCCGTGACGTTTAACGGCCGCGCCTCCCGTCGAGGGGTCTCCAAGCTCTAACAACCCGAACGCGAGCGAACGTGAGACGATGAGCTTCTCGAACCTCTTCCGCAGGAAACCCGTCGCGCTGATTCAGAAGGACGCGGAGCTGGGCTACGGCGACCACGGCGAGCTGGAGCGCGAGCACCCGCACCTGCGCCAGACCCTCGGCGTCGTCGACCTGACGGCCTTCGGCATCGCGGCCATCATCGGCGCCGGCATCTTCTCGACCATCGGCAGCGCCGCCTTCAACGGCGGCCCCGCGGTCGCCTTCCTCTTCGTCTTCACGGCCATCGCCTGCGCCTTCTCCGCGCTCTGCTACGCCGAGTTCGCCTCGCGCATCCCCGTCGCGGGCTCGGCCTACACCTACGCCTACGCCTCGTTCGGCGAGCTGATGGCGTGGATCATCGGCTGGGACCTGCTCATCGAGTACGCCATCGGCAACATCGCCGTCGCCATCTCCTGGAGCGACTACTTCACGGGGCTGCTCGCGGGCTACGGCCTCCACATCCCCGAGCACTTCGCGATGGACTACCGCTCGGCGTCGAAGGGCTTCGCGGCCTTCACCGACCTGACGGCGTCGGGCCAGGGGGGCGAGATCACCGGCGCGATGCGCGCGGCGGCCGAGGCGTGGCAGGGCGCGCCGCGCGTCGGCGGCTTGCGCGTCATCTGCGACCTGCCGGCGCTCTTAATCACCTTCATCGTCACGGCGCTCGTCTACGTCGGCATCCGCGAGTCGAAGCGCGCGTCGAACATCATGGTGGCGATCAAGGTCGGCGTGGTGTTGCTCGTCATCGCGGTCGGCGCCTTCTACGTCAACCCGGCCAACTGGTCGCCGTTCGCGCCCAACGGGGTGAGCGGCGTGCTGCGCGGCGTCTCGGCCGTCTTCTTCGCCTACATCGGCTTCGACGCCATCACGACCACCGCCGAGGAGTGCAAGAACCCGCGGCGCGACCTGCCGCGCGGGATGATCTACTCGCTCATCATCTGCACGGTGCTCTACATCGCGATTGCGCTCGTGCTGACCGGCATCCTCAGCTATAAATCTTACGAGGGCGTCGGCGACCCGCTGGCGCACGCCTTCTCGGCCGCGGGCATCGACTGGATGGCGGGCATCGTCGCGGTGAGCGCCGTCGTCGCGATGGCGACCGTGCTCTTAGTCTTCCAGTTGGGTCAGCCGCGCATCTGGATGGCGATGTCGCGGGACGGGCTGCTGCCGAAAATCTTCTCGTCCATCCACCCGCGCTTCAAGACGCCCTGGTTCGCGACCATCGTCACGGGGCTCGTCGTCGCCATCCCGTCGCTGTTCATGAACCTGACGGAGGTGACCGACCTGACGAGCATCGGGACGCTCTTCGCCTTCGTCCTCGTCTCGGGCGGCGCGCTCATCCTGATGGGGAACGAGAGCGGGCGCTACGTCCCGTACGTCAACTCGCGCTACATCATCCCCGCCGCCTTCGTCCTCATCTGGGGCTTCATCGTCCTCTACCGGCCCGAGGTCTTCCAGTACCTGACGAGCACCGTGCCGGTCAACGAGGGCGAGGGCGCGTTCGGGGCCTTCAGCCACAAGATTCCGTACTGGGTGTTCATCATCTTCTCGGCCGCGCTGACGGCGCTCTGCTTCGTCAAGCGCCTGTCGCTCATCCCCGTGCTCGGGCTCCTGACGTGCGGCTACCTGATGACGGAGCTGGGCATCGTCAACTGGATTCGCTTCGGCCTCTGGCTGGCGGCCGGGCTCGTCATCTACTTCCTTTACGGCTACCGCCACAGCAACCTGCACAAGCGGGAGGACGGCGAGCCGGTCGAGGGCTGATTCAAACAGGAGGCAGCAGGCAGATGGCCGTAGGCGGTAGAAAACCCCGGTATCGAACCGTCCTTTCGTCATCTTCAGCGACCGCACGCGGAGCGCTACCGGCTACTGCCTTTCAACTGCCTGCGGCCATCTGCCTGCGGCCTACTGCCATATGAAAATTCTGGTGCTCGGCGCGGGGCGGATGGGGCTCGGCGCGGCCTACGACCTCGCGCACAACTCGGAGGGCGTCGAACTCGTCACGGTCGCCGACGTGGACGAGGGGCGCGCGCGCGCCGTCGCCGAGACCGTGCGTGACACAAGAGTCCGCGCCGCGCAGGTGGACGTCGAAGACCGCGCGCGCGTCGTCGGGCTGATGCGCGGCCACGACGCCGCGCTGAGCTGCGTCACATACTTCCACAACCTCCAACTCGCGCGCGCGGCCGTCGAGGCGCGGACGCACTTCTGCGACCTCGGCGGCAACAACGCGGTCGTGGACGCGGAGTTGGCTTTAGATGAAGAGGCGCAGGCCGCCGAAGTCAACGTCATCCCCGACTGCGGCCTCGCGCCCGGCATGGTCTCCGTGCTCGCCGCGCACGGGGCGGCGCGCTTCCGGAGGCTGGACGAGCTGCACATACGCGTCGGCGGCCTCCCGCAGCAACCCCGCCCGCCGCTCGACTACCAGATCGTCTTCTC
>DAIRFV010000140.1:2958-14510 GCA_036794905.1 Pyrinomonadaceae bacterium | reverse complement strand
CGCCGGAGACGATGCGCTGGGCGAGCCCCTCGACGATGGCGGTCTTGCCGACGCCCGGCTCGCCGATGAGCACGGGGTTGTTCTTCGTGCGGCGCGAGAGCACCTGCACGGTGCGGCGTATCTCGTCGTCGCGGCCGATGACGGGGTCGAGCTTGCCCTGGCGCGCGAGCTCCGTCAGGTCTTTCGCGTACTTCGAGAGCGCCTGGTAGTTGGCCTCGGCGTTCTGGTCCGTGACGCGGACGCCGCCGCGCGTCTGCTCGATGACCTTGAAGAGGTCTTCGCGGTTGACGCCGTGCTGGCGCAGGATGCGGCCGGCCGCGCCGTCCTTCTCGGCCGCGACGGCGAGGAGCAGGTGCTCGGTCGAGACGTACTCGTCCTGCATCTGCTCGGCCTCCTTCTGGGCGGCCTGGAAGACCTGCGTGATGCGCGGGCTGAAGTACTGCGAGCCGCCCTGCACCTTCGGCAGGCGCGCGATGGCCGCCTGCAAGTCGTTCAGGACGACCTGCAAGTTCGCGCCGAGCTTGCCGAGCAAGGGCCGCACGACGCCCTCCGGCTGTTCGAGCATGGCGAGCAGCAGGTGCTCGGGCTCGACCTGCTGGTGCTGGTTGCGCTCGGCCGCCTCGATGGCCGACTGGATGGCCTCCTGGCCGCGCAGTGTGTAACGATCTAGACGCATGTTTGCCTCGGAAACTCTTCTCGGAAACTCTTTATCGACTACATCTGAAAAACCGTTGCTTCCCGCAGGTCGGGCGTAAACCTCGGCGGCCAGCCGCGTCGGCCGCCCCGGGAGCCTCTGCTTCCGGGGCTTGCTGACCGTCGGGCTGGCCGCCGAAGGGTTCCTGCCGGGTTAGGCGTTAGCCGCGCCTGCCTGGCCCCCGGCCGAGGACTTCTGACCCTCGGCCTTCGCCTCGATGGTCTTCGGCTCGCCGGCCTCGGCCGACTCGCCCTTGATCTCGATGCGGCGGGCCTTGACCTCCTCGCGCTTGCGGAGCACGACGCGCAGCACGCCGTTCTTGTACTCGGCCGAAGCATTCTCGCCCGAGACGGTCTGCGGCAGCGTGAAGGAGCGCGTGAACGCACCGTAGGCGCGCTCGACGCGGTGGTAGTTGTCGGCCTCGTCCTTCTTCTCGAAGCGGCGCTCGCCGCGCAGCGTCAGGACGTTGTTCTCGAAGGTCAGCTCGAAGTCCTCGCGGTTCATGCCGGGGAGTTCGGCTTCGAGGACGATCTCGTCCTTGTTCTCGAAGATGTCGACGTTCGGCGTCCAGGCGCCGCGGGCGATGCCTTCGTCGCCGAAGCCGCGCGAGAAGTTGGTGGAGAAGAGGCGGTTGACCTCGTCCTGCAAGGTCCTCAGGTCACGGAAAGGGTCGTAGCGTTTGATGCTCATGATTTTTCACCTCCAGAGAGAATTTTTGCTGCCCCGTGCGACCCGAAAGGGGGCGCCGAGGGTATCCTCAATGCGTGAGCACGAGGGAATAATAAAGATTGAGTCTCTTCTTGTCAAGTCTATGGATGAACGAGGAAATTTTCGCGTTGCCCGGCCAGGCGCGCCGAAATCGCCGCCGCTTTTATTGTTCCATAAATACTATTTTGAAGTATATTTGTTGACGCATTGACCATTCGGGCGTACGATGGTCGGTAAATAGAAGATTTCACCGAATTTGACGGAACGCGGCGGCTGGGGGATTCGTAGAGGCGGAAGGGGTGTCGTTCGATGCTTGACGAGAGAGACGCGAAGATTCTGGAGATACTACAGAAGGACGGGCGGACGACCAACGTGGAACTCGCGCGCGCGGTTGAACTGGCCCCTTCGGCCACCCTCGAACGCGTGCGCAAATTGGAGGAGCGCGGCCTGATTAAGGGATACACGGCGATTCTCGACCCGCACGCGCTGGGTTTGGGGCTCGTGGCCTTCATCTTCCTGCGCGTGGAAGACCCGGAGGACCTGGTCGGGCGCGCCGAAGGGACGGGCGAGGAACTGGCGGCGCTGCCGTCGGTTCTGGAGCTGCACCACCTCGCGGGCGAGGACTGTTTTCTGGTCAAGGTGCGTGCGCGCGACACGGACGACCTCTACAGGATTCTGCGGGACGAGCTGGGGCGTTTTAAGGCGATCAGGAGCACGCGGACGACCATCGTTCTGAAGACCGTCAAGGAGACGACGGGGTTGCCGGTGAACAGGGAAAGGGCGGGTGAGTGAGATGGGCAGGGAGAAGTGGGGGGCGTACGGGGCCTGGGCGGCGGTCTGTTTCTTCTGGGGGACGACGTACCTGGCGATTGCCGTCGGGCTTGAGAGTTTCCAGCCGACGCTCTTCGCGGGGCTGCGCTTCCTCATCGCGGGCGGCCTGCTCTTCTTCGTGATGAGCTGGCAGCGGGGCGCGCGCCTGCCCATCGGGCGCGAGTGGTTCGATCTGGGCGTGGTGGGTTTGATGCTGCTCGGCGTGGGGAACGGGGCGGTCGTGTGGGCTGAGAAGTGGGTGCCGAGCGGGATGGCGGCGCTGCTGGTCGCGACCTCGCCGTTCTGGGCGGCGCTGCTTGAGCGTTTCCAGAAGGGCGGCGAGCGCGTCGGCCTGCGCGGCCTGTTGGGGATGGCGGTCGGCTTCGGGGGCTTGGCGATGCTCGTGGGGCCGCAGTTGTTCGGGGCCGAGCTGAACGGCAAGTACATTTTCGGCGTCGTCATCATCCAGGTCGGGAGTTTCTTCTGGCAGGCGGGCTCGGTCTACTCGAAGCTGCGCCCCGTGGGGGTTTCGCCGCTGATGGCTTCGGCGGTGCAGATGCTCTGGGCGGGCGTGGTGCTGACGGTGGTCGGGACGCTGGCGGGCGAGTGGTCGGGGATGCGTTTGAGCGCGCGGGGCGCGGGCGCGCTCGTCTACCTCATCGTGTTCGGCTCGATTGTGGCCTACAGCGCTTACATGTACGCCATACAGAAGCTGCCTCTGCCTCTGGTTTCGACCTACTCGTACGTGAACCCTCTGGTGGCGCTCGTGCTCGGCTGGCTGGTGCTGTCGGAGTCTCTGGGCTGGCGCGAGGCCGGCGCGGCGCTCGTCATCCTGCTCGGCGTGGCCCTGGTGAAGACCTCGCCGAAGGAGGTCGCGCTGCTCATCTCGCGCCTGCGTCACGGGAAGAGAAGGCCGCCGCGCGACGACTGCCAGACTCAGGTCACGCGGAGCGCGGCCTGAAGGTAAGGCGCAAGTAAAAAGAGAAGTGAAGAAGTAAAGGCGGCGCGGCTCCCGTCAAACGTTTGACGGGAGCCGCGCCGTTCTTCGTCCTCACTTGCGCCTTGTCGTGGCGGCGTCGAAGCGGAAGAGGAGTGACCCGCGTTTTGTGCCGGAGACGTGTCTCTGTCCGGACTGCGGGCCGAGTTGGTCGGGCGGGTGGAACTTGCTCCCGATCGGCGGAATCACGTCGAGGAGGGCGATGCCCGTCTCGGGGAAGTCGAGGAGGCCGTCGCGGCCGTCCTTCGGTCTGTAGACGCCGAGGTGCGAGTCGCCGGACTCTTTGAAGAGCGTCACGGCGCCGCCGGCCGTGTCGAAGGCGGCCCAGCGCCAGCCGGCGAAGTAGCCCTTGAACTCGGGGTAGTCCCAGCTCTCGCCGGGCGTCGTGTCGTTGTAGCGCCTCTCCCACACGCCGAGCCGCGTGCCGTGCGTGCGATTCTGCCAGACGCGGTAGGGCCCGCGCCCGAGCCAGCGCACGCCGCGCATCTCGCCCTCGGGCGCGTCGAACCGCACGCCGAGCAGGTCCACGGCGCCGTCGAACGTGTACTCGTAGTCGAGCCTGACCGCGCCGCCCGGCGAGACGCGCCAGCGCGCCCGTTTGAGGGCGCCGTTGTAATGCACATCGACGACGAGGTCGCCGCCTTCCATGTGCGGCTCGAAGAACATCTTGGCGCCCGGCCCGGAAACGTCCACGAACTTGCGCCCGTCGCGGCGGAAGGCGACGAAGCGCGGGCCGTTGCCGAAGGGGAGCGGGCGGGCGTGACTGCGGACTTCCGCGAGCAAGCCCGCCCGTTTGTCGAAGCGCAGTTCGAGCGCTCCCGTCTGCACGAAGAGGGAGCCGCCCTCGTCCCTCGTCGAGACACTTGCTCCCGCCACGCGCGCGGAGGGGTGCGCCGGAGCGGGCGCGCGTTTCAACTCCCAGGACCAGGTCCAGAGTTCGCGCCCCGCCGGGTCTTTCGCGGTGAGGTAGAGCGCGTCGGCCCGCTTCCGACTCGGCGGGAGAGTCAGCTTCAAATCTCCCGCTCCGTGCGGCGGGACGTTCGGCCCTTTCAACTTGCCCGCGGCGAGCGTGACGTGACCCGACCTCTTCTCAAAGGGAGAAGGGAAGCGCGCGAGCTGCCACTCGAAGCCGCACTCGTCGAGGTTCGTGAAGTCGAAGCGGTTCTCCAGGGCGAAGGAGACGCGCGGGTCTTCCGTCAACTCCTGCGGCCCGCTCAGGTGCACGGGCGACCAGATTTCGCGGACGGCGTGGAAGCTGCCCTCGCGCTCGCGGTGCGGGCCGACGACGCCGTCCGCGCCGAGGTTCCCGGCGCAGTCGAGACGGCCGCCGCGGTCTGTGCGCGCCACGCACTCGTCCAGCATCGCCCAGAGGAAGCCGCCCGCGCCCACGCGGCTCTTGCGCAGAACCTCCCAGTAGTCCCAGAGCCCCGCGCCCGCGCCGCCGTCGTAGAGCGCGTGCAGGAACTCGGTCGGCAGGTAGATGTCCGGCCCGGCGGCGAGGCGCGTGTGGCTCTCGAAGTTCTCGTAGTGATCCGTGTTGACGCCCCGGAAATTCTCCCAGGGGTGGAGCACGGGGCGCTTCTGCGGGTCCCACTTCGCGAACTCGTCGTCGTTCTCGCGGTTCCAGCCGCCCTCGTTGCCGTTGTCCCAGAAGAGGATGGAGGGGTGGTTCACGTCGCGGCGCACCAGCTCGCCGATCAACTTGCGACCCGTCTCCGTGTCGTAAGCGCGCTGCCACCCGCCCAACTCGTCCAGGACGTAGAGCCCCAGCTCGTCGCACGCTTCGAGGAAGTGTCTGTCGGGCGGGTAGTGCGACATGCGCACGGCGTTGTTGTTCATCTCCTTGAGCAGCCGCACGTCCGTATAACTTATCTTCCGGCTCGTCGTGCGCCCCGACTCGGGCCAGAACGAGTGGCGGTTCGTGCCCTTCAAGACAATCCTCTGACCGTTCAGGTAGAGCCCGTCGCCCGCGCGCACCTCGAACGTGCGGAAGCCGAAGCGCTCGGTCACCTGGTGCGTGCTCTTCGACTCCTGCGACAGCGTGAGGTGCACGCGGTAGAGGTTCGGCGTCTCCGCCGTCCAGAGTCTGGGCGCGTCGATTTTGGTTTCGAGCCTGACGTTTTTTATCCCGGCGCCGAGGTCGGCGCCGAACGGCGGGCCGACGGCGCGGCCGCGCGCGTCGATGATTCGCGCCGACACGCCGCCGTCCCCGATGTGGCCCCCGAGGTGCACGTCCACGGAAAAACTGCCGCCGGCGCGCGCGTCAACCGCCGCCCAGTCGATGAAGGCCGCGGGCAGCGCTTCGAGGTAGACGGGGCGGAAGATGCCGCCGAAGACCCAGTAGTCGGAGCCGAAGCGCTCGGCGCGGTTCACGCTCTCGTTGGCGGAGACTTTGCTGACCGTGACTTCGAGCAGGTTCGCCGCGCCGTATTTGAGCAGCGGCGTGATGTCGTACTTGAACTGGTAGAAGGAGCCCTGATGGACGGGGCCGGCGGACTTGCCGTTGACGAACACCTCGGCGTCGGTCATGACGCCGTCGAAGACGAGGCGGACGACCCTGCCCCGCCAGCCCGCGGGCACGTCGAACTGGAGCCGGTACTTCCCCTGCTCGCGCGCGAGCGGGTTGGCCTTCGCGTCGTGGGGCCGCCCGAAGTTGTAGCCGCCGAAGCCGTGCTGCTCCCAGTTCGAGGGCACGGGAATCTTCGACCACGCGCCGCTCAGCCTCCCCGCGGTGCAGAAGAAGTCCCACTCGACGGCGTCGTCCTTCCCCGTCCCCGAGAGGTACTTGAACAGCGTCGGCGTGGCGTCGCCCTGCGCCGCGACGCACGGCGCGACGGCGCACGAGAGGAGCAGAACGAGCAGTAGTCTTTGAGGCATGATAGACCGGGGAGTTAACCACAGAGACGCAGAGACGCGGCTTCATCTTAGTATTCAACCAGCCGTGCCTCTGTGTCTCTGTGGTTAACTCATCTCCCCTACACAGTCCTAGTCGAGCCGGAAGAAGCGTTTGATTCGGGAGAGGAGTCCTTCGTGGGTGTCTTCGTCGCCGCGCTGCGCGTTGGCGTTGGCGAGGAGGCCGGCGCGGCGCTCGTTGATGGCGTGGCTCAGCGCCTCGACGAGGTCGGGGTTGGTCTGGAAGAGGCCGCGCATGGCGTCGTGGCCGATCTCCAGGACTTCCGTCTCCTCGGCGGCGACGACGTTGGCCGTGCGCGGCTCGCCGGTGAAGAGCGCCATCTCGCCGAAGAAGGCGCCCTCGCCGAGTTGGCTGATGGTGCGCTGGGTGCCGTTGGCGTCCACGCGCACGTCCACGCTCCCGCGGCTGACGACGAACATCGAGGCGCCGTCGTCGCCCGCGCGGATGATGGTCTCGCCGGGCGCGAAGACGCGACCCGAGGCCGAGGCCGCCAGCGCCTGCAACTCGCCGGGCGAGAGCGGCGCGAAGATGTCCACGGACGAGAGCAGCTCGGCCAGCGTCTCGGCGTCGCGCCCGTCGCCGCCCGGCGCGGCGGGCTGGACGACGTGGACGGTGCGCGTCGGGAAGGCGAAGGTGAACCCGTGGCGGCGGAAGGTGTACCAGATGCGCTGGCGGATGAGCGCGTCGGTGTCGTTGTAGCGCGTGTAGTCGTCGAGCCAGTACTTGACCTCGTACTCGACGCTGGAGTCGCCGAGGCCGCGGATGCGGACGACGGGCGTGATGTAGCGCAGGACGTTCTCGGCGTCGCGGACGGCCTCGCGGACGGCGTGGATGACCCTGGTGGGCGAGTCGGTGTAGAGCGCGCCGAAGAAGACGATGCGCGCGTTCTGCCCGTCCTGCGGGCAGACCTCGATGGACTCCTTGGCGATGCTGCTGTTGCTGACCAGGACGATGTGGTTCGAGAAGGTCTTGATCTTGACGGCGCGCCACGTGATGGCCATGACGACGCCGGTGTGCTTGCCGACCGTGATGACGTCGCCCACCTGAAACGGCTTGTCGGCGTGGAGCGAGACGCCCGAGAAGAGGTTGCCGAGCGTGTCCTGGAGTGCTAAGCCGAGGATGATGCCCAAGAGCGCCGAGCCCGGCAGCAGCGCCGCGAACGAGAGGTCGAGCGTGTAGCGGAGGATGAAGGCGGCCGCCGTCACGTAGAGGACGAGCGAGAAGAGGTCGCGCACCAGCGCGGGCGCGTCGTAGCCCTTGCGCTTGCGGAAGACGAAGAAGGTCAGCTCGTTGAGCGCGCGCACCGCGACGAGCGCGAGGCTCATCAGGCAGGCGATGCTGGCAATCGTCCACGCCCACTCGTTCGCCGCGTGCGACATCCGCTGCTGCTCGGTCGCCCCCGGCGGCGGCTCCCAGCCGAGGCTGCGGAGCACGTACCACGCCAGCCCGAAGATTGCCGCCAGCACGAGCGGCACAGCGATCTGCGTCTTGAGCGGAGGACGGGACATTTAAAGGAAGCAGGCCGTAGGCAGATGGCAGCAGGCAGTACGCTCCGCGTCTTTCGGGTTGAAAGATGAATTCAGAGTTCTCGGCAGCAGGGTTTCCGACGGCCTACTGCCAACTGCCTACTCAAAGTTAAAAATCCTGCTCGCGATAAAGAGCAGCGACAGGGCGGAGACGACCAGCACGGTCAGCCACGAGGCCGCATTATAGACCCGGCCGTTCGCGTGCGCACCCATCAATTCGCGGTCGGAGGCGAGCCGCAGGATGGAGACGAGCAGGACGGGGAGCAGCAGCCCGTTGATGACCTGCGCGGCGAGCAGCACGTCGAAGAGCGGCAGCCCCGGGATGATCGCCACCACCCCGCCGACGACGATCAGGAACGTGAAGATGCCGACGAAGATCGGCGCCTCGCGGAACGTGCGCGAGACGCCCTTCTCGAACCCCAGCGCCTCGCTGATCGAGTAGGCCGTCGAGAGCGGCAGCACGGCCGCCGCCAGCATCGACGCGCCGAAGAGGCCGACGCCGAAGAGGGTGCGCGCGTAAGTCCCGGCGAGCGGCTCCAGCGCGCGCGCCGCGTCCTCGGCCGACTCGATGTGGACGCCCGCGCGGTGGAGCGTCGCGGCCGTCGCCACCATGATGAAGAAGGCCACGGCGATGGCGAAGACCGTCCCCACCCACACGTCGGCGCGCGTCAGGTGGTAGTCCTCCTCGTCCACGCCCTTCTCGACGACGGAGGACTGGACGAAGACCTGCATGTAGGGCGAGATGGTCGTGCCGATGAGCGCGACGACGGTGAAGAGGTAGCCGGGGCTCAGCTCGAACGCGGGGCGCGCGAAGCCGCGCGCGACTTCGCCCCACTCGGGGCGCGCGAGGAAGGCCGAGACGACGTAGCCGAGGAAGACGAGCGACATCAGGAGGAAGACGCGCTCGACCCTCCGGTAAGAGCCCTTCACCACCAGCCACCACACGGCGAAGGCCGCGAGCGGCACCGAGACGAAGCGCGGGACGCCGAACAACTCGGTCGCCGCCGCGATGCCGACGAACTCCGAGACGGTCACGCCGCCGTTGGCGACGAGGAGCGCCAGCATCACCAGCACCGTCCACCGCACGCCGAACTGCTCGCGGATGAGGTCGGAGAGCCCCTTGCCCGTCACCGCGCCCATCCGCGCGCACGTCTCCTGCACGATGCCGAGGGCCAGGACGAGCGGGATTAAAGTCCACAGGAGGTTGTAGCCGTAGTCGGCCCCGGCCGAGGCGTAGGTGGCGATGCCGCCCGCGTCATTACCCGCGTTGGCGGCGATCATGCCGGGGCCGATGACGGCGAGGTAGGCGAAGAGCCCCCGCCGCGACGCCGCCGCGCGCTGCACGCGCCGCGAGCCCCGCCGCCACAGACGGCGACCCGCGTCCCGCACACTCTCTGCGCGCGTCGAAGCCACTCGGAGGTTCCCCGTCTTTCATAGAAGCTTTCGGCAATCAGCTTTCAGCCGGTGCGGTGATTGAGCACATCATCCTTCAAGTCGTCGAAGAATGAAAGTCCGGGCGCTTTAATCAACCGAAAACCCTCGGGAGGCGGGGGCGCCAGTCTTTGGGGAGGAGGTATTCCATGGCGTCGTCCACGGTGACGATGCCGGCGATGTCCCCGGCGTCGTCCACGACGGGCAGCGCGAGGAGGTTGTATTCGGCGATGGTCTCGGCCACCTCGCGCGCGGGGTCTCTGGGGTGCGCGAACTGGAACTCGTCGCGCATGACCTGGGAGAGCCGGAACTGCGGGTCGGCGAGGATGAGGCTCCGGAGCGCGATGACGCCGCAGAGCCGCCAGGACTCCTCGTCCTCGACGACGTAGAGGTAGTAGATCATGTTGGGCGTCTCGGCCATCTCGCGCAGGCGCGCCAGCGCCTCGCCCGCCGTGAGGTGCTTGGGGAGGACGACGAACTCGGTCGTCATCAACCCGCCGGCCTCGTCGTCCTCGTAGGGGAGAAGCTCCTGCACGTCGGCCTTCTCCTCGTGCTCCATGCGCTCCAGCAGGTCTTCGGCCTTCTCCTCGGGCAGGTCGCCCAGCACGTCGGCCGCCTCGTCGGGCGACATGTGTTCGAGGATGTCGGCGGCGCGCTCCTCCTCCATGTCGCCGATGATGCGCGCCTGGTCTTCGGCGTGCATCTCTTCGAGGGTCTCGGCGGCCGTCTCGTCGTCGAGCGCCTCGATGACCTCGGAGCCGTGGTGGCGCGAGAGCGCCTCGGCGAGGCGCGCGATCTCGACGGGGTGGAGGCGCGAGAGCTTGTCGCGCGAGGACTTCAACTGGACGGTCGCGGCGTCGGTCGCCAGGTACCCCACGTCGGCCCAGTCGATGACCTCGACGGGGCGGTTCGTGCCGACGAAGTTGTGCGGGGTCAGCCGCCGCCAGAGCCCGGCGAGCGTCACGTCGGCGCCGGTGACGAGCCACTCGCCGCCCGTCTCGATGAGCTGCACGTCGTTGACGCGCACGACGCGCTTGCCGTCCACGTCGATGAGCTGCTTGTCGAGCACGTCGCGCGCGAGCAGGACTTCGCCCTCGCGCCGCGCGAAGCGGCGCAGGTCGAGGATGTCGGAGTTGAGCCGGACGCCGCTCACGTCGATGCGCGCGACGCGCGCGCGCGGGACGAAGAAGTCGCGGCGGCGGTAGCGCGCGACGAGCCCCGTCACCGGCGGGTGGTCCGAGCCCAGGCGGACGATCACGTCCTTGAGCGTCGCCACCCGCTCGCCCTCGACCTCGCGGATCGGACGGCCGAGCACTTGCGAGAGATAGAGCATGTGAAATTATCGCCTTCCCGGAACGGCCGCATCATAGCACGCGCCGGAAGGCCGATGAGAAATTAACCACAGAGACACAGAGGCACGGCTTGATGACTTATGTCTTTAAAGCTGTGCCTCTGTGTCTCTGTGGTTGACTTATTTCTCGCGCCGCGCGGGCGGGAGGAATTCGACGAGCCACTCGTTGAAGTCCTGCGCGGGGTCGAAGCGGAAGGGGAGGAGGGTGATGACGGGCAGACGGTCTTTGACGCCCGCCTCAATCGCCTCACCGGACTCGTCGCCGGGGTCGCGCCCGCGCCGGCTGTAGCTGAGGTAGTGGAGCGTGAGCAGTTCGCCGGGCTGGAGGATGACGGGCGTCGTCAGGTAGCTGTTGCCGCCGCCGCGCGAGGAGAAGCGCTCGGTGTAGCCGTGGACGTTGTCGCCCGAGGAGAGCGCGGTGACGGGCGCCTTCGGGTCGAGGACGACTATCGGCGTCGAGCCCGCGGCCGCCGCCGCCGCGGCCGGCGTCCCCGGCATGTTCGGGCGGAGCGAGAGGTTGAAGGCGCCGGGGCCGACGGCCTCGAACGTGGCCGAGTAGCGGGCGGTGTAGCCGGCCGCGCGGTGCAGGGAGACCTCCGCGCGACTGCCGACGTATCGCAGGAACGCGGCCGCGGGGTTCGGCACGGGCTCGCGTTGGAGCCCGACCCCGTCTCTGCCGCGCAGCGCCTGCGCGGTCGCCGGGTCGCCGGGCGAGAAGACCTGCGACTCCAGCGAGAAGGTGTGCCCGGCGTGGTCGCCCACGAGGACGGGCAGGATGAAGGTGTCGCCGACGCAGATGAAGTTGTGGCGCGGCCTGCGCTCGCAGCCCCGCGGCCCGACGCGGACGAGCGTCTGGTGCTCGACGAAGGTGTAGAGCGGCTCCCGCGGGTTGACGCGGTCGTTGTACCGGTACTTGTACCTGACGTAATACTCGCCCGCACGGCGCGCGCGCAGGTGCGCGAGCCAGTAGACGGCGCCCCCGTGCCAGCGCGAGCGGCGCGCGAGCCGGTGGCGCGCGACCTCGAAGCGCTCGCCGATTGTCTCGGCGAGCGCGCCGCGCATCCGCTCGGCCTCGGCCTTCTGCGCCGCCGCCGGCTCGAACTCTTTCGCGGGCTCCTTCC
>DAIRFV010000140.1:0-2858 GCA_036794905.1 Pyrinomonadaceae bacterium | reverse complement strand
TGCCGCCGGCCGGGACGCGCACCTTCATCTGGAAGGCGTTGGCGCCGAGTCGTTCGGCCGGGGTCGAAGGGCCGCTGAGCGTCCACTGGTTCTCGCCGTACGCCTCGACGCCCTCGCGGACGAACGCCTCCGCTTCGAGCGCGCCGCGGTTGGTCAGGACGATCTCGATCTTCGTGACGATCTTGTAGCGCGTGCTGCCGTCCTCGGTTCGGTACTCGACCTGGCGGCGTTCGAGGACGCGGCGCGTGCCGAAGAGCGTCGAGGAGCGGCCCTGCGTGACGCTGAATTCGCCGTCCGGCGGCGTCAGGGGGATTCTGTCCTGCCCGACGACCTGCGCGAGCGCCGCGGTGCGCGCGTAGATCGTGACCTGCCCCGCGGGCATCGGCGCGTCCGTCGGGTTCTTCGAGACGAGGCGGACTTCGAGCCCGCGCGGGATGAGCACGAAGCCGCCGCGCCCGAGCGTCTGCGCGCCGTGCTCGTTCTCGAAGACGTTGCGCTGCGCTACCGCGAGCGGCTTGCGCTGGAAGAGCGGCAGGCGGCTGACGGGCGCGTTGGCGTTGAGCGCCACGTCGCGCCCGAGGCGGAAGCGGCTGAAGGCGCTCAGGCCCGTCGCCTCGGCGGACGCGTCGAGCATGGCCGCGCCTTCGTCGAGGCTGACCGACTGCGAGGTGGGGCGCGACCTGTCGTCGTCCTCGCCGCGGTACGCGCCGTCGCCCGCGAGCAGCGAGACCTCGCCCGCGACGAGGTCAACCGCGGCGCCGCGCACGTCCGTGCCCGTGTTGTTGTAGAGCGAGACCCACGAGTCGAGCGCCGCGGCCGAGGGCGGCGCGCCGTTCTGCGTCTCGGCGAGCACGAGCGAGTAGTCGCCGCGCCAGCGGATGTCGGGCGCGAGGTAGTCCACCTGCACGCGGCGCGCCCCCGCCCGGCCGCGGTTCTGGATGAAGAGGTGGAGGACGGGCGAGCGCTGGCCGCGCACCTCGACGCCGTCGTAGGTCACGTCCACGCGCACGACCTCGGCGTCCTCGGCCGTGACCCTCAGCGTGCGCGCGTAAGCCTTCGGCATGAGGCTGCGCCACTCGACCTGATTCAGCCCCGCCTGGAGCTCGATTGTGCGCTCTTCGAGGATTTCGGCGACGCCCGCGTCGTAGACCGTCAGGTGCGCGGCCGAGCCCTGCGCCTGCGCGAGTGCGTGGGATGATAATGCAAACAGGGTCAGGAGCAGGGCGGTCGAGAGCCGGAGCGGGTGCGACATGTTCGGTCTCCTCTCGTTGATTTTTGCCGGGCGAGACTGAGTTTAGAACGGCGCGCGCCGCCGCGACTTGCGCCGCCGCGTAAGAAGAGTGTTGCAAAGGCTCGCCGCTTATCCTATCCTCGCACGCGTCCGGTTCAGACCAGAAACTGCCGCTCTTATTCGTTCTTCTCCAAGCAATGTTGACTGTCGGAACGGAATGGCTCATCGAGGCGTCGGGCTGCGACGCCGGGGCGCTGCGCGATTTGGGACGCCTGCGCGCGGTCTTCGCGCGCGCGGTCGGGGAGCTGGGCCTGCGCGTCGTGGGCGAGCCCCTGTGGCACAAGTTCGACGGCGAGGGCGGCGTGACGGGTCTCGCCATGCTGACGGAGTCGCACCTCGCCTGCCACACCTACCCCGAGTTCGGCGTCGCCACCTTCAACCTCTACTGCTGCCGCGAGCGCCCCGAGTGGCCCTGGGCCGACAGGCTCGGCGAGATGCTCGGCGCGACCGACGTGCGCGTGCGCAGCGTCAGCCGCGAGACTCAGGTAGAGCAGGGGGCCGAGCCCCGAACTGCTCAGCCGTCGCCGGGCCTTCACTACGTCCCACCGAGTTCCACCCACACGGACGCGCGCGGGGGTGACGCCTGATGGCGCTGCGCGCGAACTGCCCCGCGTGCGGCGCGGAGGTGAACTTCAAGACGGGCTCGTCCGTCGTGGTCGTCTGCGAGTTCTGCCGCTCGGTCGTGGCGCGCACCGACCGCGGCATCGAGGACTTAGGTAAAGTCTCCGACGTGGTCGAGTCCGGCTCGCCGCTCGAACTGGGCCTGCGCGGCGTCTACCTCGGCGTCGCCTTCGAGCTGACGGGGCGCGCGCAACTTCAGCACGCGGCCGGCGGCTTCTGGGACGAGTGGTACGCGGCCTTCGCCGACGGCCGCTGGGGCTGGCTCGCGGAGGCCCAGGGGCGCTTCTACCTCACCTTCCAGATTCAAGTCCCCTCGCCGAACGCGCTCCCCACGTTCGACGCGCTCCAACTGGGCCAGCAGGTCTGGGCCATCCCCGCCGCGGCGCCGCCCGTGGTCGCCGAGAAGGGGACGGCGCAGATGCTCGCCGCCAAGGGCGAGATTCCGTACCTGCTCACGCCCGGCGAGACCTACCTTTACGCAGACCTCTCGGGCGCGGGCGGCGTCTTCGGCACGCTCGACTACGGCGAGCAGCCGCCGCTCGTCTTCATGGGGCGCGAGACGACGCTCGCGGAGCTGGGGCTCGCGCACGCGCAGCGCACGACCGAGCGCGAGGCGCGCGCCGTGACGGCCACGCAGTTGAGCTGCCCGAACTGCGGCGGGCCCCTGGAGCTGCGCGCGCCGGACAGGACGGAGCGCGTCGGGTGCCCGAACTGCGGCTCGCTGCTCGACGCGAGCCAGGGCAAGCTCCGGTATCTGAAGACGCTCGAACCGAAGGGCTGGGGCAAGTCCATTCCGCTGGGCGGCACGGCCGAGTTCGAGGGCCAGACGTTCACCGTCATCGGCTTCATGGTCAGGAGCGTCGAGTTCGAGGGCACGCGCTACTTCTGGCAGGAGTACCTGCTCTACAACCCGGCGGTCGGCTTCCGCTGGCTCGTCGAGTCGGAC
>DAIRFV010000139.1:0-14531 GCA_036794905.1 Pyrinomonadaceae bacterium | reverse complement strand
TACATCTACCCGCCCGCGCCGTCGCTGCGGCTCGTCACCGACACCTTCGCCTACTGCGCCGCCGAGGTGCCGAACTGGAACACGATCTCCATCAGCGGCTACCACATCCGCGAGGCCGGCTCGACCGCCGTGCAGGAGGTGGCCTTTACGCTGGCCGACGCCATCGCCTACGTCGAGGCGGCGCTCGGTGCGGGCCTGAAGGTTGACGAGTTCGGCCCGCGCCTCTCCTTCTTCTTCAACGCGCACAACAACCTGCTCGAAGAGGTGGCGAAGTTCCGCGCCGCGCGGAGGATTTGGGCGCGCATCATGCGCGAGCGCTTCCACGCGCGCGACCCGCGCTCGCAGATGCTGCGGTTCCACACGCAGACGGCCGGCTCGACGCTCACCGCGCAGCAGCCCGAGGTCAACGTGGTGCGGACGACCGTCCAGGCGCTCGCCGCCGTGCTCGGCGGCACGCAAAGTCTGCACACGAACGCGATGGACGAAGCGCTCTCGCTCCCGACCGAGGCGGCGGCGCGCGTGGCCCTGCGCACGCAGCAGGTCGTCGCCCACGAGTCGGGCGTGGCCGACACCGTAGACCCGCTCGCGGGCTCCTACGCCGTCGAACATTTGACGAACGAGGTCGAGCGGCTCGCGCTCGACTACATCCAGAAGATCGACGCGATGGGCGGCATGCTCCACGCCATCGAGCTCGGCTACGTCCAGCGCGAGATACAGGAGGCGGCCTACCGCTACCAGCGCGCCGTCGAGTCGGACGACGCGGTCGTCGTCGGCGTCAACCGCTTCCGCGCCGATACGGAGACGCCCGTCCCCGTGCTGCGCATCGACCCCGCGGTCGAGCGCGCCCAGGTCGAACGCCTCCGGCATTTGCGCCAGCGCCGCGACGCGGAAAAGACCGAGGTCGCCCTCACCCTCCTCGAAGACGCCGCGCGCTCCTCGGACAACCTCCTCCCGCGCATCCTCACTTGCGTCGAAGCGCTCGCCACCGTCGGCGAAATCTCCCACCGCCTCCGCCGCGTCTGGGGCGAGTACCGCGAGGCCGTGACGGTGTGAGGCGCTCCGACGCCGAGGCTTAAGGCATGAAGTCCGGGGTGGCTTGAAGTTCAAAGCGACTCCGCACATACTCTCTTCCGAAGCATGTCGCACCTTCTCGAAGTCAAAAACCTGATGACGCAGTTTCCGACGCGGGCGGGGTTGGTGCGCGCGGTGGACGGGGTGAGCTTTCATGTGGACGAGGGCGAGCTGTTGGGGCTGGTGGGCGAGTCGGGGTGCGGGAAGTCGATTACGGCGCTGTCGGTGATGCGCCTGGTGGGCGCGCCGGGGAGGATCGCGGGCGGGGAGATTCTGTTCGCGGGCGAGAACCTGCTGGCGGCGTCGGAGGAGCGCCTGCGCGCGATTCGCGGCGACGACATCGCGATGATCTTTCAAGACCCGATGACCTCGCTCAACCCCGTCTACACGGTCGGCGAGCAGATCGCGGAGGCGCTCAGGCTCCACCGGCAGATGAACCGCAAGCAGGCGCGCGAGGCGGCGGTCGAGGCGATGCGCGAGGTGTCGATCCCCGACCCCGGCCGGCGCGCCGACGACTACCCGCACCAGCTCTCGGGCGGGATGCGGCAGCGCGTGATGATCGCGATGGCCCTCGCCTGCGACCCGCGCCTGCTCATCGCCGACGAGCCGACGACCGCGCTCGACGTGACCATCCAGGCGCAGATTCTTGAGCTGATCGACGAGCTGCGCCGCACGCGCAACCTCGCCGTGCTCCTCATCACGCACGACCTCGGCGTCGTCGCCGAAGTCGCAGACCGCGTGGCCGTCATGTACACGGGCCGCATCGTCGAGGAGTCGCCCGTCGCGGAACTGTTCGCGCGCCCCAAGCACCCTTACACCGAAGGGTTGCTGCGCTCCGTGCCGAAGCTGACGCAGGCGGGCGTGCACAGGGCGACGCGGCTCTCGACCATCGAGGGCACCGTGCCGAAGCCGACGAACCTGCCCGAGGGCTGCCACTTCGCGCCGCGCTGCCCGCACCGTATGCCGCGCTGCACGGAGGGCGACCTGCCGCTCTACCAGTTGGAGGGCGGCGTCGCGGTGCGCTGCGTGCTCTACGACCTGACGGCGGCGGTCGCGGCGGACAGGCAGATAGGTCAGATGGCGGAAGGGGGCCGGGTTGGGAGCGAGGACTAACGAGCGCGGCGAGACCGTCCCGCAGGCCGAAGCCGCGGCCGCGCGCGCGGGGGACGCGCGCGGCGTCGAAGCGCGCGAAGAACTCCTGCGCGTGCGCGGCCTCGTCAAGCACTTCCCCCTTGAGGGGAGCGAAGACGTTGTGCGCGCGGTGGACGGCGTGACGTTCGACATCTACCGCGGCGAGACGCTGGGGCTGGTGGGCGAGTCGGGCTGCGGCAAGTCTACCGTGGGCCGCTGCCTCTTGCGTCTGATCGAGCCGACGCGCGGCGAGGTCGAGTTCGGCGGCCGCGACGTGCTCGCGACCTCGGGCGAGGAGCTGCGACGCCTGCGCCGCGAGATGCAGATCATCTTCCAGGACCCTTACGCGAGCCTCAACCCGCGCATGCGTGTGCGCGACATCGTCTCGGAGCCTCTGGTCATTCACGGCATGGGCGACAAGGCGGCGCGGCGCGAGCGCGTGGCGGAACTGCTGCGGAAGGTCGGCCTCGACCCCGACTACATGAACCGCTACCCGCACGAGTTCTCCGGCGGGCAGCGGCAGCGCATCGGGATCGCGCGGGCGCTGGCGCTGAACCCGAAGCTCGTCGTGGCCGACGAGCCGGTCTCGGCGCTCGACGTGAGCGTGCAGGCGCAGGTCGTCAACCTGCTGGAAGACCTGCAAGGCGAGTTCGAGCTGACCTACCTCTTCATCTCGCACGGCCTCGCCGTGGTCGAGCACATCTCCGACCGCGTGGCCGTCATGTACCTCGGCCGCATCGTCGAGGTGGCCACGTCCGAGGAGCTGTACGCCAACCCGCTCCACCCCTACACGCGCGCCCTGCTCTCGGCCATCCCCGTCCCCGACCCCACGCGCAAGCGCGACCGGATTGTTTTAAAGGGCGACGTGCCCACGCCCATCAACCCGCCGTCGGGGTGCCGCTTCCACACGCGCTGCCCCGAGGCGATTCCGGACTGCTCGCGCATCGACCCCGACCTCCGCGAAGTCTCCCCCGACCACACCGTCGCCTGCATCCGCGTCCCCGGCTGGTTCGAGGCCGAGACAAAAAGTCAGTAACCTCTCGCCGCTCGGGCGCGCGGCCTCGTCAGATACATACGTGGGTGCAAGCCCAGCCCCTTGTGAGCTGGGCTTGCACCCAGTAGTCCTGCCTTAGTTTTGCCTCGATGTGACGAAGCGCCATCACTATAGCGGAGAGCAGCCGAGTGCGACCGCCCCGGCGTCGCACCCGTCTGAACGCCGCCATAGGCTTCGGCGGGGGCGGTTCGGCGCGCCGGAGCGTTCCGGGTCGGTTGGTGGAACATGTCAGAGCGCGCGGGGCGGTCAACCGCGGGTTTGAAACCTTGCGGGGAGCGGGCGCGTAAGAAAATTGCTTCGGGGCGGTGCGTGCGAGCGGTTAGAATGCGCCGCGTGGTCTTGCATCCGAGTGTGAAGTGAGGGCTCTCCCCGTGACAGATAACATAAAGCGGTTCATCGTTCCCAGTGCCGTCTTCCTCGCCGGGCTGCTGCTGATCGTCGGCGCCCTCCTGAAGGTGGGGGTGGGTTACGGGCCGGGTGTCGCGCTGGTGTTCCTCGGCCTCGCGCTCTTCGGGCTGAGCTTCATCCCGCCGGCGCGCGCGGTCGAGGACGCGCCCGCGCCGATGTCGTTCCTCCAGAAGCTGGGCAACATTTTCTTCGAGCCGTCGGCGGTCTTCCGCAACCTGCGCGCGCACCCGAGGTGGCTCGGCGCGCTCCTCATCAGCGCCGTCCTGAGCTTCGTCTACGCGACCGCCTTCGTCCAGCGCCTGACGCCGGAGCGCATCGTCAGCTTTACGCTCGACAAGGTCGCCGAGCAGTTCAACATGCCGCCCGAGCAGGTCGCGCGGACGAAGGAGCAGCAGATCGCCGACGCCAAGGCGCCCGCGAAGATCGCCGGGGGCGTCGTCACCATCTTCGTCGGCGCGTTCGTCCTCTCGGCCGTCTTCGCGGGGCTCTACATGCTGTTCGTGCTGCTCTTCGGCGGAAGGCTGGGCTTCTGGCAGGCGCTCTCCCTGGCCGTCTGGGCGGCGCTGCCGCCGGTGGTCGTCGGGAAGCTCCTCAGCCTCGCCCTGCTCTACCTCAAAGACCCGGACGACATCCACCCGATACTCGGGCAGAACACGCTGGTGACCGACAACCTCGGGGCGCTCGTCAAGCCGGCCGACAGCCCCGTCCTCTTCGCCGTCCTGAGCGCCTTCGGCGTGCTCGCCTTCTACCACCTCTGGCTGACGGCCACGGGGCTGCGCCACACGAGCGACCGCCTGAGCAAAGGCTCGGCGTGGACGATAGCCATCATCTTCTGGGGCATCGGCCTCCTCTTCGGCGCCGCCTCCAGCGCCCTGTTCGGCGGCTTCATCTCTTAAGCGCCGTGAGCCGTCAGCCGTGAGCCGTGACAGGAGGGGGCAACCCCTTCTTGTCACGGCTCACGGCTGACGCCTCACGGCGCTTATTCGTAGCGGAGGGCTTCGATGGGGTCGAGGCGCGCGGCCTTCCAGGCGGGCCAGAGCCCGAAGATGAGGCCGATGCCGACCGAGGCGACGAAGCCCATCACCGGCGCCCAGAGCGGGACGTAGGACGGCAGCAGCAGCCGCACCAGCAGCGTGAGCCCCCAGCCGATGGCGAGCCCGACGAGCCCGCCCATCCCCGTCAGCGTCGCCGCCTCGATGAGGAACTGCCACAGGATGTCGCGGCGGCGCGCGCCGATGGCCTTGCGGATGCCGATCTCCCTGGTGCGCTCGGTCACCGACACCAGCATGATGTTCATCACGCCGATGCCGCCCACCATCAGCCCCACGCTTGAGATGGCGACCATCGCGATGGCGACGCCGCCCGTGATGGCGCGGAACTGGTCGATGATGGAGTCGGCCGTCGCCATGCCGAAGTTGTTCGGCTTGCCGAAGGGCACCTGCCGGCGCACGCGCAAAAGGTCTGTGATCTGGTCTTTCGCCGCCTCGATCTGGCCGGGGCGCGCGACCGCGAGGATGTAGATGTCGTCCTCGTTCGGCTTGAGCTTGCGCGCGACGTTGAAGGGGACGTAGATGCCGTTGTTGATGTCGTCACTCCCTGAGCCGCCGAAGAGCTGTTCGCGCTGCTGGACGACGCCGATGACCTTGAAGTCCTGCCCGCCGATGTCGATGGTCTGCCCGAGGGGGTTGACGTTGGGGAAGAAGTCCTCGGCGACGCGGCTGCGGACGACGCAGACGCGCTGGTTCGAGTCGTTCTCGAACTGCGAGAAGAAGCGCCCCTCCGAGACCACGTCGGTGCCCGCGCGGATGTAGTCGGGCAGCGTCCCTTCGAGTCTGACGGCCTCCGAGGTCTTGCCCTCGGTCGAGACCTTGATCTTGCGCCCGAAGAAGTTGTTGGTGATGTCGAGGAAGGGCACGGCCAGCTCGACCGCCGGGAGCTGCGAGACGGCGATGGCGTCGTCGTAGGTCAGCTCCTTGCGCATGCGCTCCTCGCGCGAGAGGCGGCCGACGCGGATGCCCGGGTCGAACTTCGCGATGAAGATCGAGCGCGTGCCGAACGACTCGATCTCCTTCTTCACCTGCTCGTCGATGCCGCTGATGATCGACGCGATGAGCATCACGGTGATGACGCCGATCATCACGCCGATGACCGTCAGGAAAGACCGCAGCTTGTTGGCCCGCAGGGTCTGGAGGGCCATCGCCAGGTTCTCGTAAATGTCTCCGCGCAGGATTCTCATGTGAATTTCAGTCCGCCCGCAGGGCCTCAATCGGGTCGAGGCGCGCGGCCTTCCACGCGGGGAAGAGCCCGGCGAGGACGCCCGCGCCGCCCGAGAAGATGATGGCCAGCGCGATGGCCCCCAGCGAGAGGTACGTCTGGATGATGAAGTGCGAGACGACGAGCCCGAGCAGCCACGCGATCAGCACGCCGATCAGGCCCCCGATGATGGTGAGCACGACGGCCTCGACGAGGAACTGCTTGAGGATGTCGGCGCGGCGCGCGCCGAGCGCCTTGCGGATGCCGATCTCCTTCGTCCGCTCGGTCACCGAGACGAGCATGATGTTCATCACGACGATGCCGCCGATGACGAGCGCGATGCCGGGCACGGCGATGGCGACGATGAAGATGGTGCCGAAGAGCCGGTCGCGCAGACCCGTGATGGAGTCGGGCGTGAAGATGCCGAAGTTGTCCTTCTCGCCCCGCTCCAGCCCGCGCCGGATGCGCATCCACCCGCGCGCCTCCTCCACCGCGTCCTCGAACTGCTTGTCGTCTTTCGCGGTGCCCTGCATGTAGAGCGAGCGCCAGTTGATGAGCGCGCCGAAGTTGCGCCGGTAGGTCATCAGCGGCAGCGTGACGAAGGTGTCCTGCGGCATCCCGAAGACGGTGCCCTTGGCGGTGCGGACGCCGACGACGCGGTAGGGCAGGGAGTTGATGAAGATTTCGCCGCCGACGGGGTCGGCCCCGGGGAAGAGTTTGTCGGCCACGTCCGAACCGATGAAGGCGACGCGCGTGGCCTCCCGGTTCTCGATCTCAGTGAAGTAGCGGCCGTCGGCCACGTCCACCTTCTCGATCTCGCCCAGCAACGGCTCCTTGCCGTCCACCGCCACCTCCTGGAGGATTTCGTTGCCGCGCTTGATCTGCGCGCGCTGCGGCCGGGCCCCGGCGGCGAACTTGTCCGACAGCGTCAGGCGCGACTTGAGGAACTCGTAGTCTTCAATCGTCAGCTCCTTGTTGCGCCGCTGCGCGGCCGCGATGGAGTCCGTGTCCTTGAAGTCGTCCATGCTGAAGCGGCCGATGGTGTAGGACTTGGCCCCGATGTTGGCGATCTTCTCGTCGATGTAGGCGTTGAAGCCCTGGATGAGCGAGACGACGACGACGACGGCCGCCACGCCGATAATCATCCCCAGCAGCGTCAGCGCCGAGCGCAGCCGGTGCGCCCAGATGGCCGCCGCCGCCAGCTTCAGTGTCTCGATGAATTTCATGGTTCGCGTCTAATACGGACAGGCCGCCGCTTTGGTTGCACACCGCCCCCGCCGCGTTCGTTGCCGGCCCCTGGAATCCTGTTCTTTGGAGAAAAGTTTACGCCTAAGGGCCGTAAACCGTAAACCGTAAACCGTGACAAGTGAAAGACGCTTTTACCTCGTGGCGGGTTACAGGTTAAGGGGTGCTGGGTGTTGGGTGTTGGGTAAAAGCCGGTTCTTCCCCAAAACCTAAAACCCGGCACCCGGCACCCCTTCGTCATTCGTAGCGGAGGGCTTCGATGGGGTCGAGGCGCGCGGCCTTCCAGGCGGGCCAGAGCCCGAAGACGACGCCGACGCCGGCCGAGATGCCGACGCCGACGACGATGGCCCAGACGGGGACGAAGGCCGGCAGCGGCGAGTAGGCGTTCATCAGGAGGCTCGCGGCCTCGCCGACGGCGAGCCCCGCCAGCCCCCCGAGGGCCGTGAGCACGACGGCCTCGATGAGGAACTGCCAGAGGATGTTGGCGCGCGTGGCCCCGACGGCCTTGCGGATGCCGATCTCCTTCGTCCGTTCCGTCACGCTCACCAGCATGATGTTCATCACGCCGATGCCGCCGATCATCAGCGCGACGAAGGAGATGGCGGTCAGCACCAGCCACGTCGCGCCCGTCAACTGGTTGTAGAAGTCTAAGAGCGAGTCCTGCGAGGAGACGCCGAAGTTGTCCGCCGCCGCCGCGGGCACCTGCCGGCGGCGGCGGAGGATGTCGGTGATCTGATCCATCGCCGGGTGGACGTGCGCGCGCGTGTGCGGGCGGAGGATGATGAAGAAGACGACCACGGGCGGCTCGACGTCGCGCCAGTACTTGTCGAAGGTCGGCAGGGGGATGAAGACCGAGTTGTCGCGCGACTGGCCGAAGAAGTTCCCCAGATTCTCCATCACGCCGACGACGCGGAACGGCGTGCCTTCGATCTTGATCTCCTTGCCGACGGGGTCTTCGTTGGGGAAGAGGGCGCGCACCACGTCCTGCGCGAGGATGGCGACGTTCTCGCGCCCCATCATGTCGCCCTCGGTGACGAAGCGCCCGCGCTCGACGTACTGCGAGAGCGTGTACTCGTACTCGGGCGTGACGCCGAACAGGATCGGCGTGTCGGTCTCCTTGTCGGCGTAACGCAAGCTTGAGGCGATCTTGCGGCGGATGGGGGCGGCGGAGTCGATGGAGTCGGCGGCCTCGAGGCGGATGGCCTCCGCGTCCTCGACGGTGATGTCCTTGCGGTGCAGCTCCTCGTTGTTCGGGGGACGGCCGAAGCTCGGGTCGAACTTCGAGACGAAGATGGTGTTCGAGCCCAGAGACTCGATCTGCTCGGCGAAAGCATAGTTGAGCCCCTGAATGATCGAGACCATGAACGTGAGCGTCACCACGCCGATGCCGACGCCGAGGATGGTCAGCGCCGACCGCAGCTTGTTCGCCCTCACCGTCGCCACGGCCATCGCCGCCGACTCTCTGATGTCGTCCAGGGACATAAACACGGGTTTTGGGTTACGGGTTTTAGGTGTTGGGTTGGACTCGCGGGCTCGGCTTTTGCCAACACCCGGCACCCAAAACCTAAAGCCCTTTCTTACTCCGCGCGCAGAGCCTCAATCGGGTCGAGGCGCGCGGCCTTCCACGCGGGCCACAGCCCGCTGGCGATGCCGACCGCGGAGGAGACGGTGACGCCCAGCACCGCCGAGCCGACGCTGAAGAGCAGCGGGAAGCCCATCGCCGCGGCGAGCGCGAAGGCCAGCAGGAACCCGGCGGCGACGCCCATCATCCCGCCGATGGAGGTGATGACCACCGACTCGATGAGGAACTGCAAGAGCACGTCGCGGCGCGAGGCGCCGACGGCCTTGCGCACGCCGATCTCGCGCGTCCGCTCTGTCACCGAGACGAGCATGATGTTCATCACCACGATGCCGCCGACCACGAGCGAGATGGCGGCCACGCCGATGGTGACGACGTAGATGTTGGCCGTCGCGCTCTTGTAGAGGTCTATGAAAACGTCCTGCGTCTCTAAGGCGAAGCCGTCCTCCTCGTCGCGGAAGGTCTTGCCGCGGCGGTTGCGCATGATGCTGCGCACCTGGTCTTCGGCCGCCGCGAGCCGCGCATCCTCCGTCACCTGCACGAAGACGACGAGCGAGACGCGCGCGCCGAACGCCTTCTTGAAGGTCGGGTAGGGAATCTGCACGAAGTTGTCGCGCGAGAAGCCGAAGATTTTACCCAGACGCTCGGTGACGCCGATGACCTCGTAGGCGCGGCCCTCGACGCGCACCTGACGGCCGATCACCTGCTCGGGCGGCGCGCCGCCGAAGAGGTTGTCGATGATGTCGGGGCCGATGACGGCCACGTCCCGGCCGGCGGCCTCCTCCACGTCCGTCCACGGGCGCCCCGCCACGACCTCCGTGTCCTCGATGCCGAACATCGAGAGCGTGAGGCCGCGGACGCGCACGCCTTCGGACGACTGGTCGCCGGCCTTGGCGGTCGCCTGCGCGTTGGCGGCGATCCCCGTGCGCCAGCAGGTGGTGCAGAGGCGCGCGACCGATTCGGCGTCCGACTCGGTCACGTCCCGGCGGCGGTTGAAGCGTATGAAGTCCTCGCGCGAGGTGATGACCTGCGGGCGCTTCGAGACGGTGAAGACCGTCGAGCCCTGCGAGGAGAAGGTCGAGGCGACCGTCTGGTCGAGCCCCTTGATGATGGTGACGACGGCGATGACGGCGGCGACGCCGACCACGACGCCGACGAGGGTCAAGGCCGTCCGCAGTTTATTCGCGCGCAGGGAGCCGAGCGCGATGCGCAGAGACTCCCAGGTCTTGTGGAAGATCGGCGGGGGCCAGGGGCGCTCGGGGCGGCGCGCGGAGGCGGGCGCGGGCTCGGAGCCGCGCGGCGCGGCGGCCCCGCGTTCCTCGGTCGGCTCTGTCAGCAGTGCGCTCATCCGCCCCCGGATGCGAGGTGATTAATTTCACTTGCCGCCGGCCACTTCGCCCGCGCGCGGGTGCCCGGCGGGCGTGGTGGAAGGCGGAAAGACAAAGGACGCGGCGGACAGTCTCGTCACGCCGCGTCTTTGAAAGAGCAGGGTCGAAGGGCGGCTATCTGGTCTGCTCGTCCTTCTCGATCTGGCCGTCGCGGATGTGGATGATGCGGTGCGCGCGCGCGGCGATGTCGTGCTCGTGCGTGACGAGGATGATGGTGTTCCCCAGCTCGTGCAGCCGCTCGAAGAGTTCCATGATCTCGTAGCTCGTCTTGGTGTCGAGCGCGCCCGTCGGCTCGTCGGCGAGCAGGATCGAGGGGTTGTTGACGAGCGCGCGGGCGATGGCGACCCTCTGGCGCTGGCCGCCCGAGAGCTCGTTCGGGCGGTGCGTCATGCGGTCGCCCAGCTCGACGGCGCGGAGCGAGTTCTGCGCCCGCTCGTGCCGCTCGGCGGCCGAGATGCCCGCGTAGATGAGCGGCAGCTCGACGTTGTGCAGGGCGGTGGCGCGCGCCAGGAGGTTGAAGGTCTGGAAGACGAAGCCGATCTCCTGGTTGCGGATGCGCGCCAGCTCGTCGTCCTCCATGTCGGAGACGAGCTTGCTGTTGATCCAGTAGCGGCCCTGGCTGGGCGTGTCGAGGCAGCCGATGAGGTTCATCAGCGTCGATTTGCCGGAGCCCGAGGGGCCGATGATGGCGAGGTACTCGCCGCGCTGCACGTCGAACGAGACGCCGCGCAGCGCGTGGAGCTGCTCGGTGCCCATCTCGTAGGTGCGCCAGATGTCGCGCATCGAGATGAGCGCGGCCGGCACGCCGTCGTGCGCGAGCAGGTCGCCGCGCTCGAGCGCGTCGGCGTTGACGGCGCTCGTCTCGACGCCGTTCAACTCTTCGGTGGTGGGGCTCTCCATCTCTAAAAGTGCCTCGCTCATTTCTTCTCACCCGCCTTGTCGCCGGGCTTGCCCTGCTGGCGCTGAACCGCGTCCCCCTCCTTCAGCGTCCGCAGCACGCGGCTCGGGCCGGTGATGACTTCCATCTGGGGCTGGAGCCCGCTCGTGATCTCGATGTCCGACTCGCCGGTGATGCCGGTCTCGACGGGGACGAACTTGACCTTCTTGCCGTCGAGCACGTAGACGCCCTTGATGTCCTTCGGCTTCTCGGCCGGGGTGGCGGCCGGCGCCGGGCCGGCGCCCGTCCCGCCGGGCGGGGTCGGCGTCGGCGTCGGCGACTTCTCGACGATGGCCTGGAGCGGCACGGCCAGGACGTTCTGCTTGGTGCTGGTCGTGATGACGGCCGTCGCCGTCATGCCGGGGCGGAGCGAGTTGCGCACGTCGTCGGGCAGGCTGCTCAGGTCGAGCTCGACGATGACCTTGAACTCCTTGGCCTCCTGGACGTTGATGCGGTTGCCCAGTCCCGAGCCCGTGGTGTCGGAGCGCGAGACGGCGAGCGGGTTCTTCTGGCGGACGATGCCCATGATCTCGCGCTCGCCCGTCGCGTCCACCTTGACCTTCGTCGCCTGCCCCACGGCGATCTGCGCGATCTCGGTCTCGTCCACGTTGACCTCGACGTTGATCGTGGTCATGTCGGCGATGGTCATCAGCGACGTGGTCGAGAGGCCGGCGACGGCGAACTGGCCGACGCGCGCCGGGATGTCCACGACGACGCCCGTGAGCGGCGAGAGGGTGACGGCCTTGCTGCGCTGCGAAGACTGGCCGCGGTAGATGGCCTGCTGCGCGTTGGCGCGCGCTTCGCTCGTCTTGACTCCCACCTGCGCGCTCTGCACGCGGCTCTGCGCCTCGCTGACGCCCACGCGCGCCTGGTTGACGCGCGCCTTCGACTCCTCGACGGCGATCTTAGCCGATTCGAGCTGCGCCTGCGAGGTCTTCAGGGCGACCTGCGCGGTCTTGAGCCTGTCCTGCGCCGCGTCGAACTCGGAGCGCGAAGCGACGCCCGACTCGATGAGCTCGGTGGTGCGCTTCAGCTCGCGGCGCGCGGTTTCGAGTGCGACCTGCTCGCGATCGACGGCGGTCTGCGCGGTGTTGACGGCCTGGCGCGACTGCGCGAGCGAAGCCTCGGCGGCGAGGAGCTGCTGCTGCGACTGCTGGACGCTGGTCTCGGCCGAGATGACCGACTGGCGCGCGTTCTGCACGTCGGAGAGCGCGGCCGCCGCGCTGGCGGCCTGCGCTTCGGCGGAGGATTCGAGCTGCGTGGGGTCGACGCGCACGAGCGGCTGACCCGTGGTGACGGCGTCGCCGGGGTTGACGCTGATCTCGGTGATGCGCCCCTGCACCTCGCTCGTCAGGTTGACGAAGCGGATGGGGCGCACCTCGCCGGAGGCCGTGACCGTGGACTTCAGCTCGGGGCGCACGTCCACCTTGACGACCGTCACCTCGGGCTCGTCCTTGCCGCGCGCGAAGATGCTGATGACGACGACGAGGCCCAGGACGGCGACAGCCGAGACCGCAATGATAATTTTCTTCTTCCGGCTCAGAGCCATTGGGGTTTAATTCCTCTTCTACAAAGACTGGGGTTAAGATTTTCGGTCGGGACACGGGCTGGCTCCGCACACTCGAACGCGGACGGCGCTAAACCGAACTGCTGCTGCACCTTCCCGCCGCCGGCAACTCTTCTACGTGCAAAAAGGTGGAACAGTTTCAGAAAAACCGTGAACGGCGAACCGTGAAAGGCCGTGAACCGTGAACCGTAAACCGTGACAGGAAAGAACGGCTCTCATCTCGTCGCGGCTGATGGCTCGCGGTATTTTCTTGTTACGGTTTACGGTTTACGGTTCACGGCTTCTGACGGTTCACGCCATTTGATGCTGTTGGCGCCTCTCGCGTTTCGCGGTACAATGGGCGGCCGGCGTCGAGAGCGCCTCTCGGCCTGGCGCCGTGACAGTTTTAGGGGGCATCTCAGGGGCGTGCCAGCCCGCACCGCCATCCAAAATTCGTGAAGGACGCGGCCATGATCACCTGCGAAAGGTGCCAGACGGAGAATATCGAGGGCTCGCAGTATTGCGACGAGTGCGGGGCCGCGCTACAGTCCGGCCCCGCCGGCCCGCGCGCGCGCACGAGCGAGCACGCGGTCGCCGAGCACGAGCCGGTCGCCTCCGACTCGGGCGCCGCGCGCCGCGCCTCGGCCCCCGAGCTGCGCGCGGTGCCGCTGCCGCTCTCCGCGGCGGGCGCTTCGGTCACGGGCGTGGCGGGGCGTGCGGCGCGCGCGCACGAAGACTCGCCGACCTCGCGCCGCGAGGCGGGCGTGGCGCCGCACGCCAAGCTCGTCATCCACCGCGGGCGCTCGGTCGGCAAGGAGTTCCCGATGTGCGAGGACGAGTCGCACATCGGCCGCTGGGACGCCGACGGCGGCATCTTCCCGGACGTTGACCTGGACTCCGACGACCCGGAGGCCAAGGTCTCGCGCCGCCACGCGAGGATTACGCGGCGCGCGGGCCAGTACTACATCGAAGACCTGGGCTCGACCAACGGCACCTTCGTCAACCGCGGCCGGAGGCTTTTGCCGGGCGACCGCCAGCCCCTGCGCGACGGCGACGAGGTCATCGTCGGCAAGACGTTTTTGAAGTTCCACGTGCTCAACTAGTCGTTGGCCGTTAGAGAGAAGTGATGTCGTCCTGTTTCGATTGCGGCACGCCTGTGGCCCCGGTAGACCGCTTCTGCGGCAACTGCGGCCTGGCCTTGCAGCCCGCCCCGGGGGCGGAGGGCGGAGCCGCGTCTTCGTCCGCCGCGCTCACGCGCGAGCCCGAAGCGTCGGCCCAAGAGGTCGGCGCGGGTGAGCCCTTCGACCCCGCCGCGCGCGAGCCCGAGCCGCGCGGCTACGGCGACGACCTACAGCCGACCATCATCGAGCCCTCGCACGGCGGACAGGCGGCGGCCGCCGCGCGCGCCTCCGAGCCGACCGAGCCGGCCGAGCCGGCCGACGCCCCCGAGCCTTCAAATTCTGAGCCCGCGAGTCCGGAGCCTTCAAGTTCGGAGTCGGTGGGGCTCTCGACCGCGGGGTCGGCGGAACTCTCCTCCTCCGTGGTCGAGGACGCGGAGGTGACGGCCGACACGTCCGAAGAGCAGCCGACCGGCGCCGTGACGGGCGAACCGGCGTCGGCCGACGAGCCCGCGCTCGCGTGGGAGTCCGCGCCGCCGCGCCCCGCGGAGAGCGAGGGCGGCGCCGCCCCGCCCTCGGGCGCGGCCCGCGACAGGCGCACGGGCGACCTGCCCTCGCGCCCGATGGTCTACACGGGACGCACGGGCAGCGGCTCCTCTTCGAGCCGGCGCTCGGCGAGCCAGTTGGAGCCGGGCACGGTGCTCTACGGCCGCTACGAGATCGTCAAGCGCATCGGCGGCGGCGGTATGGGCGCCGTCTACTACGCGAAGGACAGGAACCTCGGCGACGCCCCGCGCGCCG
>DAIRFV010000138.1:0-14562 GCA_036794905.1 Pyrinomonadaceae bacterium | reverse complement strand
TTTTTGCGCGGTCGAGTTTTTTATCACGGGGCGGTTGCGAGCCGCCCCGCGGCACTCCCTTTGCAAACCCGGCGGGGCACAAGGGGGTAAAGCCGATGATGTCGTTCCGGAAACATGCAGCGGGGAGTACACGACGCCCTGATTCATTGCTCAGACGCCGCGCGCGCGGGGCGAAGGCCGCCGGGCTGCTCGGGCTCCTGCTCTTCGCGCAGTTGAGCGCCTTCGCGGCGCCGCGCCGGCAGAAGCCGCAGGACGCGCCCGCCGCCGCCGAGCCGGCCGTCGAGGCGAAGATTCCGATCCGCGTCACGCGCGTCGAGACGCCCGACGGGCCGGGCGTCGTCGCGACCATCGGCGAATTCCCGGAGGACTTGAACGATGCGGGGCAGGAGTTTCTCAAGCGCGAGTTCTTCGAGCGCTTCGCCAACGACGTGCTCGGCTTTGGCGAGTCCACGCCGGGCACGACGCTGAAGGTCGCGATGCTGCCGCAGCAGAAGGAGAACCAGCGCGAGTGCGATTTCACCGCCGGCAAGGTCTCGGGTCACATGGTCGTGCTGGTCGAAAAGCGCCGCGTGCTCATCGCCTGCACCTTCTCTGAGAAGGCGCAGAAGCCGCAGTTGCTGGCGGGCGCAGGGGCTCTGCGGGCCTTCGCCGGCGCAGGCGTTTGAGGCGTCGGGGCCGGCAACAGAAAAGTGATAGTTCGGGGAAACGCGCGCCAAGCTTTGCGCTTATTATTCTTCACATACAAGGGGTTGCGCGGCGGGTTTCGGGGGAACGCCCACCGCGCACGGTAAGCTAAGAGCCTTGTCCTACGCGTTTGGGGGAGCGCCGGGACAGGGCTTCTAGCTTTTGGACGCCCCGCGGGCCGCGAGGCCCGGGCGTGGGAAAGCCCCGCCGCCGTCGCGAGTCCGGCCGCGGGGCTTTCCTTCGTTTTACGCCCGAAAAAGCTGAAGGCGCGTTGTCGCGACAACGCGCCTTCGAACTTTTGACACGAACTGGCGAAACTCTTAGTTGGAGTTGTTCGTGTTGCGGTTGGCGTTGGCGTTGGTGTTGCCGCCCGCGTTGGTGTTGGTGCGGTTCATGTTCGAACCGTTCATGTTGCCGGCGTTCGAGTTCGACGCGTTGGTGTTCGACGCGTTCATGTTCGACGTGTTGGTGTTCGTCGTGTTCGCGTTGCCGTTGGTCTGGATCGTGACGTTGGCGTTGCTGATGTTGACGTTGGCGGCGTTGGCATTCGTGTTGCCGTTCGTGTTGTTGGCGTTCTCGCTACCGCCGCAGGCCGAGAGGCTTGCGACGCCAGCCAACGCCAGAAGTGCTAAAGTCTTGCGCATGGATCGTTCTCCTGAATTACTTTGAAATTGAGGTACCTCAAGCGTGGAAACTATACTGAAAACGGCCTTTGCTGTCTAGCCGCCACATAAATTTTTTTTCGCTTTTTGCGCCCGCTAATGTATAATCCCGCACGTTGGTGTGAGGCTGAACCTGGCCGCATCTCAGCCACGGCTGACTCTCCTGTGTAGGTCATCGAAGGCCCACGGAACACTGTCGGAAGTGCTAAAGGGGGAAGGCGTGACCCGTTATGGCGAAACGGGTCACGCCTTCTCTGCGTTCAGGTGAACTTTCCGGCGCGTCAGGGCCTCGCGGGATTAGGCTTGGCCGGCGCGGCGGCGTCGGCGGGCGTCGTGCGCTCCGACGGCAGTAGGCGCGAGGGGTCGGGCCGGTCGGGCGAAGTGTGCGTGTGGACGATCTTCCACTCGGCGCCGACCTTCTGGTAGACGATCGAGAGGCGACCCGTCGCGTGCTCGGGCTGGCCGTCGGCCGTCTGCGACTGATCCCAGAGGCAGGTGACGACCGCCCCCGACGCGCCGAGCATCCTGACGCGCACGTCGCGCACGTCGAGCTTCACGTCCGAGACCTTCGCGTAGAGGCTCTCGCGGTTGCTTTTAACCTGCGTCCAGCCCTTCGTCACGGTGCCGTTGTTGTTGAAGATGTTGAGCTGCGGCGAGTTCCAGTAGAGCTTCATCACGGCCCCGGCGTCGGCGCGGCGGATGCCGTCCACGAGCGAGTCGAAAGCCTCGCGCACGGCGCGCCCCTGCGCGGCCTCGCCCGACGTTTGTGCGGCGCGCCGCGTGCGCGTGGGCGCGGCGCCGGGCTGGCCCTGCGCGGGCTCGCCCGCCGTGCTCGTGTTCGTGTTCTGCGCGGGCGCGGCGGCCGCGAGCGCGCAGACGAAAGTCGTGGCGAAGAGCAGTCTCTTAAACATTCCCGAATTACCTCTCATAATTTCTTGATGACGATGTAACTGTCCGGACTCAGACGTGTGCGGCGGCGGCGCGCAGGCGGCGCGCGGAGCGCTCGCGGCCGATGACCGCGAACACGTCGAACATGGAAGGCCCGACCGACTGCCCCGTCAGCGCCGTGCGCGAGGCGTTGATGAGGAGGCCGGCCTTAACGCCCCGCGCGTCTGCGAAATCGCGGAGCGCCTTCTCGACTGATTCGAGCGTCCAGGGCTCGACCGCCTCGACGCGCTCGGCCAGGCCGGGCAGAAGCTCGCGCAGCGCCGCGTCCTTCTTCAGGTTCTTCGCGACCGCGGCCGGGTCGAACTCGAACTCGTCGGCGAAGTACGCGCGCCCCTGACCCGAGAAGTCCTTGAGCGTGTAGAAGCGCTCGCGGATGAGATTGATCGTGCGCGCGAGCCATTGGGCCTCCGCGCCCTCGTACTCGGGGCGCCAGAGCCCGGCCGACTCCAACTCACTCTTGACCATCGGCAGCAACTCTTCCAGGGGCATCGTGCGGATGTACTCGGCGTTCATCCAAAGCGCCTTCTGGTCAGTCCACTGGCGCGGGTCTGTGTCGCTGAAGTTGAAGACGGCGTTCGAGCGGTGCACGCCTTCGAGCGAGAAGAGCCTGAGCAGCTCTTCTAAAGACATGATCTCCCTGTTCTCCTCGCCGGGCGACCAGCCGAGCAGCGCGAGGTAGTTGCGGAAGGCCGCGGGGATGAAGCCGCGGTCGCGGTAGGTCGTCAGGGAGACGACCTCGCCGTGCTTGCGCTTCGAGAGCTTGGCCTTGTTCGGCGCGAGGATCAGAGGCAGGTGCGCGAACGTGGGAACGGGCGCGCCGAGCGCCCCGTAGATGAGCGCCTGCTTGTGCGTGTTCGTCAGGTGATCCTGGCCGCGGATGACGTGCGTGATGCCCATCTCGATGTCGTCCACGACGACCGAGAGGTTGTAGAGCGGCGAGAGGTCGCCCGAGCGCAGCAGCACGAGGTCTTCGATCTCCGAGTGGTCGCGCGTCTGCTCGCCATAAACCGCGTCCACGAACCGCGTCTGCCCCTCGGTCGAAACTTTTAAACGGACGGCGAAGGGCTCGCCCGCGGCGGCCCTCTGCTCCGACTCTTCGAGCGTCAGGTCCCGGTAAGGGTTCGCGCGGTGGTCTGTGCCCGCGCCTTCGGAGGCCGTGCGCGCTCTCTCGGCAATCTCCTGCTTGACGTTGGCGTCGGCGCGCTCGCCCTTCGGCGTGAAGTCGCGGTAAGCCTTGCCCTCGCGCACGAGGCCGAGCGCGGCCTCGCGGTGCCGGTCGGCGTTACGCGACTGGAAGACGATCTCCTCGTCGTAGTCGCTGATGCCGAGCCACGCCAGTCCTTCGAGGATCGAGCGCGTGGACTCCTCGGTCGAGCGCTGGAGGTCTGTGTCCTCGACGCGCAGGAGGAACCGGCCGCCCTGCCCGCGCGCGTAGAGCCAGTTGAACAGCGCGGTGCGCGCCGAGCCGATGTGCAGGTAACCCGTCGGGGAAGGTGCGAAGCGGACGCGAACAGTCATAAGCTAAAAAAAGTAGTCAGCAGACAGTAGCCAGTAGTCAGTAGCAGCTCTGTGAGTGCTACTGACTACTGGCTACTGTCTACTGACTACTTAAAATTTCTGGCGGAGATGACAGGATTCGAACCTGCGATAGGCTTTTGACCTATAACGGTTTAGCAAACCGCCGCCTTCAGCCACTCGGCCACATCTCCGCAACGGCGAAGACCTATTCTAGCCCGCGCCCCCCTTTTGTCAAGCCGACGCCGCCCACGTCCTCCCCCGCGAAAAACTCACGCCCGCGCCGGCCCGGCGCGGTGATAAACTTCGGACGCAGGTCCCGACTTTCCGTTAACAGGAGGCGTCCTCACGTGACTGAACAGGCGAACAAGCGACCCGTCGTGGTAATCAGCAGTACGGCGCGCGACCTGCCAGCGCACCGGGTTGGCGTGGTGTGATGAACCGCCGTTTGCTTATCATTGGGGGTTGGACAATGCGCGGGGGTTTTTGAGGGAGCTGGGGGCGGGGAGCCGTTGATGCCGGCGTTTGATGCGTCGAGGTTTGAGGCGAGGCCGGAGGCGGAGAGCGACCCGGCGGATGAGTTCGGGGCGGGAAGTGCTTCGAAGAACGGTAAGAAGCGGAAGAGTAAGCAGCGACGTTAAGGCGCGGAGGGTCTGAGTTGGCGTTGACGCGGAGAGAGTTTTTGAAGTGGGCGGGGGCGGCGGCGGCCGTGGGGGTGGGGGTGCCGGCGGCGTACGGTGGGTTGGTGGAGGCTTGGGCGTATGAGGTGACGGAGACGGTCATACGCATTAAAGATTTGCCGGAGAGGTTCGAGGGGTTTCGGGTCGCGCAGGTGTCGGACGTGCATCACAGTCGTTTGGTGTCGATTGAAGAGGTGAGGCGGGTGGTGGGGTTGGCGAACGCGGCGGGGGCGGATTTGATCGCGCTGACGGGGGATTACACGACCGACCTGTCGAAGTATGTGGAGCCGTGCGCGGAGGCGTTGGGGGAGTTGAAGGCGCCGGAGGGCGTGTGGGCGGTGTTGGGGAATCACGACCACAAGACGGACGGGCCTCTGACCAGGGCGGCGCTGCGGCGGCGCGGCATAGAGGTTCTGACGAACCAGAACACGGGGCTGCGGCGCGGGGCGGACGTGTTGCAGTTGGCGGGCGTGGACGACTGGGGGTGGGGCAAGGCCGACTTCGCGCGGGCGATGCGCGGCGTGGACACCGCGCGGCCTTCGTTGATGCTGTCGCACGAGCCGATGGCGCTCGACGTGCCGGAGACGCGCGGCGTCTCGCTCATCCTCAGCGGGCACACGCACGGCGGGCAGATAAGGCTTCCGCTGGTGGGCGCGCCCGCGGCGTACGTGTGGGAGCATTTGAAGTACCTGCGCGGTGCGTACGAGAGCGAGGGGACGCAGCTCTACGTCTCGCGGGGGACGGGCGTCATCGGCGTGCCCGTCCGCATCGGCGCGCCCCCGGAGGTCGCCGTGCTCCGGCTGCAAAGAGCTTGAAAGGGGTGTTGGGTGTTAGGTGTTGGGTGTTGGTTTTGACCAGCACCCAACACCTAACACCTAACACCCAACACCCTGCCTTACGTCCCGTGCATCCCTGTTAATCCTTTTCAGGTCGAGAGCGCGGCGGGGCGCGGGGCGCCCTGGAGTCTGACGGGCAGGCGCGGGGCGCAGCAGATGTTCTCCATGCGCGCGCGGTCTTTCTGCATCTCGCGCTCCTCGCCGAGCCAGGCCATGACTTCGGCGAGGACGCGCGCGGCGTGCGGGTCGGCGGGCGTCTCGATGCGGTAGTGCATCCACTTGCCGTCGCGCCGCGCGGCCACGACGCCCGCGCGGCGCAGGTACGCGAGGTGGCGCGAAATCTTCGGCTGGCTCGCCCCCAAGACCTCCACGAAGAAGCAGACGCAGACCTCGCCCGCCGCCAGAAGGTTCAGGAGCCGCAGACGCGTCCGGTCGGCCAAAGCCTTAAAGAGCAGTTCCAACTGTGCCTCGTTCTTCTTCATCTTCAGTCAACCCCCACCGCCCGACTGCGACGCTCAAGCAGAATCGTGTCGCGCCAGCGCCCTTTGAGTCTGCCGACGCGCTCGCGCCGCCCGACCTCGCGGAAGCCGCACGCCTTGTGCAGCGCGACGCTCGCGACGTTCTCGGGAAAGATGCTCGCCTGCAAAGTCCAGATGCCCTGGCCTTCGGACTCGCGCACGAGCGTCGAGAGCAGCGCGCGGCCCAAGCCCAGCCCTCGGAACCCGGCCCCGACGTAGACGCTTACCTCGGCCACGCCCGCGTAGACCTCGCGCGTTGAGACGGGGCTGAGCGCCGCCCAGCCCGCGACGCGCGCGCCGGAGGCTACGGCGACCAGGCGGCACGCCCTCAGGTGCGAAGCGTCCCAGCGCTCCCAGCCGGGCGCTTCGGTCTCGAACGTCGCGTCGCCGGTCGCGAGCCCCTGCAGGTAGACGGCGCGCACGCCCTCCCAATGTTCGGGGAGCATCTTTTCGACGGAGAGCGTCATAAAAATCGTCGGCGCGGGGGGCGCGAAAAATATTTTCACATACGTCTTGACGAATGTGAAGTGCGGGTGTAGGATGTCTCACATTCGCTTTGACGAATATGTTGTGCGGCGGGGGCGGGGGCGGTCGCCGCGGGCGCCGGGAAGTGAGAGACGCGAGAGGGGAGTCATCCCGAAGGAGAGTTCTTATGTCGAGTTCAATCGAGCAGGTGGTGCGCGAAAGGTACGGCTCGGTCGCGAAGAGCGGGCTGTCGAGCGAGCAGGGGGGCGTGCGTGCGGTGGCCGAGGCGTTCGGCTACACGGCGGAGGAGCTGGCGTCGATCCCGGCGGAGGCCAACATGGGGCTCTCGTGCGGGAACCCCGTGGCGACGGCTCACCTGCGCGAGGGCGAGGTGGTCGTAGACCTCGGGTCGGGCGGCGGGCTCGACGTTTTCCTGGCCGCGGAGAAGGTCGGCCCGGCGGGGCGCGCCGTCGGCATCGACATGACGCCGGAGATGGTCGAGCTGGCGCGGCGCAACGCCTCGCAGCGGCTCGCAGGCGGCGCCGCCGACAACGTCGAATTCCACCTGGCGACCATCGACCGCCTGCCGCTCGCGGACGCGTCCGCGGACGTTGTCATCAGCAACTGCGTCATCAACCTCGCGCCGGACAAGGGGGCCGTCTTCCGCGAGATCGCGCGCGTGCTCAAGCCGGGCGGGCGTCTGGCCGTGAGCGACATCGCGCTCAAGCTCCCGCTCCCGCTGGAGCTGAGCCAGGACCTGCTGGCCTACGTCGGCTGCATCGCGGGGGCGATTCCGGTCGAGGACTATCGGCGGGGGCTGGTCGAGGCGGGCTTCGCGGAGGTCGCCGTCATCGACTCGGGCGCAGACCTGAACGCCTACGCGCAGGTCGAGGGTCAGTCCGGGTGCTGCTCGCCTTCGATGAAGGAGGACGCGCCGACGCCGAGGGAGGACGCGCCGAAGAGCCTGCCCCTGGCGAGCGCGTGCTGCGCGCCGGCCGCCTCGACGGCCGAGGCCGCGCAGCCGGCGGCCTCCTGCTGCGGCCCAGTGGCCGCGGCCGCGGAGGGCGAGCTGCACGGCGACCTGCGCGACATACTCGCGCGCTACGACGTGAACGAATACGCCGCGAGCGTGAAGGTCTTCGCCGTCAAGCCTTCGTGAGACCTGTAGTGAGTGGCATTAACCGCGGAGGCGCGGAGGCAGGGCTAAACTTAATTAGCCGTGCCTCCGCGCCTCCGCGGTTAAGTGTTCTCCCGCCGGAGGCGGGAGGCCGGTCAACCTAATTGTCTTGCGGCTGATCTTCGTCAGGCTCGTCCTCGGACGGGCCGGGCGGGAGGACGTTGTCGGGCGGCGGGTCGCCCCTCTCTTCGCGCACGCGGAGGATGGAGCAGTCGCCGTCCGTGTAGACCTCGTCGAACCAGCCGCTGTCGAGCGCGTGGTTGAAGAATGCCTCGTGCTCGTGGTCGGTGAAGACGTAGCGCGCGCAGCGCCGCCGGTCACCCTCGCCGACGCAGAAGTTGTCGCGGATGATGGGGCCGAGGTTGGCGACCTCCTCGTCGGAGATTTCGCGGCCGATGGTGATGCGGCCGTGCAGCTCGGCGAGCTTGCGGTCGCGGTCTAAGAGGTAGGTCGGGTCGAGCCCCGAGACGTACGCGAGGCGCGGGTTGTAGAAGAAGAGCTTGGGGAAGTCGTCCCAGTCGGTGTTGACGATCAGCTCGCCGGGCTCGGCGTTCTTCGAGAGCCATGCCATGCCGCCCTTGTAGAGGTCGGGCCCGCCCATCCCGGCGATGTCCTGCGCCGTGACGCGCGCGTACCAGACCATCGGCGCCGCGAGCAGCACGAAGGCCGTCGAGACGACGATCATCTCCCACGCGCGCGCGTTCTCGACCCGCGCCGGCTCGTCGTGCGCGCGCGGCTCGCCCCCGGTCGTCGCGTCGTCCGCGGCGGGCTCGCGCGAGGTGTAGAGTTCGCGCGCGCGCCGGACGAGCGGCTCGACGGCGAAGGCGGCGAAGAGGACGGCGAAGGGCGGGAAGTACTCGGCGAAGCGGCGCCAGCGCATGTTGGCGAGCATCAGGAGCGTCGCGAAGAGCATGAGGAGGAAGGCCCGCTGCCTGCCTTCGCTCGTCGAGTCCTTGAACGAGACGTAGCCGACGAGCATCGCCGCCAGCGCCACGCCGCAGTTCCCCAGGAATTCCCAGGTGCTGTACGGGTACCACTCCGAACCGACCGTCGTCGTGAAGTCGCTGGCCGTGACCTTGATGACGAGGTGCTCGTAGAGCAGCCGGAAGTTGTCGGGGAAGTACGGGTTGATGACGAAGCCGAGCAGCGACCCGGCGAGGACGAAGGCGAGCGGCCTCCACTCGATCCGCCGCTCGCCCCAGAGGATGACGAACGTCCACATGCCGGCGGCCGCGACGAGCAGCGCGAACATGTCGTAGGCGAGCGCGAAGACGAAGGCGAGCGGGAGGAGCCAGCGGTACTTGCGCTCGAAGAAGAGGTGGATGCCGACGACGAGCAGCACGATGGAGACGCTCATCGCCTTGCCCATGTTCATGCGGTAGAGGAAGGGGGCCGAGCTGCCGATGATGGCGACGAGCCACACGAGCGGGTAGCTCACGCGGTTGCGCACCAGCAGCCAGTAGCAGGAGAAGATCGCCAGGCACGCGAAGAGCCACGTGCCGATCTTCGCGCCCGTCTGGAAGTCCGAGAAGAAGGTGAACGGAATCTGGAAGACGTGGAAGAGGAAGTGGTGATCCACGTAGTCCTGCGGGTTGAGCGTGGTGAGCGGCAGCGCGTCGAACGAGGGCGGGAAGTGCCCCGCGCGCATCCCCTCCCAGAGCATGCGGCTCCAGCGGAAGTGGTAGTAGGCGTCGTAGTCGCCGCAGCAGAGCGACCCCGTCGAGAACTGCAAGTACCAGAAGACCCCGCCGATGAGGGCGGCGCCGACGACGAGCAGCCCCGCGCGGCTGTTCAGGAAGCCGACCAGACCCGCGCGCCGCGCGGGGGCAGAGGCGGCCGCGACCGTTTCCGGCCGCTCGGCGGCCGCGGCCGGCCCCGCGGGCTCCGCAGTCTCAGACGGGAGCGTCCCGCCCTGTATGTTCTCCATCTCTCTTTCGCTCACTTGTACGGATGTGCCCCGGAAGTTTTCACGACCCGAATCGAGTCAACGAAAATATCACGAACGTGCCCGGTCACGAAGTGAAGGGGGAGGAAGGGTGTTGGGTGTTAGGTGTTGGGTAAAAACCCGGCTCTTCCCCAACACCCTTCCTCCCCCTTAGCCGCAGAGCTTCTTAACGGCGTCGATGAGGTCGGAGGGGTTGATGGGCTTGTGGAGGAAGTCGTCGAAGCCGGCGCGGCGGGCGCGCTCGCGGTCTTCGAAGTGCGTGAAGCCGGTGACGGCGATGAGCGGGGTGGTCTTGTAGGCGGGCAGCCCGCGCAGCGCCTCGGCCAGTTGGTAGCCGTTCATGCCGGGCATGCCGATGTCGGAGATGACCGCGTCGAAGTGGCCGTCGCGCGCGGCGTCGAAGGCTTCGGGGGCCGAGAAGGCCATCGCCACCTCGTAGCCGGCGTGACTCATCAGGAGGGCCAGCAACTCGGTCACGTCGGGCGCGTCGTCCACGACGAGCACGCGCAGACAGCCGGCCGCGCTCGGGGAAGCCTCGGGCTCGACGCCGGGGGAGGCTCCGGCCGGATCGGGCGTGTCGGGCGGCTTCGCTTCCGCGGCTTCGCGGCTCCGGCCGCCGTCGGGACGTGCGTCGGGTTCGTACATCTTCTTCAGCGCGGCGCGCGCCCCGCCGACGCGCGCCAAACTCCCCCTTGTCTTTAACGACGAGCAGTAGGCGGAAAGCGGTAGGCAGGAGGCAGATGGCAGTAGAAGACCCTACTGTTCAGAGAACTTCCGATTAATCTTTCAACGTTCGTTAAGCGGAGCGACTGCCTGCTGCCATCTGCCTCCTGCCTCCTGACAAGTGCTTTCCCCCTACTGCTCATCATTCCGTCTTCTCAATCGGCCCGCGGCGCGTGAGCTGATCCATGTGCTCGGCCAGTTCGGCCGGGTCTACGGGCTTGGGGACGTGCGCGTCGAAGCCGGCGGCGAGCGCGGCCTCGGCGTCCCTTTGCGCGGCGTAGCCCGTGAGCGCCAGCGCCGGCACCTCTCTCAGGTGCGGCAACTCGCGCAGCCGCGCGATCAACTCGTATCCGTCAATTCTTGGGAGGCCGATGTCGGAGACGATTATATCAAACCGCCCCGACTCGGCAACGCGCAGCGCCTCCTCGGGCGTCGCGCAGGCCGCCGCCGTGTAGCCGCGCGACGCGAAGGCCACCTTCAGCATCTCCAGAGTGTCGGGCGCGTCCTCGACGAGCAGGACGTGGCACGGCGCTTCGGCGCAGGGCTCGCCCGAGTCCGCTTCGAGGTCGCCGGTGTTGCGCCGCGCGCCGTCCGTCTCGACCGCCGGCAGCGCCACGACGAAGCGGCTGCCGCGCCCGGGCCCCGCGCTCTCGGCCTCGACGCTCCCGCCGTGCGCCTCGACGAAGCTCTTGACGAGCGCGAGCCCGAGTCCGAGCCCGCCGTGCGTGCGCGTCGTCGCCATGTCGGCCTGCCGGAAGCGCTCGAAGACGTGCGGCAAAAACTCCGGGGGGATGCCGGCGCCCTCGTCCTCGACCTCGACGCGCGCCGTGCCGTCCGACGCGCCGACGCGCACACGCACGCGCCCGCCGGCGCGCGAGAACTTGACGGCGTTGTGCAGAAGGTTCCAGAAGACCTGGACGAGCCGCGTGCGGTCGCCGCTGACGACCGAGGGTGAGAGGCCGCCGGTCTGCACCTCGACCGAGACGGAGAGCGCGTCGGCCTGCGGCCGGACGGTGTCGGCCGCCTCGCGCACGACGCCGCCCAGCTCGACGGGCGCGCGCTCGATGCGCATCTTCCCCGAGAGGATCGAGGACATGTCGAGCAGGTCGTTGATGAGGCGCGAGAGCGACTGCGAGTTCTTCTCGATGACGCGGACGCCCTGCGCGACCTCCCGCTCGCCGAGGCGTCCCGAGCGAATCATGTGCGTCCAGCCGAGGATGGGCGTCAGCGGCGTGCGCAGCTCGTGCGAGAGCGTGGCGAGGAACTCATCCTTGGCGCGGTTGACCTCCTGCGCGCGCGCGTAGAGCCGCGCGTTCTCGATGGCGAGCGCGGCGCGCGCGGCGATCTCCTGCGCGTAGGCCACGTCCTCGTCGGTGTAGCGGCGGCCGGCGCGCGTCGAGGAGAAGGTGAGCGCCCCGATGGTGCGGCCCCGCGCGACGAGCGGGACGGCAATCGAAGACTTCATCCCCAGCTCACGCAGGATGCCGGCGTGCTCCTCGTCGCGCGCGAGCGCGGGGATATTCTCCTCCGTCACCTCGTAGAAGATTTCGGGGCGGCCCGTGCGCAGGACGCGCGGGATGCCGACGCTCTGCGGCCCGGGCGGGAACTCCCGCAGGCGCTCGGCGAGCGGCTGGCGCGCGGGGTCTGCGTGCGCGGCCGCGACGCGGCGCGGCCGCCCCTCGTCATCCACCAGATCGACGAGGCAGAAGTCGGCCATCGCCTCGACCGCGAGGCGGGCGAGCCCCGCGAGCGTCGTCTCGTAGTCGAGCGAGGAGCCGAGCACGCGGCTCGCCTCGGCGAGGAAGCGCAGCCGCTCCTCCGAAGCCTTGCGCGCAGAGATGTCCATCGTCACGCCGCGCATCCCGGCGGGGCGCCCGCGCCCGTCGAGGACGACGCGCGACCGCGCCTCGACGTGGACGACGCGCCCGTCCCTGCGCACCCAGCGGAACTCGCTCGTGCCGCCCTCGCCGCTCCCGAAGATGGCGCGCGACTCGGCCGCGGCGCGCTCGCGGTCTTCGGGGTGGACGATCGAGAGCCAGAAGTTGGGCGTCTGGAGCCATTCGTCCACGGTGTAGCCGAGCATCTGCTCGACGTGGTCGCTGACGAAGTCGATGCGCTGCGCCGCCGCGTCGGGCTCGCCCCACGCCTCCCACACCACCCCGGGGACGTTGGCGACGAGGTTCTTCAGGCGGCCGCGCTCGTGCTCGACCAGCCGCGCGAGTTCGGCGCGCTCGGCGTCGGCGCGCTTCTGCGCCGTGATGTCGCGCGCGACGGTCGAGGCGCCGACCAACTGCCCCTCCTCGTCGCGGATGGGCGAGACGATGAGCGAGACTTCGACGTGCGAGCCGTCCTTGCGCACGCGCACGGTCTCGTCGCGCGCGACGCGCTCGCCGCGGGCGAGCCGCGCCATGATCTCCGAGAGGTCTTCGCGCAGCTCGTCGGGGACGATGAAGGAGATGTGGCGGCCGACGGCCTCCTCGGCCGCATGGCCGTACATGCGCTCGGCGGCGGCGTTCCAGCTCGTGACCGTGCCGTCGAGCGTCTTGCCGATGACGGCCTCGCTCGAAGACTCGACGATGGCGGCCTGGAGCGCCCGCGCGCGCTCGACCTTGCGCGCCTCGGTCACGTCGTGGAAGACGAGGACGACGCCCGACGTGCGCCCGCGCGCGTCGCGGATGGGCGCGCCGCTGTCGTCGATGGGCACCTCGCCCCCGCCGCGCGCGATGAGCACCGTGTGGTTGGCGAGGCCGACGACCTTCCCCTCGCGCAGGACTTTTTCGACCGGGCTCTCGACGGTCGCCCGCGTCACCTCGTTGACTATCCTGAAGACTTCGGCGAGCGGGCGCCCTCGGGCCTCGGCGAGCGGCCAGCCCGTCAGGCGCTCGGCCACGGGGTTCATGAAGCGGACGCGCCCCGCGGCGTCGGTGGCGATGACGGCGTCGCCGATGCTCCTGAGCGTCGTCTGCAAGGATTCGCGGTCGGCGCGCGCCGAAGCCTCGGCGCGCGCGCTGCGGGCGGCGAGCGCCGAGATGAAGAGCGAGACGGCGACGAAGACGCCGGTCTGGAGCACGTCCGAGAAGCCGAGCGACAGCGAGTTGGGCGCGCCGAGGAAGAAGAAGTTGGCGGCGACGGCCGAGAGCGCGATGGCGAGCAGGACGGGGCCGCGCCCGCCGTAGAGCGCGACGACGATGACGGCGACGAAGTAGAAGATGAAGGGGACGCTGCCGCGCTCGATGCCCGGGAAGGCGTAGAGCGCGAACATCACCGCGGTGGCGGCGGCGGCGGCGGCGACGGCCAGCGAGTAACGGGCGGGCGCCGACTCGCTCCAACGTCGATGCCAGCTCTGAGCGCCGTGGGGGCGGGGGTCAGACATCTCTCTTCCTTAGCTCGTCACGAGGGCCGAGGCGACGCGCGCCGCGTGGCGCCCGCCTGCGGGCTGAGTCGGGGGAGCCCGCTTGAACTGTCAGGTTGGACGTTATTGCCGGGTTTATTGCTTGCGCGGACAACCTACTGCTTTTAGCCGCGGCAAGTCAAGAAAGGGGTTTCGGGTTTTGGGTTCCGGGCGTTGCGGAGGAAGGGTTCTGGGTGTTAGGTGTTGGGTAAGAAGAGACTGTTTTTTTCCAACACCCAGAACCCGGAACCCAAAGCCCACGCCTCGCCGGCATTTGCCTTGAACAGCCCTGAGCCTCTAGTCTCTAGCCTCTATGTATCCGGCAGGCAACCTGTACATCCCCGCGCCGCACGGGCGCCTGGAGGCGATCCTGAAGGAGCCGCGCGGCGCCGCGGCGCGCGCCGCCGCGCTCGTCCTGCACCCGCACCCGCTGCACGGCGGGACGATGCACAACAAGGTCGTCTTCCGCACGGCGCGCGGGCTCGAAGACGCGGGCGCCGTCACCCTGCGCTTCAACTTCCGCGGCGTCGGCCACTCCACCGGCGAGCACACGGGCGCGCGCGGCGGCGAGCAGGATGACGCGCGCGTGGCCTTGGACTACCTGGTCGAGAAGTACCCGGGCCTCCCCATCGTCCTCGCCGGTTTCTCCTTCGGCGCGCGCGTCGGCCTTGAGGTGGGCACGCATGATGCGCGCGTCAACTACCTCGTCGGCGTCGGCACCCCCGTCAGCATCCCCGAGCGCGAATACGACTTCTCCTTCCTCGACGAATGCCGCAAGCCCCTCCTCCTCGTCCACGGCGAGCGCGACGAGTTCGGCACCGTCCCGGACCTCCGCGCCCTCGCCGCACGCCTCCCCGCAGGGGCGCGCGTCGAAGTCAAAATCATCCCCGGCGCCGGGCATTTTTTTGACGAGCAACTGGAAGACTTAAGGCGCGCCGTCGCCGGGTGGGCGACGGCGATGCTTAGAACCCGTGAACCGTAAAAAGTCGTGAACCGTCAACCGTGAACCGTGACAAGA
>DAIRFV010000137.1:0-14586 GCA_036794905.1 Pyrinomonadaceae bacterium | reverse complement strand
AAGCGTACCTTGACGCGCGCGGCGTGAAGGACTGCTGGTTCGGCTACTTCGCTTCCCTGACCGCCGACCCGAACTACTACGGCATTCCGTGCAAGCCCATGCTCGCCCCGTCCACCTCCGACGTCATCCCCGCCCACTTGTCCGGAACTGTCCTGATTAGCGCGACCGCCATGGCGTCAGGCGGGCCGGGGGAACTGAACCCTTACGCGCCTTTCCTGCACTTACGACCCGACGACGTGATTGACGGCGGGGTTCTGGTCTACCGTGGGGAGTTCGAAGTCCCCCTGCTCTCGGCAAGGAGCCACGCGCGTGTAGCTTCGGCCCTGCTTCAAAACACGAGTCTGGATGAAGCGCAGGCGAGTCAGGCGCTCACGGAAGCCCAGGCCGCAGTCGCTGTCGCGCCTAAAGACGTAATCAGCCAAGTTGTACTCGGAGATGTGCTCGCGAAGCTGAACCGCAAAGACGAAAGCAGAGCCGCCTATCAACAGGCCCTGGCCCTTGCAGAAACCATGCCCCCGGCACTCCGGGACAACTTTTTGCTGGCGGACTTAAAGAGGAAGCTGCGGTAGATTTGTAAAAATTAGAACGGGCGCGAGGCCCCCGAGGCTGGGTAGTACTCGTCTTCCGGATTGCCGGTAATCCTCGTTCAAATGGCGTCACTTCGAGCCGAACGTAATACTTCTGGACTCGCCGGGATGGCCGAGAGCCGCCGCGGCCTTGGTGTAGCTCACACTTTTTTTTACAGCACAACCTCGCCGACGGCCTGCGCGACGAAGCCGGTGACCGCGCGCAGGATTTCCAGGCAGTAGTCGAAGTTGATGTGCTCCTCGACATCCCGCGCGGAGTGGACGTTGGCGTTGGTGTTGTCCGCGCCCTCGATTGCCAGCACGGCCGGGAGCCCGGCGTCGATGAAGGGGACGTGGTCGCTGTTAGCCGCGTGGAGCGAGGTCTCGACCGCGAGCTGTGTGTGGGCGGACGCCGCCCTGCCCATCTCTTCGATGATGTTGCGTGAGACGGGTGCGCCTTCGATGAGGAGGCTGCGCCGCGGCGTGTTCAGCGTCCCGATCATGTCCATGTTGACGACTGCGCGAATCCTGCCCCTTTCGGCGGAGGTGAGGCTGGCGACGTAGCGCCTGCTGCCGAACAGCCCTTGTTCCTCGCCGCCGAAGAGGATGAACCGCAGGTCTTGAGAATTGCGGAGGCCGCTGAGGGCGCGCGCGATCTCCAACAGCCCCGCGCTGCCGCTGCCGTTGTCGTCGGCGCCGGGCGCGGGCGCGGCCGGGCCGCCTTGCAGGTTGATGGAGTCGAGGTGCGCCGTCACGAGCACGACTTGGCGCGCGCCCGCGCCCGCGCCGGGTTTGTCGGCGATGACGTTGCGGCTGTTCGCGCCGTTCACCGGCACGGTCTGAGTGCGGGTCTGAAAGTTCAGAAGGTTGAGTTGCTGGCGGGCCCACGTCGCCGCCTTGCCGAACCCCTGGCCGGTCGAGTGGCGCGACTGGAAGGAGACGAGCTTGCCGAGACTGGCCTCAAGGCTCGCGCGCTGCAAACGGTTGACGGCGTCGAGGACGAAAGCCGCGGGCGCACGCGCCGCCCGGGCGGCACCCGCCTCGAAGACGACCTCCCGGCCCGCGAGCGGGAAGATGCCGTAGCAGGTCGGGTGACTGCCGGACAGCCCCTGTGCGCGCTCGGGGGCGATCTGCACCAACAGGTAACGGCCGCGGTCGTGGATGACCGGCACGTCGGGGTTGAGCTGCTGGAAGAGTCGGCCGTTCTGCACGACGACGTGAAGCTCTTCGCGCGACGCGTCTACGCGCCGCCCTCGCGCCGCGCCGCGGGCACGACCTCTCGGCTCCTCCGCCTCGTCGGAGAGCAGCAGGGTCTCTTCGCCGAACTGCGCCCAAGTCGCCTCGGGGGCCGGGCCTGCGCCCCTGCCGCGCGCGGCGGCCGTGCCCTCAATGATTTGTATCCACACCTTTCAGCCTGCCTCCTGAAGAAAAGTTCGGACGAGGGGGATGAGGTCGGTTAGACGCTTGACCTCGCCGGCGGTCTGGCCCGGCCCGTTGAAGTGTGCGGCGCGCATCCCGAGGGTGCGCGCCGCGACGACGTGCGGAAGTAGTTCCGTGACGAAAAAGATGTCGCGGAAGCGGAGCGAAGGGTCGATGCGGTCGATCACGGCCTGAAAGATTTCCGGCGTCGGCTTCTCGAAGCCGACCTCGGCCGACAGAATCACACGCTTCGCCACCGGCTCGAAGAAATCGCGGATGCCGTAGCGTTCGAGGAGCGCGTAGTACTCCGCCTGGGTGGCGAGCAGTTGTGCCGGCGTGGCGTCCGTCTCGCCGAAATCCGAGACGAGCGCCAGCGTCGGCGCGGCGCCCGAGGCGTCGCGCATGTCCCGCACCGTTCGCAGGGTCTGGAGCGCGCCCCGTACCAGGACTTCGCGCCGCGTGTCTTCGAGCGTGTTGCCGAGGTCGAACAGGATGACTTTCATAAGGCCGGCACCCCCTCCCCTACGGGGTGAAACTCTCGACGACGCCCGAGAGCGAGACGGAGTTCGAGGGCGGGGCGACCGCGCCGCGCCCCATGCCGCGCTTGGCGAAGCCGGCGCGCACCTCCGGCAGGTCGCCCGGGGCCATCGCCGAGACGGCCGAGAAGATGCCGTCGCGCGCCTGGATGAAGGTCGGGCTCGGCGGCGTGAGCTTGAGCCCGCCGATGACGTAGGCGAGCGCGCGCAGCTCGGCCTTGGCGTGGCCGTGCTTGGCGACGAGATTGACGAACACCTCCCAGAGCGCCGCGCACCAGACCTCGCCGACGTTGTGAACCTCGGCGTTGTTGGTGCTGGCGCCGTGGAAGCTGACGGGCGGGCCCGTCGGGAGGACGACGTTGCTGCTGATGTGCTTGAAGGTGAGCGGGCTCTTCTGCATGTCGGCGGAGTAGGGGTAGCGCCGGATGGAGAAGTAGTAGTTCTCCTTGAAGTTGCTCATGAAGTCCGTCCACCCGCCGACGGCGAAGACGCCTTTGGCGAAGTCGTCCGTGCTCTGCGAGGTCATGGAGATGGCGAAGAAGTCGCCCCAGCCTTCGCCCATCCCCACGCCCTGGACGTTGTCCAACCCGTTGCCGTTGCCGACGAGGCGGTTGGTGATGTAGTGGCCCATCTCGTGGAAGGTGATGAGCGCCTCGTGGTTGCTGGTGCGGCTCGGGAGCGGCGAGGGGCCGCGGAACTCGAACATCTGCATGCGCGGGCTGGCCCCGTCGGCGGGCGTGCTCATGTTGGCGTTGTCCGTGCCGCTGGCGTCGTTGCCCTCGGCCAGGATCGGGTCGCTGCCGACGCCGCCGCGCCCGAAGTTGCTCTTCTGCGCGTTGCCCGAAGCCTCGTCGAAGCCGGCCTCGTACCAGCGGTCGTGCAGCCAGTTGACGTGGAAGAACATGCCGACGAGGCTGTTCTGAAGGTTCTTCGGGTCGCGCGCGGGCTTGGCGTGATCGTACGCGTGGTTGAAGGTGCGCGGCGAGGTGACGCGGCCGAAGACGTTTCCGGCCCCGGGCGCGTTCGTGCCCAGCAGGTCGGCGTAGGCGCGGCAGTTGTTGCCGTCGGTCGTCGCGGCCTCGGGCGGGAGCCAGGGGTCGCCCGGCAGCAGGCTCTCGATCTGGACGACCGTCTCCTTCACGGTCTTGGCCTGGAAGCCGTCGGGCTTGCCCGTCGGGTGCGGCGTGCCGGGGGCGGGGCCGTCGTGCGGGCGGAAGATGCTGTCGCCTACGTTGTGGACGCGGTACTTGAACGCCACTTCGGAAGTCAGGTTCTTGCGGTATAGCACGTCCGGGGTGTCTATCGCGTCCATGACGTAGCTGAAGGCGGGGAAGCCCTTGACCCAAATCTCCATGTAATAGCCGGGGACGAACTCGCCCCCGCCGAGCGGGAACATCACGTCCTTGAGCCGGACGGGCCGCTCGAACGGCGGGCGCCCCTCACCCGCGGCCGGCTTGAACTCGTAGAAGCGGTAGGGGCCGCTGTCGGGTGGGGCCGTCGCGGGCGCGAAGTCTTCGGGCTTGTAGACGGTGCCCGTGAGGTCGAAGGCGGCGCGCGCAATCGCCTCCTCCTCGGAGGTGAGGTCGCCGCCCTCGGCCGCCGACCTCGTCGCGCCCCTCGTGCGCGTGGCCGTCTGCCCCGCGCCGGGGAAGAACTGGCCCGCAATCGAGATGACCTCGTTGTCGGCGTTGACGGCCGCGGTCACTTCCGAGTTGAAGACCTCTTTGCCCTCCACGCGCTGGACGAGGTTGACCGTTTTCAGGTTGCCGATGTTGAAGTCCGACCCGCCGCCACGCGAACGCGAGCGGCCGCCGCCGCGCGTGCCGCCGCGCGTCTGCGGCTCGGCCGCGCCCCTCGGCTGGCTGATCGAAACGACCTCGATGGTCTCGGCGTCCTCGGACGTGAGATTCCACAGGTCGCCCCGCTCCTGGATGAAGAGCGCGACTGCGCCTTCGGGCGTGCCGCCCGCTTCGCCGGCCCCGCGCGAGAGCGAACGCGCGGCCTCCGCGCCGGGCGTGACGGTAATGAGTTTCGGGAGCTGGGTCGCGGGGTCGTAATGGACGCCGAGGCCCTCGACCGCCCCGCGGAGGCGGCGGTGCCCCTCGGTCTCGGGCGGCGTCACCGTCTCCGGCACAATCCCGCGCGACGCGCGGAAGCCGCGGTCGTAGAGTGCGTGGAAGTTCTCGGGCACCTGCTGCGAGACAGACTTTCCCCCGCGCGGGACGACGGTCTGGCCCGCGGGAGGAGTCGCACTGGTCGCGCCGCCGCGCGTTGCGGTTCGCTTGGCGCCCGCCTTCGCGCCGGCCTTCGCGGCCTTGGTCGCCTGCTTGGAAGACTTGGAGGCGGGAGACTTCGCCGCCGGCCGCTTCGCCGCCTTCGCCGCCTTACCACTCTTTTTCGATTTCGAGCTTTTGGTAGCCATAGTTTTTCCTCCCGAGACGTTTGAGACCTTCCGGCGTGCCGGAAGTGGTGACAAGTCGAAGACGTTTGTGGGGCACCTCTCTCGTAGATGCGCAAGCTCGCAGCCGTCGTCGGAATGACCGACTGCGCCCCGCCGACCTCAGGCGCGTGTGAAACCCCTCTCAAGTACAAATGGCGTCCGGCGCGTTTTCATTTCAACGCGACGCGTACACGCCGGCAAAATCGTGGCGGCCCCGCCGGTCGCGGACGCGGACGGCGGGGCGTTCGTGCGCGGCCGTTGCTTGAGCTTGGCGAGGGCGTTCTCCCTGACCTTCGGGTCGGGGCTGGTGAAAGACTTAAACACGTCGAGGAGGTCTTGATACATCCCCTCGACGTTGACGAGGAGGTTCTGCCGGGCCTGCGCCGGCTCGTCGCGCCTGGAGTTGAGCTGCGTCGTCTTATCCTCAAGCTCCCGGTTAAGTTTATCCGGCTCGTCCCGCTTAGAACTGTCAACTGAGGGCACGGGGGCGATGAACGACCGCCGTGCCGTGTGCCGAACGTGTGCCGGGGTTCAAGGGCGAGCGTCGCGCGCGCAGGCGGACGCGGACTGCGCCTCCGCGAGTCTGGAGGTGCCGCCGGCCGGCGGCGTCGGGGGACGGTTTCAGACGCTCACAGGGTCGGGCTGAGTTGTGAGCGCAGCCACGCGAGGGCGCGGACGTTCTTCTCACCGGCCGAGCCGGGACGCCTCGCCCCCGAGAGCATCTCTTCGAGAAAGGCGAGGTGATGGACGACCGAGGATATCTCGCGCTGCGTGGCGCCCGTCCCGATGGCCCTCCGGTAGTGTGCGGCGACGGCCTCGACGTTATCCTCCAGCTCGCCATTGAGCAGTTGTTTGAGGAGTTCGGCGTCCGCCTCCGTCGCGCGGTTCCAGAAGGACGGCTCCTTCTGCTCCATCTGCCGCGCGGCGCTCTTACACTCCTCGACCAGCCGCGCCGAGCCGTTCACGGGCTTGCCCACGAGGAAGCAGTTTGTGAGCCAGTTGAGCGTGGGGTAAGGGTCAACCACCTTCAGGTTTTTTTTATTGAGACGATGCGCCCTGCCGTAAAAAGCCGCGGCCTGCTGGAGATGCTTGAGCCGCGCGGCCGACTTCGGCGGGGCAGCGGCGGCCTTGCGCTTGTAGTAGCTGCCCATGAGCGAGAGCCGTTCGACCGTCTCGCCGAGGTTGATGAGCCAGTTCAGGCGCTCGAAGGCTTCGTTCATCAGGACGCGCGTCTGCGGGGCCGCGTCCGCCTGCTGCACCCGCAGGTCGTCGGCGTGGCGGCTGAGCATGTTGGCGAGCTGCTCGATGGTGTTGAGCGGGGCCTCGGCCTTCTCGTCCTTCGCCGCCTGGCGGTAGTTGGCGATGGCCTCGTCGAAGAGGCCCAGCTCGGCCCACACGTTGCCGATGGCGCGCAGCATGGCGCCGTCGCGCCAGAAGGGCGGGATAGCGGTGTCGATCTGCTCAAGCTGGGCGCGCAGCGCCGCGCGCTCGCCCTCGTCGGCGCGCGCGGCGTCTCCCTTGAGGTCGCCCAGCTTCTCCAGGTACTCGCGCCGCGAGAAGCAGCGGGTCTGCCGCCGCACGCTCTCGCTGCCGTCGCCCATGCGTTCGAGCACGAAGTCGGGGTTGCCGTAGCACTGGTAAGCGCCCCAGGTGTTCCGGTCGCGGTGCAGCTTGTAGGTCGTGGCGCGCGCCGCCTTGACGGCCTCGCCGAACTTCTGGCCCCGGAGCATCTCCTGGTAGAAGGTCTTGGCGAAGACCTTCGCCGGCTCGTCGTAGACGGGCCACCCGGCGGCGACCACGGCCTTGACGCCCTTCTCGATGAGCAGCCTGGCGACGCTCGCCGCCAGCTCGTTGGGCGACTCGGGGGGGGCCTTCTCGCCCCCCGCCCCCACCCGCCCGAGGTAGCAGCAGTTGATGAAGACCAGTTCGGGCAGCGGGTCGAGGTTGGCCAGCTCCATCGAGGAGAGGAGGATGCCCTCGTCGAGGATCATGCCGGACTCGCTGGGCTCGTCGGGCGTGAACTTGCCGTGCCCCGCGAGGTGGATGATCTTGTAGCTCCCGTTCATGAGCCGCCCCATGATCTTGAGCGCGCTCTCCTGGATGAGCGCCCCGCCGCCCAGGTCGTAGCGGTCCGCCTCCAGCAGCCCGGCGACCAGCTCGGCCTCGCTGGCGGCGCCGTCCAGCTCAGCCCACCCGGGGGGCGTCTTCGGCGCGCCCACGACGAACGCGCTCCGCTCGCGCGCGGGCTGCGGGTTGAGCACGAAGTGGCTGGTCCTGAACTGCCGCAGCATCCCCATCCGCACGGCCAGCGGCTCGACCGCGCCGCGCTTGCGCTCGGCCAGCAGCTCCCAGGGGTACTGCGCCGTCTTCTCGTCCACGACGAGGACGAGGTCGGTGTCCGAGATGGCCTGCTCCTTGAGCGTGTTCGGGAAGAGCAGCTTGAAGAGCATCGAGGTCATCATGTCGGCGTCCCTGGACTCGTCCACCGCCTCCTTGACGGCCTTCTCGATGAGCTTGGGCTGCGTGTACTGGAGCGTGTCCTCGGCGCGCGCGCGGTCAGTCAGGGCGAGGAAGCGGAGGCCGCGCTGCCCGTCCTTCCCCCCTTCGGCGGTGATCTGGATGCGGCGCCACCACCCGCGGGCGTAGGGGTCGATGGGCCGCTGGGTGCGCCCGTGCCCGAGCGGGTGCATGTGGAGCGGTTCGACCTGCAGACTGTCGCCCTCGACGAGGTAGGTGGGCGGGTTCTCGGAGAGGTAGACGGCGGCGCGCATTGCTTCGAGCGCCACGTCCTCGTAGAGCTCGACGACCTCCAACACCCCGATGCGAACCTTGTCCCAGAGCCCCTGCGACCGCAGCGCCTCGTTGGCCTGCACGACGCCCTGGATGATTGACGAGAGCGAGATGCCGATGCTCAGCGCGTTGCCACCGTAGGTGCCGAGCAGCAGCGTACTCAGGCCGACCATCTCCGGCCCCGCGGCCGCGCCGTCACCCTCGGCGGGCGCGGTGAAGGCGCGCACGCGCGCCTTCACCCTCGACTCGTTGAGGGCGGCCAGGGCGTGCCTGAGCGCGGCCTTGCTGACGCCGTCGCGCACTATCGAGGGCTTGATCTCGCCCACGTTGCCGAGGCCGATGACGAGCGCGCCGGGCGGGCTCGCGCCGGGGACGTGGATGACCTCGGTCGTGCCCTCGGGCCCGGGGTAGAGGTAGAGGTCGAACAGCTCTGTGAGCCGGCGGTCGAGCTGCCGGTCGAGCCGCTCCTCGGCGTGGACGATGGAGTCGCCGTGGTAGTGGCCGATGGCGAGCGGGAACTTGGCCTGCCGCAGGTCTCCGTGCGAGACCGAAATGACGAGGGTGTGCGACTGCCGGCGGGTGGGTCGGTTGGGTGCCGTCCCCGCGGCGCCGGCCGGCTGGGCGAGACTGCCGACGAGCTTAGCCATGACGAGTAGTCACCTCCGGTGCTGTCGCGCGCGCCGCGCGCGCCCTCTAGAGTGTTTCGGAGAACAGGCGGCGGCCGCCGTCGCTGTCCTCGTAGTAATCGACGGCGGCCGCCGCCCCGTCGAGCCGCAAGACGGCGTAGCAGTGCTGGTAGAAGGCGGCACCCTTGTTAAGGACGACCTGCCGGTTGAAGGGCACGCCCGGGTTCTTCTGCACGTCCGGCATCTCGTGCTTGCCGACGGGGAAGGCGCTGCCGCCGATGCAGCGCCCGCGCTTGAGGCCGAGGTACTCGTCGAAGATGACGAGGTCGTGCTCGTGCCCCCACAGCCAGAGGTCAACCTTGGGGAGGAGTGATTTGACCTGCTCGTAGAGAACCGGGTTGTGGCTGAGCTTCAACTCCCCGAACTGCTCGTTGGTCGAGAAGAGCTGGTGGTGCGAGAGCAGCACCGTGCGGCGGCCCCCGGCGTCCTGCACCTTCTCGCGCAGCCACTCCAGCTCGGAGGGGTCGAGCGAGGTCGGCGGGCCGCCGAGCTGGTCGTTGAGCGCCGTGTCGAGCCCGATGAGCTGCCAGTGCTGGTTGCGCAGGCAGAAGAAGCTGGCCGGCTGCCCGATCTTGTCGAGCAGGTCGTAGAAGGGCTTACCCCCGGCGTAGAGGTCGTGGTTGCCGGGCAGGACGAGCGAGGTGATGCGGGAGGCGTCGGGCTGGAGGATCTCCTGCCAGGGGTTGTAGAAGTAATCCCTGACTTCCGTCTCGGTGCCGGCGTAGTAGATGTCCCCGAGGTGGATGACCACGTTCGGGTTCTGCCGCTTGACCTGCCTGAGCACTTCGAGCGCCTCGGGCTGCCCCGTCCCCCAGTCGGCGACGAGGCCGACGGCGGCCTGCTCGGGGAGCCGGCCGTCGATCACGGAGTCGGCGGGCTGCCGCGCGGGGCGGTAGGGCACGCTGCCCCGGTTGAGGAGGAACCCTACGTACCGCTTGACCGCCTCGGCGAAGCGCGGGTCGCAGGTGCCGAAGCGCTCGGTCAGGGCCTTCTTGTAGGCATCGTACTCCGTGCGGTTGCCGCGGACGTGCGCGTTCCATAACTCGCTCGCCATGCCGCGCGCCATGTCGGCGCAATACTTGACGACATCGGCGGCCCCGCGCGTCTCACCGCCGCGCGTGGTCGCAAGCGCCTCGGCCCCGGCCGAAGGGTCGGCGAAGTAGGCGTTGATGGCGTTGGTGTCGAGGTCGCTGACGCTGGCGCGCGTCGTCGCCGCGCCGCGGCCCGCGGCGCCGCCGCGCGTCCTCTGCTGCTCCCCGGCGACCTCCTCGAAGGCCGCCTGGAGGAGCGAGGTGCTCGCGTCCCTCACATGCGGCGGGGCCATCACGCGGCGGCGCACGACCACCTCCGTCTGCGCCGTGGCCCACTGGACGAGGGCCACCGAGAGCAGGCTCGCGCGCTTGACGTTCTCGGGCGGCGCCTCGGCGGCGAAGTCCGCCATCAGCTTCTCCAGGGCGTTGCCGGCCGAGCGGGTCTCCCCGGCCCTCCTTTTCAGTGCCGGCTTGTCGAGCGCGGGGAGCTGGAGCCAGTCGAAGCTCGTGTTGCCGACGGTGGCGAAAGCCTTCAGCGTCTCGCGCCCCTCCTGGTAGCCCTCCGGCAGCTCGAACTCCAGCGGGATCGGCAGCTCGCCGCGCGCGTCGAGGAGTTCCGAGTCGGCGTCGGGCGGGTAGAGCTTGGTGATGCCCCAGTCGGGTTGCAGGTCGAGGAGCGTGATGTTGAGGGCCTGCGCCGACTTGTTGCGGACGATGAGCGTGAGCCGGTCGCCCTCGTCGAGGACGACCTCCCCGCCCGGCCCCTTGGCCTTCTTCTCGTCCACGGTCAGCTCGAGCTGGCGCGCCAGCGCGGAGATGGTGGTCGAGTTCTCGATGAGCTTGACGTTGTTGTATTTGGTGAGGTGAACGAGGCGGTCGGCGAGCGTCGCGGCCGAGGCCGGGTCGTCTGCCTTGAGCGGCGGGCGGAGGTTGGTGATGACGCGCCCGTTCGGCTCCCAGACCTCGTACTCGCCCTCGAAGTTGACGGCGACCTGGTAGTCGGCCGCCTCGCCGGCCTCGGCCAGGCCGACCCAATTCCGCTTGGCCAGCTCGCGTTCGAACCGGCGGAGCGCGTCGCCCTGGTCGAGCGCGGCGGGCAGGTCGTCGCGGCGGACGGTGCGCACGCGACCACGGAAGCGCACGTCGCCGGCGTCGAGCTGCACTGCCTGCGCGCCCTCCTCGACGCCCGCCATGTTGGCCGGCTCGACCACGTCGGCCAGCGTCTCGGTCGGCTTCACCTCGGCCGCCTCGGCGATGGCGAGGCGCGCCTTCTCTTGTGTGAAGTCGGTTGCGTCGGCCGCGTAGACGGCGAAGCGCGCGCCGACGCCGACGCCCTGCGCCAGTCCCGCCTCGATCCTGATCCGGCGCCGCGTGCGGTCCACCTCGACGACGCGCGCGGACGGCGGGCGGGGCACGCGGCTCACGTCGAAGACGACGCGCGCCCCGTCGCCGTGTAGCTGCGGGGTCTGCCGCGGGAACTTCGCGTGCACCTTGGCGAGGAGGCGGTCGTGCAGCATCTCGAAGGTGAAGCCGGGGCCGAGCTGCTTGAGCGAGTCGAGCAGCCAGTAGGTGAGCGCCCCGTTGCTCACATTGTCCTGGAAGGGGAACTCGTTCGCCAGCTCGTTGGCGCGGCAGGCGGCGAGCAGCACGCTGCCCGGCGTCTCGGGGAACCAGCCGGCGCCGAGCTGTGCGCCGCGCGTCGCCTCGGGCGTCGCGTCCCGCCAGGTCAGTTCAAGCTCCTCGGCCGTCGCGACGAGGCCGTCGGTCGTGGGGGGCGGGGTCGTGTCGATGCTGGCGATGCCGCGCACGGCCGCGCCGGGGGTGCCGCCGCGCGTGGCGCCGCCCGAGTGGCAACTGTCGAAGACGAGCGTCACGAGCAGCCCCTTGTCGGTCATGCGCCGGATGAGGTGTGAGAGCTCCACGTCGCGCAGGTAGCGCGCCTCCGAGTCGCCGATGTCGGTCGGGACTAGCGACTCGTCGAGCCCGTTCTCGCCCTTGAGCTTCGGGAAGGCGGTCACGCTGCGGCCGCCGTGGCCGGCGTAGTGGACGTAGACCTGCTCGCCGGGGCTGGCCATCTCGGTGATCTTCTTGAAGGCGGCCACCATGTTTTTGTAGGTGGGCCAGAGCTTCCTGGGCTCGGACGGGGTTGAGTCGCTGCCCCCGCCGGTGGCCGTCAGCTTGATGATCTGCTCGCCGGTCAGGCCGAGGCGCTCTTTGAGGAATTGCTCGATGTTGTTGATGTCGCGGACGCAACCGCCGAGGCTCGGGTAGGAGGTCCCGTCTGGCAGGTGATTCGGCCGGTAATAGTCGATGCCGATCAAGAGCGCGTACAGTTTACGGTTCAGGGCGGATGATTCGGCCATGTAGTCTCCAATGTAAGGAACATTGACGCTTGCGCGCGGGACCGGCCAGCCGTCGCGGAAAAGGGGTGGAGGCAGTAAGTGGCAGCGAGTCCCTGCAACGGTGACGCGATGATATTACAAGCGGCGGTCGGGAGCCACCAAAAAAATGAGGGGGCGGGATGGCGACCCGCCTCGGAGGGGTCTCCGCGAAGTGTGCCCCCTCACGCTCGCGGGAATTGCTTGACGCGCGCGAGACGCGGCCGCGGCGTCAAACCTTACTGAAGAGACGGTCTCATACCTGATGGCGGACTTTGCAATCGAATCCGGGTCCGGGCGACCAGAATCCGCACGAGCTTGCCGGGAAAACGCAGGCGCCAGCCCAGCGGTCTCGGTCTTTCGAGACGTTCGCTGACCATCACGAAGGTCAGCGCGGCCATTGCGGCAAAATGCCCCCGTTGCAGCAGCATGGGGAGGAGCATCAACGCCCAACAGGAGCCGACGCACCAAACCCCGTGCGTAATCCCGAAACGCAGCGCGTCCAAATCAGCGGCGCCGCCGAACGCGGCCAGTTCACTATGATTGTGACCTCGGTTGAGGCAACGCTGCTTGACCGGCGAACACTGCCACACGAAGGCGATCAACCCTACAACGACCGCCGGCAGATAAGATTGTGGCGCGAGCAGGTTCAGCATCAGAAGTGCTGCCGTCAAAACGCCGCCCGCCGACATCCAGATCGCGGCGTAACCGGCCACGAAAAGCGTCACCGACCGGGCTCGCCGGCGTTTGAAACTGCGCTCGCGGACGTGGTGAATCGGGCTCAACAGCGTGGGCGACATCATCGCGACCAGCATCAGGGCCCAGCCCCCCGCCAGGGAAGAGAAAGGGTTCATTGCCAGCAGCATCTGAAATGAAGCCAGCGACGCCCCCGAGTCGGTCACCGGACAGTGGGCGAGAGTCATGACGCTTCCGGGGTTGACCAGCAGCATCACCCACGTGATCGCGCTGAGCAGCAGGATCAGTATGTTAACCCGCGTGCGCTGACGGGGTCTGACCGTCATTGCTGCCCCTGGCGGTAGACGCTGACCCGCCCGACGGTGATTTCCTCGCCCTCCGGAACCGCACCGTGGGGCACAATCTTCACATCGAGCGCATCCGTATCGAGGACCTGGTTGAGGAACAGATTGTCGATGATGTCCGTGATGTCCAGCACGAAGGTGAGCCCCGCGCCGCCGTGCTGTCCGTCCTTCCGGGTGGCCCTCCGGAGCCCGAAAAGTGCGACGGAGCCTGCGCGCTCTTGATTGACGGAGACGTTGAGCACATACGAGTCTCTGGTTCCCCGGACATTTTCGAGCTGGAGGTAGACGTGGTCCGGCAGGTTCTGGTCGGAGGCTGCCGCGAGCCTCGTAGACACCCTCCCCCGGACACCGGAGTCGAGCCTGACGGTGGCGCGGGCCCCCGAGCTCGTGATCTGTAGAGCTCCGTCGTGGGACCCGACGAGTTCGGCATTATCTCGGCTGACCATATTTCCTCCCGGCGCCGTTCCCGCCGCGGCGGGCGCTGCGCCCAACTTTTTCAACCTGCGGGCGAGCCTGTCGGAGGGTTGGGGCGCGACAGTCGCAGTCAGGTCATCATAAGTATAATCCAACTGGTCGAGGCTGTTGACATCGGCCGGGGTGTACACCCAGGCGGTGCCGTCCGGACGCGGCATGGCGAATTCCCGCTCGCTGCTGGCCGCGGGCCCGTTGAGCCAGGTCGCTTCGGTCGGGTTGCTGTTTCCGAGCGCGTTCCATGCCGCCCACATCCGGTCGATGTTGGAGTGGTGCAGGTAGAATATAGGATCAAGCGCGGCAATGCCCGGGTCAGACATCAAGCCCCAGGTGGTGTTATCGGGAGCGTTGCCCCCGACGTAAACGTGTACCAGATTATGCGGGTTGCTTTCCAGGTTGCCGCTGGTTTCTCCGCTGTGCGAGAACCCGGTATCCGGGCCCCCGAAGCCGGGGGCCGGGGTGGCGGCGTTGCTGCCGCTATAGACGGTATTGCCCTCGCAAGTCTCTGTTACCGGAGGAATGGGGACGAAGACGTTCAAGTCGTTCCTGGGGCCGTAACGGGCTTCGACGTAGAGGGGGTTCGCGGACCCGTCGGGTAAAGTCTTCTCGGCGAAGGCGGGAGGAATCTTATATTCATCGCCCGGCCCGAAATAGTTCCAGTAAGGCAAGGCCCAGTCCGAGGGGCCGCCGAGACTTACCACCGCCGCACGGATTTGCGCCTCCAGCGCTAACAGGTATCCGCGATGCCACGGAGCGAAATACCAGGTTTGGTGCTGACACTGATCCCAGAACAGATTTTGGAGGTTCTGGGAGGGGAGCGGTGCGGTCGGCACCTGCGGCGGCGCGGGGATAAACCCCCAGCCGGGGAATTCAGTTTCGCCGGTGATGTACTCGCCGTGAATGGCGGCGAAAAACCACCAACTGCTCGGATCGTCTAAAGCGCGCGACTGCATGGCGCCGACGCCCTTCGCGTACCACAAGAGGTCCGGATTGCTGAAGGTTCCGCCGTCATTCCAGGCATTGTTTCTGGTATAGCTGGGCATTGTCTTACCTCCGATGAGCGAGTAGTTTTCCGGGGCTGGATTGCGTCGAGTTATTCAAGAGGCAGCTCGTGAGAATTCAGCCTTGGGATTGAAGCGCGGACACGATATTTCAACAGCCGTGCGATGTCAATAATAATGAGACCTGACCGCTTATCACTTTTGAGGGGTGGTGAGCCACTTGAAGAG
>DAIRFV010000413.1:0-4032 GCA_036794905.1 Pyrinomonadaceae bacterium | reverse complement strand
CGACCTCGCCGGCCTGCGAGAAGACCTCGCGCAGTTCGTCGCTGGTCGTGCGGAAGCTCAGGTTCCCGACGTAAAGTCTCGTGCTCATCTCTGTCTCTATCCTTTTCTGGAAGTGAAGCGCGGGCCGGAACTCGTCGCGTGGGTGAAGTCTATGATGAGCGGGGAGCGGGACTCTTCGACCACTGCGGCGGCGAGGGCGGCGACCTGACGACGGCCCGTTGCTCTGGCCGGAGGGCGAGAGCGGCTTCAAACCAACTGCCCAACCTCACTCTCCTTCAGCCGAACACCGTCGCCTCAGCAGTCGCGGGCAGGCGCGGCCGCCTCCGACCGCGCGAGAGCGGGAACCAAATTGCCCCAAAGTATGCCCAAAACTCCCCGCCCCGCGCAACAACTTTTCTCACCCCGGCGCCCGCGGCCGCGGCTTCAACCTCGGCCCTGTTTGTGAAATGACTCCCGCATCTGATGACCGTGGAAGAGTGGACTCGGCGCGCGACACCTTCCTTCTTGAAAAGGCCACGGCTTTAGAGGAGAATGGCGGCGCTGTTGAGTTCGGGGGCGTTGAGGCCGCGTGTGGCGGCGGCGCTCCGGAGTTGGTAGAAGCTCTGTCCCTTTCGCGCCGCGCCGGCCGCGCCGCCGGCCGTCTCTGACCCACATGATCGGCAAGAACATCTCGCGCTATCGCATCCTGGGCCAGGTCGGCGAGGGCGGGATGGGTGTCGTCTACGTGGCCGAGGACACGGTGCTCCGGCGCCGCGTCGCCATCAAAATCCCGCACGCGGGCAAGGACGAGAGCCACTACCGCACCCGCTTCCTGCGCGAGGCGCAGGCCGTCTCGAAGCTCCGCCACGAGAACATCGCCGCCGTCCACGACTACGGCGAGACCGAGGACGGCCAGCCCTTCATCGTGATGGAGCTGGTCTCGGGGCAGACGCTCGGCGAACTGCTCTCGGGGCCGGGCATCAGCGTCGCGCGCGCCGTCGAGGTCGCGCGCCAGACGGCCGAGGCCCTTTCGGAGGCGCACCGCCTCGGCGTCATCCACCGCGACATCAAGCCCTCGAACGTCGTCATCAACGAAGCGGGCGTCGTCAAAGTCCTCGACTTCGGCCTCGCCAAGCAGCTCCACGAGGAGGGCGCGAACGGCGCGGGCGGCCCCGAGGCGCAGACGCTGCTCACCGCGCGGACGCGCTCCGACGTGGTCATCGGGACGCCGCTCTATCTGAGCCCTGAGCAGGCGCGCGGCGCGAAGGTGGACGGCCGCAGCGACCTCTTCGCTTTGGGCGCGCTGCTCTACGAGTGCCTGACGGGGCGGCCCGCCTTCTCCGGCGCCAACGTGATCGAGATCGGCGCGCAGGTGCTCCACTTCGACCCGCCGCCGCCCTCGCGCCTGAACGGGCGCGTCCCCTCCGAGCTGGACAAGCTGACGCTCAAGGCGCTGTCGAAGAAGCCCGAAGACCGCTTCCAGACGGCCGCGGACTTCGCCGCCGAACTGCGGCGCGTCGGCGCGCGACTCCCCGACTCCGACACGGTGACGACGCGGCGCGCGGCCGGGGCCGACAACAACCACCGTTCGAGCGCGCTCATCACGATGGCCGAGGGGTTGCGCCGCCCGAAGTTCTCGCTGCTCGCGCTCGTCGGCGCGCTCGCCGCCCTCGGCCTCCTCATCTGGCTCGTCGCCTACGTCCGCCGCCCCTCGGTGCACGTGCCGGGCCCCGAGGTGTCGGCGCTCTACGAGAGCGGCGTCGCCGCGCTGCGCGAGGGCGCCTACTACAAGGCGAGCCGGCCGCTCCAGGAGGCCGTCGAGAAGGACGCCGAGTTCGTGCTCGCGCACGCGCGCCTGGCCGAGGCGCTGATGGAGATGGACTTCCTCGACCGCGCCAAGGACGAGATGCTCGACGTGGGGCGGCGCGCGCCCGACTTCTCGGTCTTCCCGCGCGAGGACGCGCTCTACCTCGGGGCCGTCTACGCGGCCGTGATGCCGGATCACGCGGGCGCCGTCAAGGGCTACCAGGAGATCGTCAAGCTCGACCCCACGCGGCCGCAGGCGCACCTCGACCTCGGGCGCGCCTACGAGCGGAACAACGAGCCCGACAAGGCGCTGGAGAGCTACACCCAGGCCACCACGCTCGACCGCACCCACGCGGTCGCCTTCCTCCGGCTGGGCGCGCTCCACGCCCGGAAGCTCAACCAGCCCGCCGCCACCGTCGCCTTCGACAGCGCCCAGAAGCTCTATGCCGACAGGGGCAACCGCGAGGGCGAGGCCGCCGTGCATTACCAGCGGGGCCGCCTCTTCTTCAACCTCCAGAAGACGGCCGAGGCGCGCGCCGAGTTGGAGCGGTCGCTGGCGCTCGCGCGCGATACGGACAACAAGTATCAGCAGGTGCTGGCGCTCCTCCAGCTCGCGCAGGTCATCCCCGTCGGCGCCGAGGCCGAGAAGATGGCGCTGGAGGCGATCGGCGTGGCGCAGGCGACGGGCATGAACGACCAACTCGCCAACGGCCACATCACGCTCGGCAACGTCCACTTCCTCAAGCTGAACGACCGCGGCCACGCCGAACGCGACTATAACCAGGCGCTCCAGATCGCGCGCAACTTCAAGCTGCGGCGCTACGAGGCCATCGCCTACTTCAACCTGGCGAGCCTGCGCGAGCAGGAGGGCAAGTTCGACGAGGCGGACCAGCTCGCCGAGCGCGCGCGGGACTTCTTCCTCCAAGGCGGCTACCGGAGGGAGGCCGACCAGTACTCGATGATAACCGCGCGAAGCAAGAAGGGGCGGGGCGACTACGAGGGGGCGCTCAAAATCTTCCGGGAACTACTCGGCTCGGCCGAGCAGTCGGGCGACACAGGGCAGGCGGGCAACCTCCACCGGGAGTGCGGCGCCGTGTTCTACATGCATCAGAAATACCCGGAGGCGCTCGCACACTTCCGCGAGAGCGGCGACTGCGCCCGGACGCTCAAGAACGCGAACATGCTCACCTACTCGCTGTTCAACCAGGCGAACATGCTCTGGGCCTTGGGCCATTACGAGGAGGCGGGCGCCATCTACGGGCAGTTGACGGGCGCCGACCCGCACGCGCTCGGCGTGAACAGGCAGGTGCTGGCCTACATTCAGATGGCCGACGCCGAGATGGAGCTGAGCCGGCACAATTTCCCCGCGGCCGGCGCGAAGGCCCGGCGCGCGCAAGCCACCTTCAATGAGTGGAACGGCCAGAACGACGACCTGCTCTCCGAAATCCACAGCACCCTCGGGCTGGCCGAGACCTTCGGCGGCGCCCGCGCCCGCGGCCGCGCGCTGTGCGAGGAGGGCGTCCGCCTCGCCTCGGTTCGCAACGACCCGGCGACCGTCGCCTTCGCCAACTTCGCGCTCGCCCAGGCGCTGCTCGAAGCGGGGGACGCGGAGGGGGCGCGCGCCGCCGCCCTCCGCGCGCAGGAGGTCTTCACCAGCACGCGCCGCGGCGACTCCGAATGGCGGGCGCTCGCCGTGGCGGGGAAGGCCAGCCGGCGCGCCGCCGACGAGGACGCCGCGCGCACATACCTGTCGCGCGCCCAAGCCTCTCTCGCGCAGTTCGAACAGAGTTTGGGGGCGGAGGCCACAGGCTACCTCTCGCGCCCGGACGTGCAACGGCTCCGCGGTGAGCTCGGCGTCTCGACGGCGAGCGCAGACCACTGACGTTGCCCCAACATCCTCAACCCGTAAGGAGAACCGAAATGTCACAACCACCAGACCCACCAATCGTCATCACGGGCGGCTCCGTCACCATCGAGTACGACCCGACCATCTTCACGCCGAACGGCAAAAACAAGCACTCGAACGCCAACAAGAAGATCAAGCGCGTCGAGGTTCTCGTTGACGGCGAACCGCCGATTGACGTGCAGGTGCCCAACGGCAAGATCACCGTCAGGATTCACTACGCGAACAACAACAAGTAGGAAGCGACCCAAACTCCCACCCCAAACAACGCGGCGGGGGCGACTCGTTGTCGAGTCGCCCCCGCCGCTCCATTGAAAGCAGGAGGCAGCAGGCAGACGGCAGTA
>DAIRFV010000412.1:0-4045 GCA_036794905.1 Pyrinomonadaceae bacterium | reverse complement strand
GTGAGCGTCTACTACATCGACGGCTCGCCCTTCCTCGACTTCTGCCTCGGCCCGCACGTGCCGAACACGAACAAGCTGAAGGCGTTCAAGCTGCTCTCGCTCTCGGGCGCCTACTGGAAGGGCGACGCCGAGCGCGAGCAGATGCAGCGCATCTACGGCACGGCCTTCGCCACGCAGGAAGAACTCGACGCCTGGGTCAAACAGCGCGAGGAGGCCGAGCGGCGCGATCACCGCCGCATCGGGAGAGAGCTCGACCTCTTCTCGATTCAAGACCAGTACGGCGCCGGCCTCGTCTTCTGGCACCCGAAGGGCGCGGTCATCCGCAAGGCGATGGAGGACTACCTCTACCAGGAGCTGAACAGCCGCGGCTACACCTTCGTCTACACGCCGCACATCGCCAAGCGCGACCTCTGGGTCACGAGCGGCCACGACCAGAGCTACGGCGACTCGATGTTCTCGCCCGTGAAGTTGGAGGACGTGGAGTTCCGCCTGAAGCCGATGAACTGCCCGTTCCACATCGGCATCTACAAGTCGCAGCAGCGCTCCTATCGAGATTTGCCGCAGCGCTACGCCGAGATGGGCACGGTCTACCGCGCGGAGCTTTCGGGCACGCTGCACGGGCTGATGCGCGTGCGCGGCTTCACGGTGGACGACGCGCACCTCTTCTGCACGCCCGAGCAGGTGCGCAAGGAGATCGGCGACTGCGTGGACTTCGTCGTGGACGTGTTCAAGACCTTCGGCTTCGAGAAGGTGAAGTTCGAGCTGTCGGTGAAGGGCAGCGATACCTCGAAGCAGTGGCTCGGGGCCGAAGAGGACTGGGCGCACGCCGAGGGCGAGCTGGCCGCGGCGCTCGACGCGCGCGGCGTCCCATACGAGCGCGTCGAGGGCGAGGCCGCCTTCTACGGACCGAAGATCGACTTGAAGATCGAGGACGCCATCGGCCGCCTCTGGCAACTCGGCACGGTGCAGTGGGACTTCAACCTGCCGGAACGGTTCGGGCTCGAATACGTCGGCGAGGACAACAAGGCACACCGCCCCGTGATGGTGCATCGGGCGCTGTTCGGCTCCATCGAGCGCTTCTTCGGCATCCTGATCGAGCAGTACACGGGGGCGTTCCCCCTCTGGCTGGCGCCGGTGCAGGTGGCGGTGCTGCCCATCACCGACCGCGTCAACGATTACGTCGAGCGCGTCGCGCAAGAGTTGCGTGAGGCCGGTCTGCGGGTCGAGACCAACACGCGCGGCGAGAAGATCGGCGCGAAGATTCGCAACGCGCAGTTGCAGAAGGTTCCTTTCATGCTCGTCTGCGGCGACCGCGAGATGGAAGAGGGCAAGGTCGCCGTCCGCGAGCGCTCGCGGGGCGACATCGGGGCGATGCCGCTCGAAGAGTTCAGGGACTTGGCGCTGCGGCTCGTCCGCACGCGCGCCCTGATGAACGAATAGTACTGAGTACTGAGTACTGAGTTGAAAACAAGACGCTTCTTATCACTCAGTCCTCAGCCCTCAGTCCCCAGTACTTATTGACTGAGGAGGTGTAGGTATTCCTTCATTTCGAGGCCGCGGGCAGCGCCCGGACAACCGCCGCGCCCCCGCCACGCGCATCAACGACCGCATCCGCGTGCCGCAGGTGCGCGTCATCGCGGAGAACGGCGACCAGCTCGGCATCATGAACACGCGCGAGGCCGTCCAACTCGCGCGCGGGCAGGGGCTCGACCTCGTCGAGGTCGCGGCGACGGCCGACCCGCCCGTCTGCCGCATCATCGACTACGGCAAGTTCACCTACGAGGCGAAGAAGAAGGCGAGCGAGGCCAAGAAGAAGCAGGTCATCATCACGGTGAAGGAGGTCAAGTTCCGACCCGGCACCGACGACCATGACTACAACTTCAAGGCCAAGCACGCGCGCGACTGGCTCACGGAGGGCGACAAGGTCAAGGCCACCATCTTCTTCCGCGGCCGCGAGATCACGCACCGCGAGCTGGGGGCCGAGCTGCTCCAGCGCCTCGAACAGGACCTGGCCGAGGTCGGCGAGGTCGAGCAGCGCCCCAAGATGGAGGGCAACCAGATGTTCTTAATCTTCGCCCCCAAGCGGCACAAGTCGCCGAAGCAGCAGCAACAGCAGCAGGAGGCGAAGACGGACGGCGGCGTCAAACAGGGCCCGCCCGTCCCCGAAGGCACCGGCGGGTTGGTGCAATCCTAGCTGTTGGCTGATAGCCTTTAGCTATTAGGTTTTAGTCTTTTAATCGGGCCGGCCACTCACAGAAGTGCACGGCCGGCCAGCTTTAATCAGAGCTAATAGCTAACAGCTAATAGCTCAACCGGAGGTTGACATGCCGAAACTTAAAACACACAAGGGCGCGGCGAAGCGTTTCCGCACGACCGCGACGGGCAAGGTCAAGCGCGGGCACTCGCACGCGCGCCACATCCTGACGAAGAAGACGGCCAAGCGGAAGCGCGCGCTCGACATCGACGTGCTCGTCTCCGAGTCCGACGAGAAGCGCATCGAGCGCATGCTGCCCTACGGGCGGAGCTGAATCGGAGTAGTCAGTAGACAGTAGTCAGTAGACAGTAGGGCTCCGCCCCGCGTTAGTTGAAGCTGACCACTGAAAGATTCAAGTGACGAAGGTTCTTCTACTGACTACTGACTACTGTCTACTTGCATCGGAGGTATTGAGTCATGCCTAGGGCAAAACGTGGGAACAAGCGCACGGAGAAGCGCAAGAAGATACTTGACCTCGCGAAGGGTTACCGCGGGACGAAGTCGAAGCTGTACCGCTCGGCGAAGGAGTCGGTCGAAAGGGGCTTGAAGTTCGCCTACACCGGCCGCAAGCTGAAGAAGCGCGACTTCCGCAGCCTGTGGATCGTCCGCATCGGCGCCGCCGCGCGCGTCAACGGCCTCAACTACTCGCAGTTCATGCACGGCCTGAGCCTGGCCGGCATCGAGCTCGACCGCAAGGCGCTCGCCGACCTCGCCGCCAACTCGCCCGACGCGTTCGCCGAGCTGGCCGGGCAGGCGCGCACGGCCATCGACAACCGGCCGCAGCCCGCGGCCTGACGCTGAGAGTGAAGACGATGAGAGGACTCCCTGATGAGTTCCGAAGCGGCTGACTACGACGCACAAGTCGAAGCTGTGCGCGAAGCGTTCGAGCGAGAGTTCGAACGCTTCGCTCGCTTTCGCACGTACGAAGGGACGGAAGGGCTCACGCTCGACGAGGCCGAGTCCCTCTCGCGCGAGGTAAGGGAGCTGGCGACGCGCCACACCGCGAAGAAGAGCGCGGTCTCGCAGCTGATGAAGCTGGTCGGGCGCGTGGCCCCGGAGGGGCGCGCGCACTTCGGGCAGCGCGTCCAGCAGCTCGACAAGGAGATACGCGGCGCCCTCGCCGACGTGGCCGTCGCGCTCGCCGGGCGCGTCAGCCTGCTCCAGACGGAGCGCGAGCGCGTGGACGTGACGCTGCCCGGGCGCAGGCCCCGGCGCGGGCACCTGCACCCGATCACGCTCCTGCGCCAGCGCATCGAGGACATCTTCGTCTCGATGGGCTACGCGGTCGAGGACGGGCCGGAAGTCGAGACGGACTTCTACAACTTCACCGCGCTCAACATCCCCGAGCTGCACCCGGCGCGCTCGCCGCAGGACACGTTCTACACGACCGACGGGCTCAGCCTTCGCTCGCAGACTTCGACCGTGCAGATTCACGCGATGCAGCGGCGGCGTCCGCCCCTGCGCGTCGTCGCGCCCGGCCGGGTTTTCCGGCGCGACACGCCGGACGCGACGCACAACCCCATGTTCTTCCAGGTCGAAGGGCTTCTGGTTGACCGCGGCATCAACATGGGTCACCTGAAGGGGACGCTCTCCGAGTTCGTCCGCCGCCTCTTCGGCCCCGACACGCGGACGCGCTTCCGCCCGTCCTACTTCCCGTTCACCGAGCCGAGCATGGAGGCCGACTACTCCTGCTTCAAGTGCGGGGGCGCGGGCTGCCGCCTCTGCAAGGGCTCCGGCTGGATCGAGCTGGGCGGCTCCGGCATGGTGCACCCGAACGTCCTGCGCGCCGTC
>DAIRFV010000136.1:0-14685 GCA_036794905.1 Pyrinomonadaceae bacterium | reverse complement strand
CGCGGCGTCAACGTCGTCTTCTCGGCCGGCAACGCGGGGCCGGGCATGCGCACGCTGAACCCTTACGCGGCCGCGCCGTGGGTCATCTCGGTGGGCGCGCTCGACGAGCGCGGGCGGCTGGCCAACTACTCGGCGCGCGGCGACTTCGGCAGCCGCACCTTCCGCCCGACGCTCGCGGCGCCGGGGACGAACATCGTCTCCCTGCGCGCCGCGGGGACGAACCTGACGGGGACGACCGGGCTGCCGGCCGACTTGCAGGGGCTCTCGCCGGCCGAGCTGGCCTACTACACGACGGCCTCGGGCACCTCGTTCAGTGCGCCGGCCGTGGCGGGCACCATCGCCCTGCTGCTCGACGCCGACCCGACGCTCAGCCCCGCGCGCGTCCGCGAGATACTCCAGCGCACCTCGACGCCGCTCCCGCCCTACTACATGCACGAGGTCGGCGCGGGGGCGCTCAACACGCACGCCGCCGCTTTGCAGGCCGCCTTCCCCGACCGCGAAATCGGGCTGTTCCGCTCCGTGCTGGACCGCGGGCAGGTGCGCTTCGTGAAGGACCCGCCGCAGACCTTCAAGGGCACGGTCTACCCGGGCGGCGCGGTGGAGCTGAAGCTGAACGTGCCGGCCAACGCCGTCTTCGCCGTCACCGAGATAGCCTGGGGCCCGCTGACGACGATCAACGACCTCGGGCTCGCCTCCTTCGACCCGGCGGGGCGCAAGGCCGCCGAGTCGAACCGCCTGAACCTCCCCGGCCTGACGGGGAGGCGCGAGCGGACGCTGGTCAACCTCCCGGCGGGCGGCACCTGGCGCGCGCGCGTGACGCACACGCTCTCGGCCGCCGCCACGCCGCAGGAGTTCGTCGGGGTCTTCCAGACGGGGCACGTCGAGTACGCGCCGATGCCCGACCTGACGAACCTCGACGAGTTCACGCGGGGCAGCGTCCTCCAGGCCGTGCGGGCGCTGGCGATGTACCCGGGGCCGGACGGTCTCTTCCGCCCGGGCGCGTCCGTCTCGCGCTCGGAGCTGGCCGAGGCCATGATCGTGGCGGCGCGCGTCCCGCAGTACATGCCGGCCACGCCCTCCTTCCTCGACGTGAAGGACACCACCACGATGAACTTCGCCGAGGGGACGCAGGGGCTCTTCCCCGACACCGTGCCCGGCAGCGTCTTCCAGCCGAACACGCGGGCGACGCGGCTGGTGGCGGCCGTCGTGCTGGTGCGCGCCGCGGGCTTGCGGGCCGAGGCCGAGTCGAAGGCGGGCGCCTTGCTCCCTTACACCGACGCGGCGACGATACCCTACGACCTGCGCGGCTACGTGCAGGTGGCGGTGAGTCACGGGCTCATGAGTTCGGCGCAGCAGTTCAACCCCTCGGGCGCCCTCACCCGGGCCGAGCTCGCGCGCGGCGTCAACGGCATCCTCCAGATGAACATGGTGCCGTAAGACCAAAACACGCCTTTGAAAAGCGTGGCGCGGCCGACTTTCATCGAGTCGGCCGCGCCTTCGTCTTCTCGCGCGACGCCGGAACGGTCGGAACCACCCGCGGTAGCGGGTGGGTCGGGCTTACGCTATCGACCCGTCACGAGTTACACGCACCCACCCGCTACCGCGGGTGGTTCCGACCGGTTTACAATCGAGACAAATTCATCTGACGGAGAGTAATCATGGACTGGCGAGTTTTCATGACGACGTTCGCGACGATCTTTCTGGCGGAGATGGGCGACAAGACGCAGTTGGCGGCGATGACGATGGCCGCCGAGACGAAGCGGCCGCTGACGGTCTTCCTCTCGGCGTCGCTGGCGCTGGTCTGCGTCTCGGCGCTCGGCGTCGCCGTCGGCGGCGCGCTCGGCCACTACCTGCCGCTCGAATGGATCAGGCGCGTCGCCGCCCTCGGCTTCATCGCCATCGGCGTCCTCATCCTGCTCGACAAGTTCTGAAGGGGTGTTGGGTGTTAGGTGTTGGGTGTTAGGTGTTGGGTGTTGGGGGTTGGGTGTTGGGGAAGAACCGGGTTTTACCCAACACCCAACCCCCAGAACCCAACACCCGACATCCACACGGGTTGCGGAAAGTTCCGCGGCGCGTTGGGCGAAAGCCCGCACGCGGGGCGGGGAGGTGCGTGGTTCCGGCGGGCGCGCGTGCGCGCCGGAAGCGGCATGGGGCTTGCCGGAAGCGGCGCCGAGGGGTAATCTCTTCGCGGGTGATGCTGAAGAATCTCACAGCCGGGTTGACGAGGCTGCTGCTGGCGGCCGCGCTCGTCTGCGCGACGGCGGCGGCCGGTCTCGCCGCGCCGCGCGGGGCGCGCGCCAACGTGTGCCCGTTGAGTCGGACGCACGCCTGCTGCAAGAAGGCGCGCCGGAAGGCGGCCGACGCGCCGCGCCTCGCGCCCGTGCGGCTCTGCTGCGTCACCAACACGCCGCAGCCCGCGCCCGCGGGGGCGAACTACACCGTCCAGCCCGCGCCCGGCGCCGCCGGCGACCCGCGCCCGGCCGCCTCCGCAGCCGAGCCCGCGCACGCGCCCCAACACGCGCGCGCCTACGCGCCGACCTTCAGCCCCACGCACTCGCCGCCCGCCTACATACGCCACGCCTCATTCCTGATCTAGACGACTCTCAAGGCCGCAGTGTGTCCGCACGCGGCCGTCCCCGTCCCCAAAACATCGAGCGACGTTGGAGCGCGTCCCTTTCGCCCGTGAGCGCGGGCCGAGGCGCCCGTGCTCCCGTGTAAACGACCCCGAACAGTTGGAGGAGTTATGAGCAAGGACTTGAACGCCCCCGAATCTATCCGCGAGGGCAAGCGCGCGCAGTTCGCGCAGGAACCGGAAGGACGTTCGAACAGCAACACCGTCAAGATTCTCGCGCTGGTCGCCGTGGCACTCGTCGCCGTCGGCGCCTATGTCGTCACGGGCGGCGGCGCGGCCGTGGGCCTGGGCGACGGCAAGCTCAAGGCGGTGAACGGCGAAGTCTCCGTGCCCGTCTCGGAGCTGAGCGAGAAGGCGCGCTTCTACGAGTACAAGACGGAGGCGGGGAAGACCGTGCGCTTCTTCGCCGTCAAGAGCCCGGACGGCGTCTACCGCGCCGCGCTCGACGCGTGCGACGTGTGCTTCCACGCGAAGAAGGGCTACAGCCAGGAGGGCGAGGACATGGTCTGCAACAACTGCGGGATGCACTTCCCCTCCGCGAAGATCAACGAGGTCAAAGGCGGCTGCAACCCCGTCGGCCTCGAACGCAAGGTCGCGGGCGACCGCCTCAACCTCAGCGCCAGAGAGCTTGAGGCCGGCGTGAGCTACTTCTGAAGGGTTTGAAATCTCAAATTTGAGATCGAGGTGTTTGTTATGCGCATCAGCACCATCGCGTGGGCCAACCTCAGGCGGCGCAAGAGCCGCGCGGCGCTGCTCGTCGCGGGCGTGGCGATAGGCATCGCGACCGCCGTCGCGCTGCTCACGCTCAGCCGTTCGATCAGCGAGGAGATCGGGCTCCAGCTCGACCAGTTCGGCGCCAACATCGTCGTCGTGCCGAAGTCGGACCAACTGGCGCTCGACTACGGCGGCGTCGCGGTCGCGGCCGCCGCCTTCGACGTGGGCGAACTCACGGACGAGGACGCGCGCCGCATACGCGAGATTCCCTACGCCGACCGCCTCGCCGTCGTCGCGCCGAAACTCCTCGGCGCGGTCGAAGCGGGCGGGCGCAAGGTCGTCGTCGCGGGCGTCGATTTCGAGAGCGAGTACGCCCTGAAGCGCTGGTGGCGCGTCGTCGGCGAGAAGCCCGCGGGCGCGAACGAGCTGCTCGTCGGCCACGACGCCGCGCAGGCGCTCGGCCTTATCGAGCCCGCGGCGGAAGACACTTCCCGCCCGCTGGCGCCGACTTCGACGAACACGGTGGACGCGTCGCAGCACGCGACGATGACGGCCGAGGAGCACGCGGCGATGATCCGCGCCGCGCCGCAGCACTTTCGCATCACGCGCGACCGTCTGACCTTCAGCGGGCGCGAGTTCCGCGTGGCGGGCGTGCTCACGCCGACGGGCGGGCGCGAGGACGCGCTCGTCTTCGGGGAGCTGGCCGGGGTGCAGTCGCTCCTCGGCCGGCCGGGGCGTCTGAGCCTCGTCGAGGTGAGCGCGCTCTGCAAGGACTGCCCCGTCGAAGACATCGTCGGGCAGATCGCGCAGCAGCTCCCCGCGGCGAAGGTCTCGGCGCTCCAACAGGCCGTGCGCGCGCGCGCCGAGACGGTCGGGCGCCTGACGCAATTCGGCGCGGCCGTCTCGGGCATAGTGCTGCTCATCGCCGCGCTGCTCATCTTCACGACGACGACGGGCGCCGTCGTCGAGCGCACGAAGGAGATCGGCGTGATGCGCGCCGTCGGGTTCCGCCGCGCGCACATCGTCAAGGAGATGATGCTGGAGGTGCTGGCCGTCAGCGCCCTGGGCGGCGCGCTCGGCTGGGCGGCGGGCGCCCTCGCGTCGTGGGCGCTCATGCCCTACTTCAGCCAGACGGGGCGGGGCTTCGAGGTTGACCCCGCGCTGGCGGGGCTCGCGCTCTTCGCGGCGCTCGCCGTCGGCGCCCTGAGCAGCCTCTACCCGACGCTGCGCGCCTCGCGCCTCGACCCGTCGGAGGCCGTCCGGCACGTGTGAGGAGTTTGCAGGAGATGTCTTTCATCGTCGTCGAAAACGTGGGGAAGGTGTACGGCGCGACCGCCGAGGGGGCGGAGACGCGCGTGCTCGAAGGAGTGAGCTTCGACGTGCGCGAGGGCGAGTTCGTCGCGCTGATGGGGCCTTCGGGGTCGGGCAAGACGACGCTCCTGACGGTCGTCGGCGCGATGAACCACCCGACCGAGGGGCGCATCAGTGTGGACGGCATAGACGTGTACGCGCTCTCCGAGGAGCGGCGCGCGGACTTCCGGCGCGAGTACCTCGGCTTCGTCTTCCAGCAGCACCACCTGATGCCGTACCTCTCGGCCGTCGAGAACGTGATGCTGCCGCTGGCGACCCTCCGCATCTCTTCGCGCGAGAAGCGGGAGCGGGCGCTGGCGGCGCTGGGGAAAGTCGGGCTGGGCTCTCTGGCGGCGCGCCTGCCGAACCAGCTCTCGGGCGGCGAGCAGGGGCGGCTCGCCATTGCGCGCGCCGTCGTCAACGAGCCGCCGCTGCTGCTCGCCGACGAGCCGACCGGCGCGCTCGACACGCGGACGGGCGAGGAGGTGATGAACGTTCTGATCGACCTCAACGGGCGCGGCCAGACCGTGCTGCTCGTCACGCACAACCCCGACAACGCGGCGCGCGCCGGCCGCGTGCTCCACATGCGCGACGGGCGGCTGGCGGGCGAGACGGCCGGGCCGGCGCGGCGCGCGGCGGCTGCGGACGAAGTGCTAATGACCACCAGTTCTTAAAACGGAGGAACCTGTAAAGTGAAGAAGATGATGATGACAGTCGTCGCGCTCGCGCTGCTCGCGGCCTGCGGCGGGTCGGGCGGGGCGGGCGACAAGGAGATCAAGAGCGGCAAAGTCGGCGCGCTGACGGTGACGCTCGCCAACTCGGACGGCGTGCTCCGCAACGGCGAACAGGAGCTGACCGTCACCTTCAAGGACGCGTCGGGCAAGGCGGTGGACGTGGGCTCGGCCTCGCTCAACTTCCACATGCCGGCGATGGGCTCGATGCCCGTCATGAACGACCCGGCCACGCTCACCACCACCCCGACGCCCGGCGTCTACCGGGGCCGCGTCAAGCTGGAGATGGCCGGCGACTGGCAGGCGCAGGTCGCCTACGAAGGCCCCGCCGGCACGGGGAAGGGCTCGTTCCCGGTCACGGCTCAATAGCGGTGTTGGGTGCTGGGGGTTGGGTGCTAGGTAAAACCCAACCCCCAGCACCCAGCACCCAAACCCCCGCTTATGATCTCCCGCCTCATCGAGCTCTCGCTGCGGCACCGCGCGCTGGTCATCGCCGTGTATCTGGCGCTGGCGGCGTGGGGGTACTGGGCGCTTCTGGCGACGCCGATTGACGCGATACCAGACCTGTCGGACAACCAGGTCATCGTCTTCACGGACTGGCCGGGGCGCTCGCCGCAGGAGGTCGAGGATCAGGTCACCTACCCGCTCGTCACCAGCCTGCAAGGCTTGGCGGGCGTGCGGGTCGTGCGCGCGTCGTCGGCCTTCAGCTTCTCGATGGTCAACGTCATCTTCGAGGACGACGTGGAGCTGTACTGGGCGCGCACGCGCATCCTCGAACGCCTCAACCTCGTCGCGGCGCAACTGCCCGAGGGCGTCCGGCCGACGCTCGGGCCGGACGCGTCCGGCGTCGGGCAGGTCTTCTGGTACACGCTCGAAAGCGACCGCCATTCTTTGCGCGACCTGCGGACTTTGCAGGACTGGTTCGTGCGCTATCAGCTCAACTCGGTGCCGGGCGTGGCCGAGGTCGCCTCGGTCGGCGGCTACGTGCAGCAGTACCAGGTGGACGTTGACCCGAACCGCCTGCGCGCATACAACCTCCCGCTCTCCGCGGTGGTCGAGGCGGTCGAGCGCTCGAACACGAACGTCGGCGGGAACGTCGTCGAGCAGGCCGGGCAGTGGGCCGTCGTGCGCGGGCTGGGGCTGATTGAATCGACGGCGGACGTCGAGAACATCGTGCTCGGCGCGCAGAACGGCACGCCGGTCTTCGTGAAGAACGTGGCGGAGGTGAAGTTGGGCGACGCCTTCCGCACGGGCGCGCTCGACAAGAACGGGGCGGAGGCGGTCGGCGGCGTGGTCGTCGCGCGCTACGGCGTCAACGTGCTCGAGGTCATCGAAGGCGTCAAGCGCAAAATCGAGGAGCTGCAACCGGGGCTGCCCGAGGGCGTGCGCGTCGTGCCCTTCTACGACCGCACGCAGCTCATCAACCGCGCCACCGACACCCTGAAGTGGGCGCTCGTCGAGGAGTTGATCCTCGTCACGCTCGCCAACCTCCTCTTCCTCGCGCACTTCCGCTCGGTCTTCATCGTCACGGTGCCGCTGCCGCTCGCGGTGCTCTTCTCGTTCCTCTTCATGAAGTACTTCGGCATCACGTCGAACATCATGTCGCTGGCCGGCATCGCCATCGCCATCTCGGATTTGGTGGACGCCGGCATCGTCGTGACGGAGAACGCGTACCGCGCGATTGAGAAGGAGGGCATCGACACGAAGGACAGGGCGCGCGTGTGGCGGGCGGTGCTCGACGCGACGAAGACGGTGGGGCTGCCGATCTTCGCCTCGATGGCGATCATCGTGCTGGCCTTCGTGCCGGTCTTCGCTTTGACGGGGCAGGAGGGGAAACTCTTCCACCCCCTGGCCTTCACCAAGACGTTCGCCATGTTCGGCGCGGCCTTCATGGCGGTGACGCTCGTGCCCGTGCTCTGCACGTACTTCCTCGGCGGCAAGCTGCACCCGGAGGAGTGGAACCCCGTCATGCGGTTCCTGCGCTCGGTCTACCGGCCGCTGCTGCTGGCGGCCGTGCGCCACCGCGTCGTCACCGTCTCGCTCGCGGCGCTGCTCTTCGCGGGCGCGCTCCTCGTCTCGACGCGCATCGGGAGCGAGTTCATGCCGCCCTTGAACGAGGGCGACTTGATGTACATGCCGGTCACCGACCCGGCCATCTCCATCGGCGAGGCGGCGCGCATCCTCGCCCGGCAGGACGAGATACTGAAGGGCTTTCCGGAGGTCGAGTGGGCCGTGGGCAAGGCCGGGCGCGCGGAGACTTCGACCGACCCCTCGCCCGTCAACATGAACGAGACGATTGTCCACCTCAAGCCCGAAGACCAGTGGCGCGAAGGGATGACGCGCGAGCTTCTGCGCAGCGAGATGGACGCACGGCTGCGGATGCCGGGCGTGACGAACATCTGGACGCAGCCCATCATCAACCGCATCGAGATGCTCGCGACGGGCATGCGCTCGCAGATCGGCGTGAAGGTCTTCGGCAACGACCTCGACACGCTGGAAGAGATGTCGCGGCAGATCGCCGACGCGCTGCGCGCCGTGCCCGGCGCGGCCGACGTGTACCCCGAGCAGATCGGCGGCACGCCCTACGTGGACATACGCATCAACCGCACGGCCGCCGCGCGCTACGGCATCGGCACCGGCACGATACAGGACGCCATCGAGCGCGGCATCGGCGAGACGAACCTCTCGGTCACCATCGAGGGGCGCCGGCGCTTCCCCGTCCGCGTGCGCTACGCGCCCGAGTTCCGGCAGTCGCCCGAGGCCATCGGGCAGATTCCCATCACCTCGCCCGCGGGCGTCCCCGTCCCGCTCGCGCAGCTCGCAGACATACGCACCGTCGAAGGCCCCTCGATGATTCAGAGCGAGAACGGGCTGCTGCGCGGCACGGTGCTTCTGAGCGTGAGGGGGCGCGACATCGGCGGCTTCGTCGAGGAGGCGAAGGAGGCCATCGCGCGGCGCGTGCGGATGCCGCCCGGTTACTACTTCCAGTGGAGCGGCCAGTACGAGAACCAGGAGCGCGCGCGCAAGCGCCTGTTGATAGTCGTCCCCGTCGTCGTCCTCATCATCTTCGCCACGCTCTACCTGACCTACAACTCGGCCCTGGAGGCGGCGCACGTCCTGTTGGCCGTGCCGTTCGCGCTGACGGGCGGGTTCTACCTGCTCTGGCTGCTGCAATACAACTTCTCGGTCGCGGTCTGGGTCGGCTTCATCGCGCTCTTCGGCGCGGCCGTGCAGACCGGCATCGTGATGGTCGTCTATCTGGAAGAGGCGGTCGAGCGGAAGACCAGAGAGTTGGGGCGGCTGACGCGCGAGACTCTGTTGGAGGCCGTGGTTGAGGGCGCGCTGCTGCGTTTGCGGCCGAAGGTGATGACGGTCTCGACCATCGTCGTCGGACTGCTCCCGATCATGTGGTCTACGAGCGCGGGCTCGGAGGTGATGAAGCCGCTGGCGACGCCGGTGCTGGGCGGGATGCTGTCGAGCCTGCTCCACGTGCTCGTCGTCACGCCGGTCATCTTCTTCTGGATGCGCGACTACAAGTTGAGGCGTGAAGAGCGGAAGGAAGCGGTGCAAGTATGAGAGTGAAGAGGTCTTACCTGACGGCGGCGGCGCTGGCGCTCGTCCTGTCCTGTCCTGCCCTCGTCGCGGCGCAGACGGCGACCGACGTTCCCGGGGCGGACGACCGGCGGCCGCGCGCGGACGAGGCGGCCGTCAGTCTCTACTTCGACCCGGCTGGGGGCGTGACGGCGGATGAGGCGGTCGCGCGCGCGCTCGCGTCGAACGGCGAGCTGCTGGCGCTGCGTAAGGAGGTCGAGTCGGCGCGCGCGCTGGTCAGGCAGGCGGGCTTTCGCGCCAACCCGCGCCTGGACGTGTCGGGCTCGAAGACGGCGACGACGGCCGACAACCAGTTGATGGTCGAGGGCATGCTGCCGCTGGAGTTGGGCGGGCGGCGCGCGGCGCGCGTGCGCGTGGCCGAGCGCGAGGTCGGGGTGAGGGAAGCGATGCTCGCCGACCGCGAGCGCATGGTGGCCGCCGAGGTGCGCGCCAAGTTCGGCGAGGCGCTGGCCTCCATCCTGAAACTCGGCATCACTGAAGACTTACTTAACAACAGTCAGCGCGGCTACCGCCTCGTCGTCGCGCGCGTGCTCGAAGGCCGCACCGCGCCGCTCGAACAGAATCAGGTGCTCGTCGAGGTCAACCGCCTCCGCTCGCTGCGCGAGGCCGAGCGCGGCAAGGCGGAGGTCGCGCTGCTGGAGCTGCGCAACCTCATGGGCGCCGAGCCCTCGGAAGCGCTGAAGCTGCGCGGCGACTTCGACGGATTGATAGACCCTCTGCCCCCGCCGGCCGAGGCGACCGCGCGCGCCCTCGACGCGCGCCCCGACCTTTCGGCCGCGCGCGCGGCCGAAAGCTTAGCCGAGTCGCGCGTCGCGGAGGCGCGCGCCTCCGGGCGCGCCGACGCGGAGGTGCGCGCCGGCTATCAGCGCATGCGCTCGGGCTACGCGCTGAGCGGCATCGACGGGGCGGGACGACTCGCGCCCATTGACGAGACGTTCCACTCGGTCACGTTCGGCGTCTCGTTGACGCTGCCCGTGCGCGACCGGAACCTGGGCGCGATAGAGGCCGCGTCGGCCGAACTCGAAGCGGCGCGGCGGCGGCGCGAGTTCCTTGAGCTGACCGTCAGGCGCGAGGTGGCCGCCGCCTACGCGGCTTACGAGGCGGCGGCGCGCGCCTCGGAAATCTACCGCGTCGGCGTGCGCGGGCAGGCCGGGCAGAATCTGACGGTCATCCGCAAGACCTACGAGCTGGGCGCGAAGTCGCTGCTCGACTACATCGCCGAGCAGCGCCGCTTCATCGAGCTTGAGAACGACTACGTCAACTCGATCCTCGAAACCTACCTCGCGCGCGTCCGCGTCGCCGGCGCCGCGGCCTCGCCGGAGTTGACGAAGGCGGCAGTCCGGCCGTGAGGGAGGGCTGCCCTCATCGGAGAGAAGATGGAAGAGAATCGCGAGAAGTCAGAGCAGGCGGAAGAGGCGGCGGTCGTCGAGCGCGTCGAGCGCGCGCCCGTGACGACGCGGCGCGGCCCGAGGACGAGAATCGTCATCGCCGTCGCCCTCTTCGCCGCCGTCTGCGCGGCGCTGCTCTTCTGGTGGCTCAGTCGTTCGGGCGGCGGCTCGGGGCGCGTCGTCACCGCGCCGCGCACGGTCACTTTCGACCGGCCGGCCGCGGGCGCCCCGGCCGGCAACACGGCCGAGCCCGCCGCGGGCGAAGCGACGCTCACCGTCACGCCCGACGCGGCGGCGCGCGCCGGCATCAAGGTCGAGGCCGTGGGCGAACAGCTCGCGCCCGAGGCTTTGCAGCAGGCGGCGACGGGCGTCGTGCAGGCCAACGCCTACCGCTCGACGCCCGTCGTCACGCTCGTCGGCGGGCGCCTCGTGCAGGTCTCGGCCGAGGCGGGGCAGGAGGTGCGGCGCGGGCAGACAATCGCCGTCGTCTTCAGCGACGAGCTGGCGATGACGCAGTCGCGCTACCTCGCGGCGCAGGCCGAGCTGGAGGAGCACCACCAGCACCACGCGCGCACGATTCGGCTCCTGGAGATCGGCGCGGCCAGCCGCGAGGAGTTCGAGGAGGCGACTTCCGTCCTGAAGAAGGCCGAGGCCGAGGTCGCGGCGCAGCGCCAGAGGTTGCTGCTGCTGGGACTGACGCCGCAGCGCGTCGCGGCGCTGCGCGGGCCGGCGCAGATCAGTTCCGAGGTCACGCTCGCCGCGCCCGTCGCGGGGACTGTCATCAGCCGCGCGGCCAACCCGGGCGAGGTCGTCGAGGCCAACAAGGAAATCCTGCGCGTCGCGGACCTCTCGAACGTCTGGGTCGTCGGCCAGGTGTTCGAGCGCGACCTCGCGCGCGTGCGCACGGGGAGCGGCGCGAGCGTGACGAGCGAGGCGTACCCGGGGCGGATTTGGCGCGGGCGCGTCACCTACGTTGACCCGCAGCTCGACCCGGCGACGCGGACGGCGCAGGTGCGCGTCGAGGTGGCGAACCCCGGGCAGGCGCTCAAGCTCGGCATGTTCGTGGGCGTCGGCTTCGGCGCGCTGGGGGCGGCCGAGGCGACCGCGCCCACGGTGCCGGGCAGCGCCGTGCAGAACGTCGGCGGCCGCGCGGTCGTCTTCCTCGCCACCTCAGACCCGAGCACCTACGTCATGCGCCCCGTCCGCGTGGGCGCGGAGGCCGCGGGCCGCTTCCCCGTGCTCGAAGGCCTGCACGTCGGCGACCGCGTCGTCACCGAGGGCAGCTTCATGCTGAGGGCCGAGTGGCTCAAGCTCCACCCCGGAGGGCCGTAGTCAGAACCGCCCGCGGGAGCGGGTGGGTACGTCCGACTCAGACGGCCCTCGACACGTGAGCCCGACCCACCCGCTCCCGCGGGCGGTTCTGACCTGTCCCGCCACGCGGGAGCAGTAGCGAAATTCTCCGCAACGCCGCGGCCATATTCCCCAGCCGCGCGGACGCTTTGCTCCGAAGTACGGGCGGGGCGCGGGCGGCATGAACGTTGCCCTCGGGAGATGTTTGGGGTAGGCTTCTGGCCCAAACGTACTCCCCCGGACGGCCGCGCGCGCACGCGTGCCGGCCGCCCGCCGTCAGACAACTCCTGCCGCAGGCCGAGGAAGGATACTTTCGTGTCACAGAATCAAGCGCACAAGTGGGTGTACCTCTTCGAAGAGGGCGACGGCGGCGCGCGCGCGCTGCTCGGCGGTAAGGGCGCGGGGCTCGCCGACATGACGCGGGCGGGGCTGCCCGTCCCGCCCGGCTTCATCGTCACGACCGAGGCGTGCAACGCCTACTACCGCGAAGGCAAGAACTTCCCCGAAGGGATGTGGGAGCAGGTCATCGAGGGCCTGCGCGCCGTCGAAGAGAAGACGGGGAAGAAGTTCGGCGACCCCGAGAACCCGCTGCTCGTCTCGGTGCGGTCGGGCGCGCCCTTCTCGATGCCGGGCATGATGGACACCATCCTCAACCTCGGGCTCAACGAGCAGACCGTGCAGGGGCTCGCCACGCAGACCGGCGACCTGCGCTTCTCCCTGGACGCCTACCGCCGCTTCGCCACGCTCTTCGCCGAGATCGTGATGGGCGTGGCGCACGAGAAGTTCGAGCGCGTGATGGAGCGCTACAAGGCGCAGACCGAGGGCGGCCGCGACACAGACCTCTCGTCCGAACAGCTCCGCGACATCATCGCCGCGCAGAAGCAGATCATCTTCTCCGACCAGTCGGGCCTCGCCATCCCCGAAGACCCGTACGAGCAGTTGCGGGTCGCCATCGCCGCCGTCTTCAACTCGTGGATGGGGCGGCGCGCGTGCGACTACCGCCGCGTCAACCGCATCCCCGACGACCTCGGCACCGCGGTCAACGTGCAGGCGATGGTCTTCGGCAACATGGGCGCGGAGTCCGGCACCGGCGTCGCCTTCACGCGCAACCCCTCGACCGGCGAGAAGACTCTCTACGGCGAATACCTCCTCAACGCGCAGGGCGAGGACGTGGTCGCGGGCATCCGCACGCCGAACCCCATCAGCCAGCTCCAGGAAGAGTTGCCCGCCGTCTACCGGCAGTTCGAGGGGATCACGGGTCTGTTGGAGCGCCACTACCGCGACATGCAGGACGTGGAGTTCACCATCGAGCGCGGCAAGCTCTGGATGCTCCAGACGCGCACGGGCAAGCGCACCGGCGCGGCCGCCGTCCGCGTCGCCGTGGACATGGTGCGCGAAGACCTCATCGACAAGGCGACGGCGGTGCGCCGCGTCACCCCCGAACAGCTCGACCAGTTGTTGCACCCGGCCGTAGACCCGAACGCCGACGCCAAGGTCGTGGCCCGCGGCCTGCCGGCCAGCCCCGGCGCCGCGCAGGGCAAAGTCGTCTTCGACCCCGACGAGGCCGAAGAGATGGCGCGCGAGGGCGAGCAGGTCGTTTTAGTCAGGCAGGAGACGAGCCCCGACGACTTCCACGGCATGGTCGCCGCGCAGGCCATCGTGACGGCGCGCGGGGGCATGACGAGCCACGCGGCCGTCGTCGCGCGCGGCATGGGGAAGTCATGCGTGTGCGGCGCGTCGGTGCTCAACATCGATTACGGGCAGCAGCAGTTCAACGTCAACGGGACGGTGGTGCCGAAGGGCGAGTGGATCACGGTGGACGGTTCGACCGGCAGGGTCTTCCTGGGGCGCGTGCCGACCGTGCAGCCGACGCTCGGCGAAGACTTCCGCGAGCTGATGACGTGGGCCGACGAGTTCCGGCGCCTCCGCGTGCGCGCCAACGCGGACACGCCGCACGACGCGCAGGTCGCGCGCGAGTTCGGCGCGGAAGGCATCGGCCTGTGCCGCACCGAGCACATGTTCTTCGGCGACGAGCGCCTGGCCGCGATGCGCGAGATGATCCTGGCCGACGGCGTGGGCGCGCGCGAGAAGGCGCTCGAACGACTCCTCCCGCTCCAGAAGAACGACTTCGTCGGCATCTTCCGCGCGATGCAGGGCCTGCCCGTCACCATCCGCCTGCTCGACCCGCCGCTCCACGAGTTCCTGCCGAACATGGACGAGCTGCTCGGCGAACTCTCCGAGCTGAAGATGTCCTTGCAGCGCGCCGCCTCCATCCGCGAGATGGACAGGACGCTCGACTCCATCGACAGCAAGCGAAAACTCCTCAACCAGGTCGAGCGTTTGCGCGAGGCCAACCCGATGCTCGGCCACCGCGGCTGCCGCCTCGGCCTCATCTACCCGGAGGTGACGCGCATGCAGGCGCGCGCCGTCTTCGAGGCCGCGTGCCAGGTCGCGGGCGAGGGGCAGGAGGTGAAGCCCGAGATCATGGTGCCGCTCGTCTCGGCCGCCGAGGAGCTGCGCAACCAGGCCGAGCTCATCAACGAGGTCGCGCGCGAAGTCCTCGGCGCGCACGGCATGACGATAGACTACACGGTCGGCACGATGATCGAGCTGCCGCGCGCGGCCCTGACCGCCGACCAGATCGCCGAGCACGCGGACTTCTTCTCCTTCGGCACGAACGACCTCACCCAGACGACCTTCGGGCTGTCGCGCGACGACTCGGGGCGCTTCCTCTCGAAGTACGTCGAGGTGAAGATTCTGCCCGACGACCCGTTCCAGGTCTTAGACCGCGAGGGCGTCGGCCAGCTCGTCAGGATGGGGACGGAGCGCGGGCGCTCGGTCAAGCCCGACCTGAAGGTCGGCATCTGCGGCGAGCACGGCGGCGAGCCGCGCTCCATCGCCTTCTGCC
>DAIRFV010000135.1:0-14779 GCA_036794905.1 Pyrinomonadaceae bacterium | reverse complement strand
CGCCGTAGATGATGCTGATGATGGCGAGGACGACCATCACGTTGCGCACGCCGAAGCCGCCGAAGTACGACTGGTCGATGGACGCCTTCGGGAAGAACGGCAGGTTGAAGCGGTAGAAGCCGTAGGTGCCGAGCTTGAGCAGGACGCCCGCGAGGATGACGGAGCCGGCGGTCGGCGCCTCGACGTGCGCATCCGGGAGCCACGTGTGGAACGGCCACATCGGCACCTTGATGGCGAAGCCGATGGCGAAGGCGAAGAAGAGGATCACCTGCATCGTCCCCATCGGGATGGCGCTCCCCAACGCCTGCATGAACATGATGTTGAAGGTGCCGGTGCCCGTGCTCTGCGCCGCCGCGAGGCTGGAGTTCAACATCGCCAGCGCGGCGTCGTTGCCAGCCACGAGCGCCTTCGTCGCGGGCGCAATGGCCCCGACGAGCGCGGCGTCCTGCGTCAGGAAGTACATCTTGATGAGCCCGAGCAGCAGCCCCACCGACCCGACCAGCGTGTAGAGGAAGAACTTGATGGCCGCGTAGAGGCGGCGCTCGCCGCCCCAGATGCCGATGAGGAAGTACATCGGCACGAGCGAGACCTCGAAGAAGAGGAAGAAGAGGAAGAGGTCGGCCGCGCAGAAGACGCCGAGCACCGAGGTCTGCAACAGCAGCAGCAGGACGTAGTACTCCTTCTCGCGCTTCTGGATGTACTCCCACGACGAGAGCGACGCGATCCAGCCGAGCAGCGTCGTCAGCAGGATCAGCAGCACGGCCACGCCGTCGGCCGCCATCTGGTAGCGCGCGCCGATGATGGGAATCCACTGGCAGTCTTCGAGGAACTGGTAACCGCCCGCCCCGCGGTCGTACGAGAGCAGCGCGAGCGAGACCAGGAAGTCGAGCGCGAACCACGCGGTCGCGAAGCGCTTGACGGCGCCCTCCTGCCCCCTCCTGAAGAGGAACAGGACGATGATCGCGCCGACCGCCGGCAGCCACGTGATGAGCGAAAGGAGGTAGGGAATATTCACTTTGCACCCCGAAGGCGAACCGTGGCCCGCCGCGAACTTATAAGACGAAGGCGAACATGCGACCGATGGCGTCTGTGAGACTCTCCCACATCTCCGGGCCGAAGAAGATGCCGACGGCCGCGACGAGGCCGAGCAGCATGGCGAGCGCGTAGTTGGCCGTCACGCCCGTCTGCGCCGCGCGCAGGAGCGGCGACATCAGCAGCTTGACGAAGCCCGCGACGCCGTTGACCGCGCCGTCCACGACCAGGCGGTCGGCGTTGCCCGTGAGCCGGCTGAGCTGGCGCGTGAGCCACGCCACGCCGTTGACCGCGCCGTCGATCACGCGCGAGTCCGTGGCGTAGACGCCGCGCGCCGCGTCCATCGTCCGCCGCGTAAACAGCATGCCGTAGAGCTCGTCCACCCAGTACTTGTTGAAGCTCGCGCGGTAGAGCGGCCCGAGCCTCTGCGCCCACACTTCGGGCAGGTGCGGTTTCCAGACGTAGAAGAGTCCGGCCAGCAACATGCCGCCGACCGCGACGGCGATTGAGAAGACGATGAAGAACCACTCGGCCGCCGTGTGGCTGTCGCCGAGGATGTGCTGGACGGAGTGCGCGAGGTTGAAGCGCGACTCGCCGCCGTAAGGCAGCTTGCCGGCCCCGTGCTCGGCCGCGGCGGCGTGCCCCGTGTCGGCGCCCGCCGGGGACGGCGCGCCGTGCCCCTCCTGACTCGCCAACGCGAGGGACGCGTGCTCTTCGGCGGCGTGCCCCTTGCCGAACTGTCCGGTCGCGGGGTTCCAGATGACGGGGTCGAGCCAGTTGACGATGTTGAGCTTGCCGCCCGGGTGGTCGCTGCCCGTGAGGAACTTGAAAGCGGGGCCGACGCCGAGGAAGCCGCCGACGGTCGCCAGCACCGCCAGCACCGCGAGCGGCACCCACATCGAGGGCGGCGACTCGTGCGGGATGACGGAGCCGTGCGCGTGGCCGTGCGCGCCGTGGTGGTCCGGGTCGTGCACGTCATGCACGTCGTGGCCGCCCGCGCCGACGTGCTCGGTCTCGCCCCTCTCCGCGGCCTCGAAGACGTGCGCCGCGCCGACGCGCTCCTCGGGGCCGTGGTGCGGGCGGTCGGCGACCGTCGGGTCGATGGCGCGGTGCGCCTCCTCGCCGTCGGCGTAAGCCTGCGCGTGCGCCTCGTCGGCCTGCCCGCCCGCGGGCACTTCGAGGAAACGCTCCTTGCCCCAGAAGGTCAGGGCCATCAGCCGCGTCATGTAGAAGGCCGTGCAGGCAGCGGCGACGGTCGCGATGAGCCAGAGCAGCCAGCCCCCGGGGACGTACTCGGTCGAGGCCGCGTTCCACAGAATCTCGTCCTTCGACCAGAAGCCCGAGAACGGGATGATGCCGCAGATGGCGAGCCAGCCCGCGAAGAACGTCCAGTAGGTCTTCGGCATGTACTTCTTCAGGCCGCCCATCCGCCGCATGTCCTGCTCGTGGTGCATCGCGTGGATGACCGAGCCCGCGCCGAGGAACATCAGCGCCTTGAAGAAGGCGTGCGTCATCACGTGGAAGATGCCGATGACGAACGCGCCCACGCCGCAGGCGAGGAACATGAAGCCGAGTTGCGAGACCGTCGAGTAGGCGAGGACCTTCTTGATGTCGTTCTGCGTGATGCCGATGGTCGCCGCGAAGATGGCGGTCAGGGCGCCGACGACCGCCACGACCGTCATCATCGCCTGCGAGTGCTGGAAGATGACGTTGCAGCGCGTCAGCATGTAGAGCCCGGCCGTGACCATCGTCGCGGCGTGGATGAGGGCGGAGACGGGCGTCGGCCCCGCCATCGCGTCCGGCAGCCACACGTACAGAGGTATCTGCGCCGACTTGCCGCAGGCGCCGACGAAGAGGCCGAGCGCGATCCACGACATGATGCCCCACGCGACGGGCCCCGCGAGCGTCTCGACGGGGTACGTGGCCGCTTGCTTGAAGACCTCGGTGTACTGCGTCGTGCCGAAGGTGGCGATGACGGCGAAGACGGCGAGCGCGAAGCCGAAGTCGCCGATGCGGTTCGTGATGAAAGCCTTGCGCGACGCGTCGCCCGCCTCCCGCCGGTCGAAGTAATAGCCGATGAGCAGGTACGAGCAGAGGCCCACGCCCTCCCACCCGACGAACATCATCATGAAGTTCGAGCCCATCACGAGGATGAGCATCGAGAACATGAAGAGCCCGAGGTAGGCGAAGAAGCGGTAGAACCCCTTGTCGCCGTGCATGTAGCCGGTCGCGAAGACGAAGATGCACAGCCCGACGCCCGTCACGACGAGCATGAAGACGGAGGAGAGCGCGTCGAGCTGATAGCTCCACTCCACGTCGAGCACCGCGCCCCGCGCCGCCTGCGCGCCCGCCCCCCGCGCCCCCTCGGCCTGCCCCTGCGTCAGCTCGACCGCGCCGCCCGGAATCCACGTGTAGGAGAACGCGCCGTCCTCGCTCGTCACGTAGGGGTTCGGCCACACGTGCGCGCCGTACGAGACGACCGCCGCGAGGCTGATGAGGAACGCGAGCGCCACCGAGCCGACGCCGATCGAGCCGATCAGCCGCTCCGAGAAGCGGAGCCGGCGACCCAACAGCCCGTTGACGGCGGCGCCCAGCAGCGGCAGGAGGGGTACGAGCCAGATGTATCTGTGCATAACGTTACGGGTGTTGGGTGTTGGGTGTTGGGTGTTGGGTTAAGAATCAAGCCCGCTGTTTTCACCCAACACCCAACACCCAACACCTATCACCATTTCAAGAGGTCAATCTTGTCCACGAAGATCGTCTCGCGGTTGCGGTAGAGCGCGATGACGAGGCCGAGGCCGATGGCCGCCTCGGCGGCGGCGACGACGATGATGAAGACCGTGAAGACCTGGCCGGCGACGGCGTTGAGGCTCCCCTGCTCCTGCAGGTAGCGCGAGAAGGCGATGAAGTTCAGGTTCGCCGCGTTCAGGATCAGCTCAATCGACATGAAGATGACGATGATGTTGCGCCGCGTCAGCACGCCGGCCACGCCGATGGTGAAGAGCAGCGCCCCGATGATGAGGAACTTCGAGAGGTCGGGGTGCTCGATCCCCTGCTGCATGTTTTCGAGGACGCTCTGGAAGAGTGCGGGCGCCGGTGTGAAAGGGCTGTTCATAGTCTTCAAGTCCGAATCGTTAGACCTCGGCGGCGTGCGCGCGCTCGGCGGCCTCGATCTCGGCCGGGGTCAGCTCGCCCGCGGCGGAGAGTTCCGTGATGACCCGCGGGTCAACGTCGTCGGCGGCCAGCTCCTGCTTCGACGTGCGCGCCAAAAGCACCGAGCCGACGATGGCGACCAGCAGCAGCAAACTCGCGATCTCGAACGGGAGCGCGCCGTAGCGGTAGAGGCTGGAGCCGACGCGCTGCGTGTCCTCCGAAATCTTCGAGACGCCCGTCGCGGCGTCGCGCAGGCCCGCGGCCTCCGCGGCGGCGCGCGGCGCGTCGGGGTCGGGGACGAAGCGGCCGGCCGACTGGTTGATGGCGTAGAAGAGCCCCAAGACCAGCAGCGCGGCGAAGCAGACGGCGGCCGTCACCTGCCCCGAGCGGTTGAACAACTCCTCGCCCCCGCGCTCCTCGGCCGAGACGTTGACGAGCATGATGACGAACAGGAAGAGCACCATCACGCCGCCGACGTAGACCAGAATCTGCACGCCCGCGATGAACTCCGCGCCGAGCAGCACGAAGAGCGCCGCCACCGAGACGAGCGCCGAGATCAGAAACAGCGCCGAGTGCACGGCGTTGCGCGCCATCACGGTCAGCAGCCCCGCCACCAGCGACGCCAGCGCGAAGACCCAGAAGAAGACGCTTTCCCAGCCGGATAAGACCATAGTATTTGACGGCAGTGTCGTGTGATGTCTGGCGGGAAGCCCTCAGGGCTTCCTGATGGCGAAGCAGCCCGGCCCCTCGCACCTGTCCTTCACGTCCGCGGCGAAGCAGGGCGGCGCCTTGCAGTCCTTCACCTGCTTCATCTCCAGACAAGTCACCTTGTCGCAATCGGCGGCCTTCTCCACGCGCCGCACGATCAGGCGCGCGGGCAGAGTTTTGAGCTTCTTGGTGCCCGGCTCACGGATCACGAATACCCCCGAACCGCCCGCCAAATCGCCCGCCGTCCCGCCCGGCGTGAGCGTAAAAGTCTGCGCCACGCGGTACACGTGGAAGCAGTCGCCCCCCTCGCACTTCCCGACCGGCCTGAGGGCGAAGCACGGCGGCTCCTCGCAGCCCTCGGCCGCCACGGCTTTGAGGCAGTTGCCGCCCTGGCAGCTCTCGACGCGGCCGACCTCGTAGCACGCCACCTTCTTGCAGTCGCGGGCGGCCTCGCCGCCGCCGCCGCCCTCCTGCCGCGCCGACGCGGCCGTCAGCAGCGCGAGCGCGCACAGCGACGTGGCGAGCGCCGCAGCCGCCCCCCGCCGTCTGGTGTTCGCCAAGCCTGCACGCGTCGGACTCATATAACCCCCGGCCGCTAGGCCTCGAACTTTCTCGACTCGCGCCCCTGTTCGAGCATCTCGCGGTTCCAGACGAAGCCGGCGCGCGAGTAGGTGGCCAGCTCGAACTCCTGCGTCAGTTCGAGGCAGGCCGTGGGGCACGCCTCCTGGCAGAGCGCGCAGAACATGCAGCGCGAGGTGTCGAAGATGAACTCGTCGAGCACCTTCTTCTTGCGCGGCTTGCCGCCGACCGTCATCTCGATGTCCATCGCGATGACGTCGATGCAGTCCTCGGGGCAGGCCAGCGCGCAGAGGTTGCAGGCGATGCAGAGACTCTCGTGCGTCTCCGGGTCCATGTTGAGGCGCGGCGCGCCGTGGAAGCGCGGCGCCACCTGCGGGCGCACCGAAGGGTACTGCTCGGTGTAGACGCCGAAGCCGCTGACGGAATTCTTATCCGTCAGCGCGCCGACGTTGTACTTCAGCGTCAGCCACATCCCCTTGAACATGTCCGCCAGGAAGAAGCGCCTGAGCTTCTCCCCCCAACCGGCCAGCGGGACTTTCACTAAAGGCATATCAACTCCTCGCGTAAACCGTGAACCGTAAACCGTGACAAGTCGGGTGAACCGTGACCGTGACGAGTGGTTATCTTGTCACGATTTACGGTTCACGGTTTACGTCTTTTCACCCTTCGCCCGCGGCGGCGGCCGTCGTCGCCACGGCGGGCGCGCCCTTCGGCACGTCCACGAGCCTGATCTCGCGCCGCTGCTTCTTGAGGTTGAAGTCGCGCGAGTTGCGGTTGAGGTAGGCGAGGAAGAGCCCCCCGACGAGCAGCCCCGCCGCCCCGAAGGCGACGGCCACGCCCTTGCCCGCGCCCGTCAGGTTCACCCCGCGGTTCAAATTCTCGATCGTGTCGAGCGGGCCGTCGAGCGCCTGCAGGGCGAAGACCGTCAGCCCCGTCCAGACGATGTTGAGCAGCGAGGCCGGGATCATCCACTTCCAGCCCAGGTCCATCAACTGGTCGTAGCGGTAGCGCGGGAACGTCCAGCGCAGCCAGAAGTAGAGGTAGAGCAGCACCGCCATCTTGACGATGAAGACGACGAGGCTCAGGAAGACGTACAGGTTGTTGTAGCCGCCCGCGAGCCGGAGCACGCCGGGGAAGTACCAGCCGCCCAAGAAGACGGTCGTCGCCACGGCCGCCACCACCACCATCGCCGCGTACTCGGCCATGAAGAAGAGTGACCAGCGCATCCCCGAGTACTCGGTGTGGAAGCCCGCGACCAGTTCCGACTCGGCCTCGGGCAGGTCGAACGGCGCGCGGTTGTTCTCGGCGATGCCGCTGATGAGGAAGATGACGAAGGCGAGCGGCTGGTAGAGGATGAACCAGATCGAGTCGGACGACTGCGCCGTCGTGATGCCGGACAGGGAGAGCGTCCGCGCGAACATCAGCGCCCCGATGAGCGACATCCCCATCGCGACCTCGTACGAGACCATCTGCGCCGACGAGCGCAGGCCGCCGAGGAGCGCGTACTTCGAGTTCGAGGACCAGCCGGCGAGGATGAGCGCCAGCACCCCGACCGACGAGATCGAGAGGACGAGGAGCAGCCCGATGTTCACGTCCGTAACCACGCCCCAGTCCGGCGCGAACGGGATGACCGAGAAGGTGATGAACGTCGCCGCCACCGAGATGTAGGGCGCGTAGCGGAAGATGTACGGGTCGGCCTTCTCGGGCACGAGGTCTTCTTTGGTGAGGAGCTTGACGGCGTCGGCGATGGGCTGCAACAGCCCCCACTTGCCGACGCGCATCGGCCCCAGCCGCGCCTGCATGAACGCGGAAATCTTCCGCTCCAGGTAGCTCGCGTAGAGCGCCCACACGGCGACCAGCGTGATGACCGCGCCGATCTGGATGAACGGCCAGACGACGTAGTTGACCGTCTCCGCGCTGAAGAACTTCAGCAGGAGGTCGTCGAGGAAGCTCGGTGGTGCGAAGAGTGCGAACGACATAAGCAGTCAGCGGTCAGCCTTCAGCTTCAGCTTGCGGGTCGATCTCGAACGTGCAGCCGCGGGCGGCCTTCAAATCGACCAGCTCCCAGTCCTCGTCGAGCGTGCCCTTGCGATCGACGACGAGGTAGGAGTACCACTCGCCGGTGGCGAAGGGCGGCGTGTGCCAGGTGCCGCGGAAGTAGGCGTAAGGGAGCCGGCCTTCGACGAGGAAGGCCACGACCTTGTCCACGTCGGGCGCGTCGAGGCCGTTGGGCGGCGCGACGCAGATGACGGCCTGCGAGCCGGCGAGCGGCGAGAAGACCTGCATCGTGTGGCGGTGGCGCGCCATGAAGTCGAACCGGAAGGGGCGCGGGTCGGCCGTCGCCCCCGTTATGGACGGCACGCCCATCCCGATGTCCACGTCAATCGACCCGCGCCGGTCGAGCAGAATCCCGTACGGCGCGAAAGCCTCGCGCGTCATCTTCTGGACTGGCAGCCTGATGATGTTCATCAGCGGGTTCTGGGTTTCAGGTGTCGGGTTCTGGGTTCTGGGTTCCGGGTTCTGGTTAAACCCAAAACCTAAAACCCAGAACCCGACACCTAACGATCTATCTCCCCCAGCACGATGTCCAACGTGCCGATGATGGCGACCACGTCGGCGACGAGGTGGCCGACGCACATCTGCCGCAGCGCCTGGAGGTTGATGAGGCACGGCGGGCGGACGCGGACGCGGTACGGGCGGCTCGTGCCGTCCGAGACGAGGTAACAGCCGATCTCGCCCTTCGGGCCTTCGATGGAGTGGTAGTAGTCGCCCGCGGGCGGCTTGATGACCTTCGGAATCTTGGCGTTGACGGGGCCGTCGGGCAACTGCCTGAGGGCCTGCTGGACGATGCGGCGCGACTGGCGCATCTCTTCGAGCCGGACGAGGTAGCGGTCGTACGTGTCGCCGTTCTCGCCCACGGGCACTTCGAAGTCGAGGTCGGCGTAGGCCGCGTAGGGCCGCGCCTTGCGGATGTCCCACGCGACGCCCGAGCCGCGCAGTGCCGGGCCGGAGAGCCCGATGGCGATGGCGTCGGCGGCCGTGATGACGCCGATGCCGACGGTGCGCCCCAGCCAGATGCGGTTCTCCGAGAGCAGCGTCTCGTACTGGTCGATGCGGCTCGGGAAGTTATCCACGAACTGCTGCACGTCCTCCGTAAAGCCCTCGTAGGCGTCGTTCGGCATCCCGCCGATGCGCCACGCGTGGCAGGTGAGGCGCGCGCCGAACTGCTGCTCGAAAATCTTCAGAATCTCCTCGCGCTCGCGCAGCGCGTGCAGCAGCACGGTGAACGCCCCGATGTCTAAGGCGTGCGTGGCGAGCCAGAGCAGGTGCGAGGAGATGCGGTTCAGCTCGGTCAGAATCGTGCGGATGTAGTGCGCGCGCGGCGGGACTTCGAGCCCCATCATCTGCTCGACCGTCTCGACCCAGACCAGCCCGTTCGAGACCGCCGCGATGTAGTCGAGCCGGTCCCAGTAGGGCGCGATCATCGGGTAGAGGCGGTTCTCCGCGATCTTCTCCATCCCGCGGTGGAGGAAGCCGATGTCGCAGTCGAGGTCGATGACGGTCTCGCCGTCGAGGCGCAGGACGACGCGCAGCACCCCGTGCGTCGAGGGGTGCTGCGGCCCCATGTTCAAGACCATCTCGGGGTTGTCGAGTAAGGTCTCCTGCGTTGTCGCGACTTCTACCTGATGCATAAATTTGTAAACCGTGAGCCGTGAACCGTAAACCGTGACGAGTAAGAGCAGGTTTGAATCTCGTCACGGTTTACGGTTCACGGCTCACGTCCTTAAACGCTCCCGCGACGCTGGCCGTCTCAAGCACGAGCGCGACCTCGGAGACTTCGCCCCTTTTTCTTTTGCCGAGCAGGTCGAAGAGGATGGCGGAGGCGGCGCTGTCGCGGTTCCAGACGTTGCGCGGGCTCATGCGCCGGCCGAGTCGGAAGCCGGCGGCTTCGGCGGCCGTGGGGCTGTCGAAGACCTTCACTTCGTACCTGGCGGCGAGGTCTTTCGGGTGCATCGCTTCTACTTGTGCTCCTTCGGCAGCGGGTCGCGGCCGTCGCGGAAGATTTCGCGGATGCGCCGCTCGTCGGGCGTCTGGAGGATTTCGAGGCCGTAGGCGCGGCGCTGCGCGAGCTGCTCGCGCTGGACTTCCGAAAACTCCGGCAGGTGGCGCGCCGTCCACTCGTTCTCCATGAACTCCAGCGGGTAGTCCTTCCGCATGGGGTGTCCGTCCCAGTCCTTCGGCAGGAGCAGGCGCCGGAGGTCCGGGTGGTTGTTGAAGCTGACGCCGAACAGGTCGTACGCCTCGCGCTCCATCCAGTTGGCCGTCGGCCAGACCGGGGTGACGCTGTCGAGCCCTGCCTCGCCCGCCGCGGCCTTCACGCGCACGCGCTCGTTCTTCGAGATGGAGTAGAGGTTGTAGACGACCTCGAACGGCGCCTCTTCGCGCTCGGGCCAGTGGACGCAGGTCAGGTCGGAGAGGTATTCGAAAGGCGTCTCCGCGTCGTCGCGCAGCGCCTTGCAGACCTCGACGACGGCGTCGGCCCTGACGTGAATCGAAAGCTGGTTAACGAACGTGAAGGCGCCCTCGACCGCTTCGCCGAAGCGCTCGCGCAAGCGCTTGAACAGAGGGTGGTCGGGCGACTCGACCGGCTTCGGCCCTTCGTCCTTCTTCTTGACGGGTGGCTTCGGGACGCCCGCGCCGGCTGCGGCCGTCGAGACTGGTGCGGCGGGTTTGGCCGGGGCGGGCTTCTCCGCGCCGGGCGCGGCGGCGGGCGACTTCGCGGCCGCGGCCTCCTTCGCGGCGGCGGCGCGCGCCTTGGCCTCGGCGATCTTGGCGGCGCGTTCGAGGTCGGCCTGCGAAGGGCTCTTCAAAGGGTCGCCGACTTCGGGCGACTTGCCGCCCGGCGGCGGCGGCGCTTCCCCGCCCCCTCCGGCTTCGGCCGCCGCGGCGGCCTGAGCGGCGGCCGCCTCCTTCTTAGCCTTCGCCTCGGCGATGACGCGTTCGAGGCGCGCCTTCTTCTCTTCGGGGGTCTCGTTGGAGGGCGGTGCGGCCGGCGGCTTGGGCCTGGGCGAAGGGGCGGGGGTCTTTGCGGTCTCGCCCGAGTCTGCCGGGACGGTCGTGCCCGAGGTCGAGCTGCCCGAGGGCGCTTTGCCGGTCAGCGCCGCCTGGCTCTCGGGCGTGGGCCGGGGCTGGCCGGCGTCGGGCGGCTGCGGAAGTTCGCCCGCGCGTTCGGCGGCCGTCGGGGAGCCCGCCGCTTTGTCTACGTCTGCCGTCGGGGATGTGTCTGCCGCGCGGCGTGGGTCGTCGCTTTCGGGCGGTGAGGTATCAGGGGATTCCGGAGGGTTTTTGGGTTCGTCCGTCATCGCGTCCTAAAGGTTCGACTCCCGTGTAAGGACGTAGCTCGGGGAACAAACAACTCACGTCCCTACTCGCTCATGAGTGCGGCTGGTATAACTTTCAAGGTACTCTTACGGAAAAGCTTCAAAGGTGTGTTCAGCGCGTTTGTAACACGCGATTTGTACGCGTGTCAACAAACCAGTCGCCCGCCCTCGACGTCGCTCCGGCGCGGGCAATCCGCGCGCCGCCTCGCGCATCCAAGTCCTTGCACAACTTGACGATGCGCGGCGGGCGTCGGTAAGATGGGGCTTTGTTCGAGGCCGCCCGGGGCCCGCTATCTGAGAGGAAAGAGAAATGAAGCAAGGAATTCACCCCGACTACCACGAGATTAACGTCCACTGCGCCTGCGGCAACGAGTTCAAGACGCGCTCGACGAAGAAGGACGACCTCCACATCGAAATCTGCTCGGAGTGCCACCCGTTCTTCACGGGCAAGCAGAAATTGATTGACACGGCCGGCCGCGTCGACCGCTTCAACAAGCGTTACGGCAAGAAGACCGAAGCGCCGGCCGCGACCGAAGGCGCTGGCGCCTGAGATTCACGCCGGCCGCGCGTATGACACCGATCCGACGCCGCCAGTATTAGCTACCCAGCACCCGGACGCCGACCTCCCGCGCCCGCGGCCGAACCTCTTTCTCCCCGCCGGGGACACGAAAGAAGCGCCGCAACCGCGAGGTCGGCGTCTTCTTTTACCTAAACCGTGAACCGTAAACCGTGATAAGTTAAAAACGGCTTTACCTCTCGTCACGGTTCACGGTTCACGGTTCACGAAAGGAGTTACCTTGAGCGCCAGCGAAAAAGACCTGATTGTCGGCGGCCAGGCCGTCATCGAGGGAGTGATGATGCGCACGCCTTCAGCGTACGCCATCGCGGTGCGCCGCCCCGACGGCACCATCACGCACACGGGCGCTTCCTTGCCGAAGTGGAGCGACAAGTACCCCGCGCTCAAGTTCCCCGTCCTGCGCGGCGCGGCCGTCCTCGTGCAGTCGATGGCGCTCGGCATCAAGGCGCTCAACTACTCGGCCGCCGAAGCCTTCCAGGAGGAGGAGGAGACTGCGAAGGAGGTCAAGGTCGCCCTGACGCCCGCGGTCGTCGAGGGCGAGGGCGACTTCGCGGGCATCACGGGCGGCGTCCCCGGCCTCTTCCCCGTCCCGACGAAGAAGCGCCCCGAGGACGAGCTGAAGCGCGGCTCGGCCGCGGCCTTCGGCTCCATCGCCTTCGCGCTCCTCTTCAACGTCCTGCTCTTCGTCGTCGCGCCGCTCGTGCTCACCAACGCCCTCTTCATCGGCATGGGCTGGGCCGACAGGGCCGCCACGCAGCCGGCGCCCGCCGCGGCCGCGCAGACGGCGCAGACGGCCGACGCCGCACAGCAGACCGACGCAGCTTCTTCGACGGGCACACAGGCCGCGGACGCGCCCTGGTACTCGCGCGCCTACGACGGCGCCCGCGGCTACCTCAAGCCGGTGAAGCCCAACGTCGCCTTCAACCTCATCGACGGCCTCATCCGGATGGCGATCTTCATCCTGATGATTACCAGCTTCTCACTCTCGAAAGACATCCGGCGCGTCTTCGAGTACCACGGCGCGGAGCACAAGACCGTCTTCAACTGGGAGTCGGGGCTGCCGCTCTCGGTCGAGAACGCGCGCGTCCAGCCGCGCCAGCACCCGCGCTGCGGGACGAGCTTCCTGATGGTCGTGATGCTCGTCTCCATCGTGCTCTTCTCGGTCGTCTCCTTCAGCTCGTTCGCCTACAACATCGCCGTGCGCGTCGCGTTCATCCCCGTCGTCGCCGGCCTGAGCTACGAGATCATCCGGCTCTCGGCCAGGAAGGAGGGCGGCTTCATCTTCAAGCTCATCACGCTGCCCGGCGTCTGGCTCCAGAACATCACGACCAAGGAGCCCGACGACCAGCAGCTCGAAGTCGCCATCGTCGCGCTCAAAGAATCTCTGAAGTTGGAGCCGCAGCCCGCGGAGCCCGCGCCCGCGCCGCTGTCGTAAACAAGCCATGCTAGACAAACTCGAACAGATCGAAGCGCGTTACGAGGCCCTGACCGAGGAGCTGTCGCAGCCCGAGGTCTACAACGACCCCGCGAACTACGCGAAGCTCAACAAGCAGCACCGCGGCATGGGCGAGATGGTGTCGAAGTACCGCGAGTGGAAGCAGCTCAAGACGGAGCTGTCGGGCGCCAAGGAACTCCTCGACCTCTCGGACGACGAGGAGATGCGCGAGATGGCGCGCTCCGAGATGACCGCGCTCGAAGAGCGTCTGGAGAAGGTCGAGGAAGAGCTGCGCGTGCTGCTGCTCCCGCGCGACCCGAACGACGAGAAGAACGTCATCCTCGAAATCCGCGCCGGCACGGGCGGCGACGAGGCGACGCTCTTCGCCGCCGAGGTGCTGCGCATGTACGGCCGCTACGCCGAGCGCCAGGGCTGGAAGATGGAGATTCTCGACCAGTCCGAGTCGGGCATCGGCGGCCTCAAGGAGGCCGTCGCCTCAATCTCCGGCGACAAGGTCTACTCGAAGCTCAAGCACGAGTCGGGCGTCCACCGCGTCCAGCGCGTGCCGCAGACCGAGACGGCGGGGCGCATCCACACCTCCGCCATCACCGTCGCGGTGCTGCCCGAGGCCGAAGAGGTAGACGTCAAGATCAACCAGAACGACCTCCGCATCGACACCTTCTGCTCGTCGGGGCCGGGCGGCCAGTCGGTCAACACCACCTACTCGGCCGTGCGCATCACGCACATGCCGTCGGGCGTCGTCGTCTCGATGCAGGACGAGAAGTCGCAGATCAAGAACCGCGAGAAGGCGATGCGCGTGCTGCGCGCGCGCCTGCAGGAGCTGGAAGAGCAGAAGCAGCACGAGGCGCAGGCCAGCGAGCGCCGCTCGCAGGTCGGCTCCGGCGACCGCTCCGAGAAGATTCGCACCTACAACTTCAAGGAGAACCGCGTCAGCGACCACCGCATCCAGCTCACCATCCACCAGCTCGACCTCGTCATGGAGGGCGCCCTCGACGATTTCATCAACGCCCTCGTCGCACACTACCAGGCCGAGAAGCTCAAGGCCGAGACGGTCGCGGCTTAAAAGCCGTGAACCGTGAACCGTAAACCGTGACAAGAAAGAGCTGGCTTCCCTCTGGTCACGGTTTACGGTTCACGGTTCACGACACTTACTTATGGAAACGACGCGCGTCCTCCTCGTCCGGCACGGGCAGTCGCAGGGCAACGCCGAGCGCAGGTTCGGCGGCCACGCGCCGACGCCCCTGAGCGAGCTGGGGCACAGGCAGGCCGAGGCGACGGCGCGCGCGCTCGTCAAAGAGCGCGTGACGGCCGTCTATTCGAGCGACCTGCTGCGCGCCGTCCAGACGGCCGAGCCCCTGGCGCGCGCGACCGGGCTCGGCATCACGCGGACGGCGGCGCTGCGCGAGCGCAGCGTCGGCCTGATGGAAGGCTTAACCTTCGAGGAGGCCGCCGCCGCCCACCCCGACGAGTACGCCGCGCTCCTGCGCCGCGACTTCGAGCACGTGCTCGCGGGCGGCGAGAGCTACCGCCAACTGCTCGACCGCGCCGCCGCCGAACTCGACCGCGCCGTCGAGCGCCACCGCGGCGGCACCCTCGCCCTCTTCTCGCACACCGGCACCATCTGCATCCTCGCGCTGCACCTGATGGGCGCCCTCGACGCCCCCGCCCTCAAACCCGTCTGGCTCTCCACCTCCAACTGCGGCGTCACGCGCTTCGCCATCGAGCACGGCGGACTCATCCGCATCAAAGCCTTCAACGACACGCGCCACCTCACCGGCCTCGCTTAAGAAGAGCCGTAAACCGTAAACGGTAAACCGTGACAAGAGAAAAAACGGGTCTTCTCTTGTCACGGTTTACCGTTTACGGTTTACGGCTTTATCCCCTGACTTCGGC
>DAIRFV010000134.1:7496-14796 GCA_036794905.1 Pyrinomonadaceae bacterium | reverse complement strand
GACGGGCGAGATCGAGAACTGCGGCGCGGACCGACAGTGCCGCGAGGTCAAGCGGATTAACGTCAGTGCGGCCTTCTTCCTCTCCATCGAGTTCCAGGAGACCGGCTACCTCGCCTACCGCGCGCACAAGACGGCCTTCGGCAACCTCCAGGGCAAGCCCGTGCCTGTCACCCGCGCGCAGATGCTCGCGGACGTGCAGATCGTCGCTAACGGCTTGGTGGTCGGCGCCGAGGGTTGGCAGCAGAAGCTGGAAGCGAACAAGCAGGCCTACTTCGACCAGTTCGCCTCCTCCTCCCAGTTCACCACCCTCTATCCGCAGTCGTTGACCGCGGCGCAGTTCGTCGACGCGCTAAACCAGAACGCCGGCGGGGCGCTGTCGCCGGCGGAACGCGACGCCCTCGTCGCGGGGTTGCAGGCCGGCGCGAAGACGCGGGCGCAGGCCCTGAGGGCCGTGGCCGAGGACGCCGACCTCAACGCGGCGGAGAAGAACAGGGCGTTCGTCCTGATGCAGTACTTCGGCTACTTGCGGCGAGACCCGGACGCCGCGCCGGACTCGGACTTCGGGGGCTGGAACTTCTGGCTCTCGAAACTCAACGAGTTCGGCGGCAACTACATCGAAGCCGAGATGGTGAAGGCCTTCCTCTCGGCCGACGAGTACCGCAAAAGATTCGGTCAATGATTAAGACCGTCGGGAGGTGGACGGGGCGACCGGTTAACTTACCGGTCGCCCCGTCCACCTCGCTACTCTTGTGAATACGTAATGGCCGATATAGGACGCGGGTTTTGAAAAAAAATTCCGCGCGCGCGTAGGATTGGGCGCGCGCGGGAGTCTTTATAGGCAGAGACGCTTTCAACGGCCCGGCGGTCGAGGCCGCGCCATACCCGTCGGTCTCCCTCCCGACAGCTCGACGTCGCGGCGGCGGGTCGTGTCAGAACGCAGTTTTCCGACCCCGGCCCGAGGGCCTTTAACCCTTTTCATGCTGAACCCCCGTCTAATCGCCATCAGCCCCGAAGACTTTTTCGCGCAGCGCTACGGGCGGATGCTGGAGTGGTCGCTACACCTGACGGGCGGCGACCGCGCGGCGGCCGAGGACCTGCTGCACGACCTCTTCCTCCTCTTCACCCTCCGGCAGCCCGACTTCGAGTCGATCGAAAACGTCGAGGGTTACCTCTACACGATGCTCCGCAACCTCCACCTGTCGCAGCTCCGCCGCGCGACCCGCGCGGGGCTGCGGCAGCTCTCCATCGTGGAGTTCGACTCGGCCGAGCTGGGGTTGCGCGCGGCCGACGCGCAGGCGCGCATCCAGGCGCGCGACGAGTTGCGCCGCGTGTGCGATTACGTCTGCGTGCGGAAGGAGAAGTCGAAGGCGGCGAGCGTCCTCATCCTCCGCTTCTTCCACGGCTACTACCCGAGCGAGATCGTCCGGCTCCTCAAAGTCTCGCGCAAGGCGGTTGACATCCAGCTCCTGACGGCGCGCAACGAGGTGAAGCTCTTCCTGGAGAGTCCGGGCACCCTGTCGCTGCTGGGCGAGAGACCCGCCGCGTCGGGGGCCGGCGACGCGCCGCTCCCGCGCGCTGACGACGACGCACTCGCGGGCCTGCGCGAGATGATCTTCCGTTCGCGCCGCGGCGAATGCCTGTCGCCGGCGCGCATTCGCGGCCTGTACCTCGAAGGCGATGAGTCGGTCGCCTGCGAGCCGCTGGCGCACCTCGTGAGCTGCCCCGTCTGCCTCGACGCAACCAACACACTACTCGGCCTCCCCTCGCTGGCGGAGCGCTATCCTATGGACACACTCATACGAGACGTGAAGAAGAAGGGCGGCGGCGACGACGACGGCGGGACGGCGGGCGGCGGCGGGGGCGGTGGGGCGGCGGCCCGCCGCACGCTGCGGCGCTGGCGGCGCGAGGCCGGCGAGGTCTTCGAGCACAAGCCGAGCGAGCTGTGCATCTCGGTCAACGGCTACGCGCAGGGGTCGCGGCGGGTCAGCTCGGAGTTCAACGACATGCGGCTCGTCCTTGACCTGGCCGAGCCGATCAAGTTCGTCGAGGTCTTCAGCGAGCAGCAGACGCGCCTCCTGTTCCTTAACGTCGAGCTCCCGCCGGCGGGACCCTGCGTGCAGCCTTCGAAGGTCATGCTGAGCGACGGGCGCACACTCGACATCGCGCTGGAGTTCGGCAGCCCGTGGCCCACCGTGCAGCTCGTCTACCACGACCCCGCCTTCGCCACCCCCGACGCGAGTCCCGCGGACGAGGGGGGGCGAAATGGGCTGCTCGTCGCCGGCCCCCGCCCCGCCTCCGTCGCAGGTGACGAAGCGGGGAGGCCCGCCGAGCCCGGCGCGTTGAGGGGGGAACCGTTCCGGCGGCTGCTGGCACCCTTCGCCGGGCGCTTCTGGCTGCTGCGGCCCGGATTCGTGAGCGCGTTCGTGGCGCTCGCGCTCGTCGCGGCCCTGCTCTTCGTCCGCCTGTCCGTGCCCGCCGTCTCGGCCGCCGAGCTGCTCGACCGCACGCTCGCGGCCGAAGAGCAGGCCGCCGCGGATGACTCGACGGTCGTCCACCGCACGATGCAGTTGGAGGAGCGCGACGCCGGCGGCGGGTCGCTCATCGCGCGCCGCCGCATAGAGACCTGGCGGAGCCATCGCCGCGGGGCGACCGTGCGGCGCCTCTTCGACCAGGGCGGCAGGCTCCTCGCCGGCGAATGGCGGCGCGCCGACGGCTCGCGCACCGTCTACCGCCTGCCGGGCGAGGGCGGCTCGTCGCAGGGGGGCGTCTTCGAGGACGCCTGGCTCATCGACCCCTCGGCGAGGGACTTTAAGACTCTGGTGGGTGACGGCGGGGGCGCGCGGGTCGAAGAGGAGCGTGAGAGGTACGTCATAGCCTACCGGGGCGAAGCCGACGGCGGGGCGGATGGCGTCGTCGCGGCGACGCTCACCATCAGCCGCGCGGCCTCGCGCGCGACCGCCCAGACGCTCGTCTTGCGGAAGGCCGGGGAGGCGCGCGAGTACCGCTTCGTGGAGACGGGGTTCGACCTGCGGCCCGCGGCCGGGGTCCCGCCCTCGGCCTTCGAGCCCGACGGGGAGCTGATGAAGGTCGGCGTGACCCGCACGTCCGTCGCCCCGCCGGCCGCGGCCGCAGCCGGCCCGGCGGCCGAGCCCCGGCCGCAGCCGGCCCCCGAGACCATCACGGCAACGAACGAGCTGGAGGTCGAGGTGCTGCGCCTGCTCAATCAGGTGGGCGCCGACCTCGGCGAGCAGATCAACGTCACGCGCACCCCGGGCGGCCGGCTCCGCGTCCACGGCGTCGTCGAGACGCAGGAACGCCGGGGCGAGCTCCTCCGCTCGCTCGCGGCCCTTTCCGGCAACTCGGCCGTCGAGGTCGAAGTGAGCACCGCGAGCGAGGCCCTCCGGGCGCGCGCCGCAGCGGGGCGCACGCTCCCGCCGGTCGTCCACCACGTGGGTCCGGCCGACAACCACATCCCGGCCGAGGAGGAACTGCGCCGCCACTACTCGAAGGATAAGGGCCTCTCCGACGAGGAGGCGCACGCCGCGATCCTCCAACTAGCGGGCCGCGCCTCGCAGAGGTCGATGCTCGCGCTGCAACACGCCTGGGCCATGAAGCGACTCGCCGCACGGTTCCCCGACCGGGAGCTGCGCGCGCTCGACGCCGCCGCGCGTGAGAAGTGGCTTTCCATGATGCAGTCGCACGCCCGCGCCGTGAGGCGGGAGAGCACCCAACTGCGCCAGGAGTTACAGCCCATCTTCCCCGGCGCCGGGGGGGAGCCTCCGGGAGTTACCCGCGGCGACGCGGGCGAGTCGGGACTGGCGCGGGCCGCGGAGCGGCTGCTGGGGCTCTGCTCCGCCACCGACAAGGGGGTGCGCCTGGCCTTCACCGCCTCGCCCGAGGGCACCAGGGGCACCGCGCTGACGACGGCTCAGTTCTGGCGTGACCTCCGTCAAGTAGAAGTGCTGGCCTCGTGGGTCGAGGGTGAGGCTCAGAGGATGAAGTCTGTGCAGGCCGCGCCGCCGGCGGCCCCGGAGGAGAAGGACCGATGACGCGGCCGGTCGAGCTGACGCCCGCCCGAAGATTCCTGTTGGCGCTCCTCTGCGTCGCGCTCACGCCGGCCTGCGCGGCGTGGGCCGTTACGAGCCCCGCGGCGGCGCGCGCCCCCCTCACCTCGTCTTTGCGCGGTACGGTGGTCGACGAGAACGGGGCGATTGTCCCCGGCGCGCGCGTCACGGTCTCGAATCACGCGACCGGCCTCCAGAGGCAAGTGCTCACGGACGGCGAGGGTTACTTCGTCTTCCCGATGCTCCCGCCCGGCGTCTACACCACACAGGTCACGCAGCAGGGCTTCGCCCCCGTCGAGGTCAGGGACGTGACGCTCGGCGAGGGCGACCAGTTAGCCTTCAGGATACAGCTCAAGGTGGGCGCCGTCGGCCTGTACATCACGGTGGAGGACACGGTCCGGGCGCGCCACGAGAGCTCTTCGACCGGCGTCGTCTTCGACCGCAACGAGGTCGAGCGGCTGCCGCTCAACGGGCGGAGCCTCCAGTCGCTCTTCGAGTTCGTCCCCGGCGCCGTCCTCACCCGCGCGAGCTTCAGCGAGCAGGGTCAATTCTCCGTCAACGGGCAGCGCGCCAACGCCAACTACTTCACCGTGGACGGCGCCTCGGCCAACTTCGGAGTGAGCGCCGGGGCCGCGCCCGGCCAGGCCGCAGGGGGCTCGCTCCCCGCCCTCACCGCGCTCGGCAGCACGCACGCGCTGGCCTCCGCCGAGGCGTTGCAGGAGGTGCGCGTCCTCACCTCCGCTTACGCCCCCGAGTTCGGGCGGACGCCGGGCGCGCAGGTCAGCTTCATCACACGCTCCGGGACGAACGAGTTTCGCGGCGCGGCCTACGAGTACTTCCGCCACGACGCGCTCAACGCCAACGACTGGTTCGCCAGGAACCGCGGGCTGAAGAAGGCCCGCCTGCGCCAGAACAACTTCGGCGCCGTGCTGGGCGGCCCCCTCGTGAGGGACCGTCTGTTCTTCTTCGCGTCGTACGAGTGGCTCAAGCTCGTGCACCCGCAGGCGGTCATCACCGAAGTCCCTTCGACGGACGTGCGCCGGGCCGCGCCCGAGTCGCTGCGACCCTACCTCGACGCCTTCCCTCTGCCCAACGGCCCCGAGTGCGTCTGCGGCTTCGGCGTGTTCGCGGCCAGCTACTCCGACGCGGCGCGCATGGGCTCGGGGGGGCTCCGCCTCGACGCGTCTGCGGGCGCGAAGTGGCTCCTCTTCGGCAGGCTCAACCTCTCGCCGTCCGAGGTCACGCAGCGCGGCCGCGGCTTCATCCGCGGGGCGAGCGCGCAAGGACTGAACACCCTGAGCCACACCTCCGTGACGACGCGCACACTCACCTTCGGCGCCACGCACTTCGCCTCGCCTAAAGTCACCGCCGAGATGCGGGCCAACTGGAGCGTCAGCCGCGGGGCCACCTCGTTCGAGCTCGACGACTTCGGCGGTGCGCGGCCGCTCCCGGCCTCGCTCCTCCTGCCGTCCGACGTCGCCCCGCACGACGCCAGCTTCTTCCTGTCGGTCAACGGCGGCCTCAACACGAGCCTCGCGTGGGGGAAGGGCGCGGACAACACTCAGCGCCAGTTCCACCTGCCGGGCAGCGTGACCATCGTCGCCGGCGACCACCAGCTGAAGGTGGGCGCCGACTACCGGCTCCTGCTGCCCGTCTACGGCCCGCCCGGCTACACACAGGCCATCACCTTCAACGGGGTGGTCGGCCGCGACCTCAACGAGGTCACGGAGGGGACGTTCGCCTCGGGCAGGGCGGCCCTCGCGCTCGTCACGGGCGAACCCGGGCCGCGCACGCCGTCCTTCGTCAACTTCTCGGCCTTCGCGCAGGACACTTGGCGCGCCGCGCCGCGGCTGACGCTCACCTACGGCCTGCGCTGGGAGCTCAACCCGCCGCCCACGGAGAGGCGCGGGAGGCACCCTTCGTTCATCGCGCTCAAGCGGGGCGACCCCGCCCAGCCCGAGCTGGCGCCGCCCGGCGCCGCCCTCTGGGAGACCACCTACGGCAACTTCGCGCCGCGCGCCGCCGCCGCTTACCAGCTGTCGAGGGGTCGGGGGACGCTCGTCCGGGGCGGGTTCGGACTCTTTTATGACCTCGGGACCGGGCCGGCGGCGCAGGCTTTCGGCAGCGTCTTCCCTTACGTCTCGACCCAGCGCGCCAGGAGCGTCTTGCTCCCACTTCAGGAGGACCTCGCAGCGCCGGTGACGCCGCCCGGCCAGCCGCCGCCGCCCCTCTCCGACACCGTCTACGCCTTTGACTCGCACCTCAAGCTGCCGTACTCGCTCCAGTGGGGCGCCGCCGTCGAGCAGCCGCTCGGGCGCGAGCAGCTCTTCACGGCCGCCTATGTCGGCAGCGCCGGCCGACGGCTCCTGCGCGAGGTCGTACAGCCGCTGGGCCCGTGGTTCCGCGAAGTGCGGCACGTCACCAACGACTCCCGCTCCGACTACCACGCGATGCAGTTACAGTTCCAGCGCCGCGCGGCGCGCGGGCTCCAGGCCTGGGTCTCCTACACCTGGGCGCACTCCACCGACGACGCCTCGGAAGAGTCCTCGCTGATCGCGCCCATCAGCGCCGCACTGAAGCACCCGCGCGGCCCTTCGAACTTCGACGTGCGCCACTCGCTGGCCGCCGCGCTGACCTGCGACCTCCCGGGGGTGTCGGGGGGCGGCCCGTTGGGCTGGCTCCTGCGTGGCTGGGCGGTGGACTCCACGCTGAAGGCGCGGAGCGCGACCCCCTTCAGCGTCGTCTTCTTGACCGATCTCGCCAACGGTGACGTCGCCGAGTTGACTTACCCGGACCACGTGCAGGGTGCGCCGCTCTACGTCAGCGGCCCCGGCCTGGCAGGCGGGAGGCGCGTCAACCACGCGGCCTTCCTGCCCTCCTTCAGCGGGCGGAACCTCGGGCGCAACAGCCTGCGCGGCTTCGGCTTCTCGCAGGTGGACGTCTCCCTCAGGCGCCAATTCAACCTGACGGAGCGCGTCCGGCTCCAACTGCGCGCGGAGGTCTTCAACCTCTTCGACCGTCCCAACTTCGGCAACCCCGTCAACGACCTCGGCAGCAGCCTGTTCGGCCAGTCCGTGCAGACGCTCGGGGGGAGCCTCGGGGCCGGCGGCGTCAACGGGGGCTTGAGCCCCGTCTACCAGGTGGGCGGCCCGCGTTCGGCCCAGTTCACGCTGAAGGTTCAGTTCTAAGCAGCCCGCGGCGAGCGGCGGCGCCCCCGCCGGGCTCTCTCAAACAGG
>DAIRFV010000134.1:0-7396 GCA_036794905.1 Pyrinomonadaceae bacterium | reverse complement strand
GTTCTAAGCAGCCCGCGGCGAGCGGCGGCGCCCCCGCCGGGCTCTCTCAAACAGGTGCATTCACGACTTTTGTGTGGGAGTTATGAGTACAGAAAACAAGATCAGCGCAGGCGACCGGCAGGACGTGAACTTCCCCGCCCTGGTCGGGGCCGTTACGCATCAGGTGTTGAGTACAGAAAACGAGATCGGCGCAGGCGACCGGCAGGACGTGAACCTCCCCGCCCTGGTCGAGGCCGTGACGTATCAGGTGTTGAAGAGCATCGCGCTGGCCCTCATCACCGAAGGGGTGGCGCAGGCGCGCGAACCCGCGACCGGTGCCGAGCCGCCGGACGCGCCCGTGGAGATGGACTTCTACGAAGAGGTGCGCCAGTTCGAGATCGGGCTCATCACGCGGGCGCTGCGGCGGGCTCAGGGGAAGCAGAGAGCGGCGGCGCGGCTCCTCGGCCTCAAAGCCACCACGCTCAACGCGAAGATGAAGCAGCACCGGATGCGCGGGAACGAGAGGGCATCGGACTCCCCGCAACCCCCGAGCGACGGGGGGGACTCACGTTCGGCCAGCGCCTGACGGCGGCGCTCGTCTTGACGGCGCTCCTGGCCGCGGCGGCCCCCACGCCGGCCGGGGCTTAGCGCGAATGGTCGCCGCGGCGCCCCTGAACGGACGCGCGCCTCGACGCCCTGCCTGGAGGCGGATGTCAACGTCGCCGGGTGGCTCTCGACGCTGGAGCGCCAGATGAGTTCCGGCTCCGCCTGGCCGTCGAACGACGGGCCCAACCGGCCGGTGCTCACGGGCGTCTCGGACGGCGCGGCCGGCATCGGCTTCTTCTTCCTGCGCCCCAACCACCTCACGAGGAACCCCGCCTACCTCGGCAAGGCGAGGCGCGCCGCCGACTACATCGCCTCGACGCAGCACCCATCGGACGCAGCGAGCGGGCTAGTACAAAGTCCTGGATTTGCGGCGCCGGTCGCCTCATGACTCCGGAATCGAGAAATCCAATTTCGGCAATGACGGCCGGACGATTCTCTGAATAAAGGGCCTCCGTCAACCTCATTCCACTTGCCACGCCCGCATCACCCCTTCAGGCACATTTCTTGTCTTGAACACCCCTCAGGAGTGTGAGCCCACTGCAAGCCTAAAACGACCGCCCCGCCCGTCAATTTTTTTGGACGGGCACATAAGTAAACATGGATGAGAGGAAGGCTCAAGGAGGATGGTAATGAAAAGGGTAACTCTGATGAGAGCAGGAGTCGTGCTGCTCACCGCCTTACTGGCATTCGTCTGCACGGCGCCGGTAGCGGCCCAGCAGACGACCGGCAACGTGCGCGGCGTCGTCGCGGACCCGAACGGCGCCGCGGTGCCTAACGCGCGCGTCACGATCACGAACAGGCAGACCAACATCTCGCAGGACGCGCAGACCAACGACAGCGGCGAGTACCAGTTCAACAACCTGCTGGCGGGCGACTACACCGTCACAGTCGAGGCCGCCAACTTCAAGACCACCACGCTCAGCGACGTGCGCGTGCAGTTGAACCAGACCACCGACCTGCCCGTCCAGCTCCAGGTCGGGCTCCAGGGCGAGACCGTCGAGGTCTCGGCGGCGGGCGCCGAGCTGGTCAACACGAACGACACGACGCTGGCCAGGTCGTTCAGCGAGCGGCAGGTCGTCGAGCTCGCCATCACCAACGTGGGCGGCGCGTTCGGCGGCGGCGTCAACAACCTCGCGCTGCTCGCGCCCAACGTCACCTCCTCGGGCGGCGTCGGCGTCGGGACGGGCGGCTCGGTCGGCGGCCAGCGGCCGCGCAACAACAACTTCATGCTCGACGGCGTGGACAACAACCGCAAGGACGTGACCGGCCCGACCGTCTACATCTCGCCCGAGAACGTCGCGGAGTTCTCGCTCCTCCAGAACCAGTTCTCGGCCGAGTTCGCCCGCTCGAACGGCGGGCAGTTCATCACCGTCACCAAGTCGGGGACGAACGACTTTCACGGCACGCTCTTCGGCTTCATCCAGAACCGCCACCTCAACGCGCTGGACACGCTCCAGAAGAACGCGGGCATCACGCGCGACCGCGCCGACGGCGACCTCTTCATGCCGCGCTCAGACTTCTTCCGCGGCGGCTTCAACCTCGGCGGCCCCGTCCTGCTGCCGCGCTTCGGCGAGGGGGGCGACCGCTACTGGAGCGGCCGCGACAAGCTCTTCTTCTTCTTCGGCTACGAGCGGCTCCAGCTCGGCTCGGCCGCGGGCGTCGGCGGCCTGACGACCCCGACGGCCGCGGGCTTCGCCACGCTGGGCTCGCTGCCCGGGCTCTCGCCGACCAACCTCGCCATCTTCAACACCTACGTCCCCGTCGCGCCCGCGCAGACCGCCACCGCGCCCTTCTGCCTCGTCCCGCGCCAGGGCGGCGAGTGCCCGGCGGCGCAGACCATCCAGATCCCGGTCGGCGACGTGGCCGTGCCTTCGCCCAACTTCACGAAGCAGAATCACATCGTCTCTAACATCGACTTCAACCAGTCTACGAACACGCAGCACCGCTTCCGCTTCACGCTGACCAACACGGCCGACATCGACACCGAGGCCAACCTGCCGACCTTCTTCGTGGCGCTCCCCATCCAGGGCCGCCTCTTCTCGTACTCGCTGCTGCACAACTTTAGCTCGAACCTCATCAACGAGTCGCGCCTCGCCTACCGCCGCTTCTCGCAGCCGATCACCATCCCTTCCGGGCTCTCCTTCCCCGGCCTCGACCAGTTCCCTAACATCGGCCTGAAAGACCTCGGGCTCGACATCGGCCCGAACCCGAACGCGCCGCAGACCTACGTCGAGAACAACTACCAGGTGGTCAACACCCTGACGTGGCTCAAGGGGAATCACTCCTTCAAGTTCGGCGGCGACTTCCGGCGCGTCATCTCGCCGCAGTCGTTCGTCCAGCGCCAGCGCGGCGACTACCAGTACAACACCTTCGACCTCTTCCTTCAGGACGTCAGCCCCGACTTCCTGGCCGAGCGCACCGTGGGCGCCTCGCCCTACTACGGCGACCAGCACCTGCTCTACGCCTTCGCACAGGACGACTGGCGCGTGCGCAACAACCTGACCTTGAACCTCGGGGTCAACTATTCCTACCAGGAGGTGCCGAAGGGCGCGAACCTCCAGACCCTGAACTCCATCGCCAGCGTGCCCGGCCTGATCGAGTTCAACGAGCCGAAGGAGCAGCTCTGGAACTTCGCGCCGAAGGTGGGCCTCGTCTGGTCGCCCAACTTCGACACGGGGATGCTCGGGCGCGTCTTCGGCTCGCAGGGTAAGAGCTCGCTCCGCGCGGGCTTCTCGATGGCCTACGACTACATCTTCGACAACCTCTACATCCTGGCGCTGCCGCCGCAGTCCAACCAGACCAACTCCATCGAGCCGGACGCCGCCCTCCCCGGCTTCCTCGCCGGCGGCGCCATCCCGCCGACGCCGGTCGATGTGGGGAACGACGCCGCGGCGGCACGCGCCAACACCGCGTCCTTCATCCCCGACCAGGAGGTGCCGTACTCCCTGACGTGGACGCTCAGCTTCCAGCGCCAGTTCCTCAAGGATTGGTCGTTCGAGGCGCGCTACATCGGGACGCGCGGCGTCCACCTGCTGACGCAGAACCGGCTCAACAGCCAGCCGAAGGCGTCGGCCTCCATCGGCGGCCTGCCGACCTTCTTCCAGGAGCCGTCGCAGGCGCAGCTCGACGCGCTGACGCTGACGCTCGACGACATCGACGCGCGCTCGAACTACCCGGCCGCCTACGAGAACGCGGGCTTCAACAGCGCGCGCGTCGTCGGCTTCCTGTCGAACGGCAACTCGACCTACCACGGCGGCTCCGCCTCGCTCGCGCGCCGCTTCTCCGCGGGGCTGCAACTGAACGCGGCCTACACCTGGAGCCACCTGATCGACGACACGACGGCCGAGGTCTTCTCGACCGTGCTCAGCCCGCGCCGCGTTCAGGACTTCCAGGACCTTCGGCCCGAGCGCGCCGACTCGGCGCTCGACCGCCGCCACCGCTTCACGCTCGGGGCCATCTACGAGCTGCCGTTCCTCCGCAACCACTCGAACGGCTTCGTGCGCACGGCGCTCGGCGGCTGGATGCTCGCCGGCACCTACATCGCCGAATCGGGGCAGAGGGCGACGGTGCTCTCCGGCATCGACTCGAACCTCAACGGCGACGCGGCGCCCGACCGCACGATCCGCAACCCTGCGGGCGTGCGCAACACCGCCAGCACCGTCACGGCGCTGACGAACAGCGGCGGGCAGGTCGTCGGCTACCTGGCCGACGACCCGAACGCCGAGTACATCCAGGCCGGCCTCGGCGCGATCGCCAACTCGGCGCGCAACACGCTGCAACTGCCCGGCATCAACAACTTCGACATCTCGGTCTTCAAGAACTTCAACTTCGGCGGGGAGGGCCGCCGGCGCATCCAGCTCCGCGCCGACTTCTTCAACGCCTTCAACCACCCGCAGTACATCCCCGGCTCCCCGAACGACGTGGCGCCGATTGACACCGTGGGCGTCGGGCAGGTCAACACGGTCTTCGCCGGCAACACCGACTTCAACCACCCCGAGCGCGTCTTCAGCAGCAACCCGCGCGTCATCCAGCTGGCACTCCGTTTCGACTTCTGAAACGGCCCTCGCCATCAACCGCAAGGGTGAAGAAGGGGCGGCCCGAGAGGGCCGCCCCTTCTTCACCCTCCAACGCCCGGTCGCCGATAGCGTAGTGTGTTGACGAGCTTCAGATTCCCACCGGCGCGAGTGGCAGCCATGTCGTCTTCACTAACGAATGGGGGCGGCGGGGTTCTGCTCGACGGCATGGAGTTCTCCGAATATAACACTGACTTGCCCCGCCGCATGATGACGCCGACGCGGCTCCCGATCTGGCGAATTAAGAACCCGTAGCATCCCAGACACCGCCACTAAAACCATACTTACCTTTCGCCCGAATAAGCACACCCCCGTCTCCATAGGTGTCACTCTGCGCCGCTGGCGACCTCCAACACGCTGCCCGTCATCAAATCTAATCTTGCGGGCGGGTAACGCCGAGCGTTAGATCGCTCCGATGAAACCTTGCAAGTCCTCACCCGTAATAAGCTGTAAATATCGGGTCTGCTTCTCAAGAGATGGATTAAATCTGAAGAGAAGAATATTAACGACAGTCCTACTGTGGGCGCTTTGCTCACATCTGCTCAGTGAGCTTTCCCGACGGCTGCCCGAAGCACAGATGACACAAAGAAGCAGACGGCCGCCACGGTTTATTCAAAGGATGCGGAGGCGAACGAACTATTCTTAAAGGCGCGTGTTGCGAATCAACGCGATCTCACACCTCATCGAACCGGACTCGTAATTAGATGACCTTGTATTGAGGAACAATCCACGCGTCCGCTTCGGCGCGTCTCGACATCTCGACGACCGAGTCGAAGCCAGGAGAATGATATGGGCGGAGTCAACCGACGAGAATTCATCAAACAAGCCGCGTCCTGCGGCGCGGCTCTGGCGTTGGGCGGACCGGCGAGCGCGCGTTCCAGGGTAAACTGGCGGGAGCGACGCGACCTGTTCCCGGAAGGCGTCGCATCGGGCGATCCCGAGCCCGACAGCGTTCTCCTGTGGACCCGTAGGCCCTTCGGTACAGGCGAGCGCCAGATACTGACGGTCGAAGTCGCCGAAGACGAGGGGTTCCGCCGGGTCGTCGCGCAGGCGCCGGCCCCGATTTCGCAACCGTCTGACTGGACCGCCCGGGTCCTGGTCGGCGGGCTCAAGCCGGCGCGGGTCTATTGGTATCGATTCACCGACGCGGACGGCAACGGCAGCCGCATCGGCCGCACCATCACCGCCCCGCTGCCGAACGACGCGCGGCCTGTGAACTTCGCCTTCGTCAGCTGCCAGAGCGTCAACGAAGGAAAGCTCAACGGTTATCGCCGGATGATCTTCGAAGACGAACGCGCGCGGGCCGCGGATCAGCTTGGCTTCGTGCTGCACCTTGGCGACTTCATCTACGAGGTCGTTCAATATCCCGAAGAGGGAAACACCCGCTTCGACCGGACCATCTATGAGGTCGCGCGCATTCCCGATGGGGGAAAGACCGGCAATCTCCACTACCCGCTGACCGTTGAGGGCTATCGCGCCGTGTACAAGGGCTATCTCGCCGATCCCGACCTCCAGGATGCCCGCGCGCGCTGGCCGTTCGTGTGCATCTGGGACAATCACGAATTCTCCTGGCAAGGGCGGCAGAGCATCCTCCAGCAGGGCGGCCCGCCGCAGCCCGGCCAGACCGTCAAGGTCGCCGCCAACCAGGCCTGGTTCGAATATATCCCGGCTCGCGTGTCGCCACCGAGCGGCTCGCTTGCCGAATTCGGGGAGGTTGCGGTCAAGAACGTCAAGATCGACAAGTGGGACGAAAACGGGCTGGGGTTGGAGCCGAACAATCTGACCGCGATCCGCAGCCTGATCGCTTATCGGGCGCTCCGCTACGGCAAGCACCTCGACCTCCTTATCACCGACCAGCGCAGCTTCTGCGGCGACGACCCAACTGACGCTGAGGGGGTTGGGAAAATTTATGACCCTGCCTTCAACGGAATGTTTTCCGAGGAGGCGATGATCGCGCTCGACGCGGGACGCGCCTTCGACGGCGGGAGGCCGCCCGCCGAACTCCACTTCCGCGATGTGCGCATTCCGAATCCGCGCAAGGAGACGCCGCCGCGGACCATCCTCGGTACTGACCAGAAGGCATGGTTCAAGGACAAGCTGCGCAAGTCAACGGCGACGTGGAAGATCTGGGGCAATTCGTACGGAACTCTCGACCACCGCTCGGACCCGCAAAACCTCCCCGCCGGGATGGTCAAGAATCCGTGGCCCGCGGACACCTATGCGATGGTCGGCAGTAACGACTACGGAGCGGCCTACGCCGAGCGCAAGGAAATCTACGACCTCGTGCGCGATGCGAAGATCACCGGCTTCGCGATCGTATCTGGAGACCGCCACAGCTTCTGGGCCGGATATGCTGCCGCCCATCTCCCGCCGCGGAAATTCGAACCCGTGGGATTGAGCTTTGTCGGAGCGTCGCTCATAAGCCCGGGCGCGATGGAAGCCTATGAGCATCACTTACGCAAAAATCACCCGCTCCGCGCCTTGTTCCTCGCTGACCGGCCGGATGGCCGTAAGCCGGACTGGACCTACAATATGCTGCTACGGCATGGCGTCCGCTCTTGCCTTGAATATGCGAAAAGCTTCGACCTCAAGCGCGCACGCGCGCTCTCGAACCCGCAGCTTGCGCCGCATCTCGAGTTCGTTGACATGGGCGGCCACGGCTACGCGAAGGTGCGCCTCACCGGCGGTGAGATGCGAACTGAGTTCGTGTGCATCCCGCGGCCGATCAGCCGCAGCGC
>DAIRFV010000411.1:0-4111 GCA_036794905.1 Pyrinomonadaceae bacterium | reverse complement strand
CGGTCGTACTCGCCGTCGAGGCGGTGGAGCGCGCCCTTGACGAAGTAGACGGCGGGCTCGTTCGGCGCCTGCTTGGCGAGTCGCGCGACCTCGGCGCGCGCCTTCCGCTTCTCGCCGCGCGAGAGGTAGATGAAGACCATCAGGATGCGCGCCTCGACGAGGTTCGGGTCGAGGTCGAGCGCGCGGCTGAAGGCGTTCTCGGCCAGCTCGTAGTCTTCGGCCCCGCCCAGACCTTTCAAGACCTTGTTGGCGAAGCAGGCGCCGAGCCCGCTGTGCGCGAGCGCGAACGTCGGGTCGAGGCGGACGGCGTGCTGGAAGTGCTCGACGGCCTCGTCGCAGTCCTCGGGGTCGAGCGTGTGGAAGAGGAACTTGGCGAAGGCGGCGCGGCCTCTTAGATACTCTTCGTAGGCCGGGGCGGACTGCGTGGCGGGCGCGGCCGGGGCCGACTGCGAGAGGTGCGGCTCGATCTTGAGCCCCTCGCTGATGCGGTGCGCGATCATGTCCTGGAGCGCGATGAGGTCTTCGGCCGTGGCGTCGATGCGGTCGCTCCAGAGCATGTCGCCGGTGACGACATCGACGAGCTGCGCGTTGACGCGGAGCGTGCCGCCCGCGCGCAGGAAGTTGGCCGAGAGCACGGCGCTCACGTTCAGCTCCTTCCCGACCTCGCGCGGGTCAACGTCCTTGCCCTGGTACTTCACGATCATCGAGGAGGGGCGGACGATGAGCGAGCGGTTGCGCGCCAGCTCCGTGATGACCGCGTCGGCGAGCGAGAATTCGTAGAAGCCGACCTCGGGGTCGGAGGCGAGGTTGCGGAAGGGGAGGATGGCGATTGACTTCTCAAGCTCGAACTGGCTGACGTGCTGCTGCTGCGGGGCGCCGGACGCGGGGAGGCTCGACTGTGACGCGCCGCCGCCGCGGCGGCCGGGCGGGAGCGAGGTGGCCTGCTTCTCCGAGCCGGTCAGCCCGCGCCACCAGCGGCGCAGACTCCCGCCGAGGCCGCCGCCGGTGCCGGGCTCGTGGCGCGGCGGCCGGGCGAAGGGCACGATCTCCGAAGGCACGCCGCTCGTCTGCGGGTCGAGGTCGCCGCGCGCCGACGCGACCTCGCGCATCGCGGCGCGCAGGTCGTCGCGCAGCTCGGAGGCGAGCGGGTAGCGCTCCTCGGGTTTCTTGGCGAGCGCGCGGTCGAGAATGCTTTGGATGGAGGGCGGCGGGTCGTCCTTGCGCACCTCCTCGATGGGGTCGGGCGTGTCGTGCAGGACGGCGTAGCGCACCTCGACGGTCGTCTGCCCCTTGAAGGGCCAGATGCCGGCGAGCATCTCGTAGAGCAGGACGCCGGTCGAGAAGATGTCGGCGCGGTGGTCGACCTTCCTGCCCGCGGCCTGCTCGGGCGCGGCGTAGGTCGCCGTCCCGTAGGGGACGCCGAGTTCCGTGAGGTGAACGTCCGAGCCCTTCTTGTTCTCGTCGAGCAGCTTGGCGAGTCCGAAGTCTAAAACTTTCGCGAGCCCCGACGCGGTGACCATCACGTTGCCGGCCTTGATGTCGCGGTGGATGATGCCCTTGGAGTGCGCGGCGGTGAGCGCGTCGGCCACCTGGTAGGCGATGGAGAGCGCGGTCTCCAGGGAGAGGGGGCGCCCGTTCACCAGTTGGCGGACGTTCTTGCCCTCGATGTGCTGCATCGCGATGAAGTGCAGCCCCTCGGCCTCGTGCAGCCCGTAGATGGTGCAGATGTTCGGGTGGTCGAGGGAGGAGGCGAGCTGCGCCTCGCGCTCGAAGCGCTTGAGGTTGACCTCGCGCGCGGTCAATTCGGGCGAGAGGATTTTGATGACGACCGTGCGGCCGAGACGTTCGTCAACGGCCTTGTAGACCGTCCCCTGCCCGCCCGCGCCGAGCTTCTCCGTGATGCGGTAATTGAGGAGCGTCCTGCCAACCATCGGGAGTCAGGGATTTTTGATTTTAGATTTTTGGTTTGCGATTTGGCGCATTGAAACACCGAGGCCGTGCGCGGATTGTAGCCCCGCGACGGCCTCAAATCAAAAATCTCAACTCAAAAATCTAAAATTTCTTCCCGGCGCACGGCCGGGGCTAGTCGTGCACCGTTCAACCGCGCGGCGGGTCGCCGAAGCCCGATTGAACGTAGTTGCCGTCCTCGACGATGCAGGGCACGGTCGGGTCGCCGCCCGAGTAGGCGAACATCTCGGCGCGGCGCGCGCGGTCGTTCTGCGCGTCGTACTCCGTCCACTCCACGCCCCGCGCCTTGTAGTAGTCCCGCGCCTGCTGGCAGTACGGGCACCCCGGCTTGATGTAGATCACGAGTCCCACGTCTCTTCCAACCCTCCTTATGGCCTTTGCCGCAAGTGTAGCACGCCCGACCCCGTTGCGAAGCATCAATCGCCGCCCGCGTCCGTGATATCATGCGCGGCGGCTCCCGGCCGGCACCGACCCCGAACGAAGGAGAAGAACCCCTTGAAAAAATTTGCCGCGGCGTTTCTCGTCCTGCTGCTCGCGACCGCCCCCGCGTGGGGCAAGACCGTCAACGTCCGCTTCCCGAAGGGGCGCACGACCGTCATCCTCAAGGGGCGCACGACGGGCGGCCCGAGCGAGAGCGGCGGGATGGACCCCATCACCTACCGCCTCCGCGCGCGCGCGGGGCAGACGCTGACGCTCCACCTCACCTCCGCGAAGAAGAACGCCATCTTCGGCGTCTGGGCGCCGGGCATGGAGCCCCTAGACGTGGGACAGAACCCGACCGACTGGTCGGGGACGCTCCCCAAGACCGGCGCCTACGAGATCAGCGTCTGGCCCGAGGACGAGGCGACCGACACGACCTTCACGCTCGAAGTCACCATCCGCGACACGCCCTGAACGAGAATTAACACGAGGGGCGCGATTGCCGCGCCCCCTCCGACGTTCGCTCGTAGCTAAAGAGGTGTTGTGATGAAGGCTCTCGTCCAGTTTACGTTCTGCCTCGCGCTGCTGGCCGGCTCCGCCCCGCTGCGGGCGGAATCACAACAGGCGACGGCGCCCGCCATCGAGATCGTCCGGACGTACTGGGCCGTGGCCGGGCCGCCCACCGACCCTTGTAAGGACTGCCCCCCGCTGACGGAGGCGGCCTATCAATCCAGGTGGCGCAACCGGCCGGTCAAGTACGTCGCCGTGGCGGAACTGCGCAACCGCGGCGCCAAGGCCATCAGGTCGGTAGAGGTGGACTTCGTCTTCACCGACCCCGCCACGGGCGCCGAGTTTTTGAGGTACCGCGTCCACTCCGACCGGCGCATCGGCCCCGGCAAGCGGGTGGAGTTTCGCCGCTCCGTCCGCGACGCGAAGAAGGAGAGCGGTTACACGCCGGCGCTCCCCGACGACGCGACGCTCACGCGCACCGACAACGCCACGCCCCGGCTGGAGTTCGCGCGCGTGGAGTACGCGGACGGCTCGGTCTGGAGCCGGCCTTAAGGCCCCGGGGGTTAAAGACTCATGGCCCAGTTCTACACGCGGCTCGACGAGCGGCTCCAGAGCTTCATCGGCGAGCAGAAGATGTTCTTCACGGCGACGGCGCCCGAGGGGGGTCGCATCAACCTCTCGCCGAAGGGCATGGACACGCTCCGCTGCTTCGACGAGGGCCGCCGGGTCGCCTACCTCGACCTGACCGGGAGCGGCAACGAGACGGCCGCGCACCTCTCGGAGAACGGGCGGATGACAATCATGCTCTGTAGCTTCACGGAGCAGCCGCTCATCCTCCGCATCTACGGGCGCGGGCGCGTCGTGCGCCCCGGCGATGGGGAATGGTCGGAGCTGCGGCCGCACTTCCCTCTCATCCCCGGCGAGCGGCAGATCGTCGTGCTCGAAGTCGAGTCGGCGCAGACCTCCTGCGGCTTCTCCATCCCCGTCTACGAGCTGAAGCAGGAGCGCCAACGGCTCGTCGAATGGACTTTAAGTAAGGGCGAGGACGGCCTCCGCGACTACCGGCGCGAGAAGAACCAGGTCAGCATCGACGGCCGGCCCGTGTACCCGGAAGGCAGTAGGCAGTAGGCAGTAGGCAGTAGCGCTCCGCGCAGCGAACGTTGACGACGAGAGCCGCACGGTTCGAGCGACGATGGATTTCCTACTGTCTACT
>DAIRFV010000410.1:0-4116 GCA_036794905.1 Pyrinomonadaceae bacterium | reverse complement strand
GGCAGTTGTGCTCTTATAACTTGAGGACGGCGTGGGCGGCGGTTGCCGGGGGCGCGGGGGGGATGTTATATGTCGGGGCCAGTTAAGGGAAGATTTTTGTGTGTGGCGGACGCGCGCGGGGTGTGTGCGCGGGCGGCGCGTGGTTGTTGTTAGAAACCTCAGGCGGAAAGCGGAAAGGTGTGGGCTGGCATCATGGCGGAAAAAACTCCCATTACGGTGGCGCGGGGCGATGGCATCGGGCCGGAGATTATGGACGCGACGCTGCGGATTCTCGAAGGCGCGGGCGCGCGTCTGGACATCGAAGAGATTGAGATCGGCGAGAAGGTTTATCTCGCGGGGAACCCGGCGGGGGTCGCGCCGCAGGCGTTCGATAGTTTGAGGCGGACGAAGGTCTTTCTGAAAGCCCCGATTACGACGCCGCAGGGCGGGGGTTATAAGAGTCTGAACGTGACCGTGCGGAAGACGTTCGGCCTCTACGCGAACGTGCGGCCGTGCGTGTCGTACCACCCGTTCGTGGAGACGAAGCACCCCGTGATGGACGTGGTCATCGTCCGCGAGAACGAGGAGGACGTGTACGGCGGCATCGAATACCGCCAGACGAATCAGGTCACGCAGTGCCTCAAGCTCATCTCGCGCCCCGGCACCGAGAAGATCGTCCGCTACGCGTTCGAGTACGCGCGGCGCAACAACCGGAAGAAGGTGACGTGCTTCACGAAAGACAACATCATGAAGATTACGGACGGCCTCTTCCACAAAATCTTCGACGAGATCGCGCCCGAGTACCCCGACATCGAGAACGAGCACTGGATCGTGGACATCGGCGCGGCCAAGATGGCCGACTCGCCCGAGAACTTCGACGTGCTGGTGCTGCCGAACCTCTACGGCGACGTGCTCTCGGACGTGGCGGCGCAAATCGCGGGCAGCGTCGGCCTCGCCGGCTCGGCCAACATCGGCGAGCACATCGCGATGTTCGAGGCCATCCACGGCTCGGCCCCGCGGCGCGCGGGTCAGAACCTGGCGAACCCTTCGGGGCTCTTCCTGGGCGCGGTGATGATGCTCGTCCACACGGGGCAGACGGACGTGGCGGAGTTGGCGCACAACGCGTGGCTGCGGACGATGGAGGACGGCGTCCACACGTACGACATCTACAAGGAGGGCGTGAGCAAGGAGAAGGTCGGCACGCGCGAGTTCGCGGAAGCGGTCGTCGCGCGCATCGGGCAGAAGCCCGAGACGCTGAAGGCCGTGAGCTACAAGGCGGGCGAGGGCGGCGCCGGGGGCTCTTCCTCCGGGCGCGCGGCGCGCGAGACGCCCGCGGAGAAGAAGGAGCTGGCGGGCGTGGACGTGTACCTCGACTGGTCTGCGGGCTCGGCGAACGACCTCGGGGCGGCGGTCGAGAAGTTGTCGGGCGAGGGCCTGAAGCTCACTTCGATTGCGAACCGCGGTGTGAAGGTCTACCCCGGCGGCGCGACCGAGACGTTCTGCTCCGACCACTGGCGCTGCCGCTTCGCCGCGGAGGGCGGCAGCACGGTCGGGAACGGGAAGGTGGCAGCGCTGCTCTCGCGCTTCGCCGAGGCCGGCCTCGACTTCATCAAGACCGAGAACCTCTACAACTTCGACGGCAAGCCCGGCTACTCGCACGCGCAGGAGTAGTGCGGTAGGCGGTAGGCAGTAGGCAGTGGGCAGTTACCAGACTGCGAGGCGAGCCCCGGAGGGGCGTGATGTTTATAGCACCGGAGGTTTCATGCCGCCCCTCCGGGGCTTCCCCGAATAACCTCTTAACTGCCTGCTGCCGTCTGCCCGCTGCCTACTTCCCCATTCGAGAAAGGACGACTGAAGATGTCAGCACCCGCCCCCGCCCGACCCGAGCCGCACGAATACGCGTCTTACTACGAGCAGTACGTCTCGCTCGTGCCCGACGCCGATCTGGTCACCACCCTGGAGCGGCAGGGCGCGGAGACGCTGGCGCTGCTGCGCGGGCTTTCGGAGGGGCAGGGCGAGCACAGGTACGAGCCCGGCAAGTGGAGCGTCAAGCAGTTGGTCGGGCACGTCAACGACGGCGAGCGCCTCTTCTCGTACCGCGCGCTCCACATCGCGCGCGGCGACCGCGCGCCGCTGCCCGGCATGGATCAGGACGAGTGGATGGCGGGCGTCAACTTCGACGCGCGCACGCTCGCCAGCCTGGCCGACGAGTTCGAGGTCGTGCGCGCCGCCACCCTCCAACTGCTGCGCCACCTCTCGCCCGAGGCCTGGGGCCGCCGCGGCACCGCCAGCGACAACGAGGTCACCGTGCGGGCGCTGGCCTACATCATCGCGGGCCACGAGGCGCACCACGTACGCGTCCTGCGCGAGCGCTACCTTTAAGATGAGGACGCGCACGGCTGTGGGGCCGCGCGCGCGACTTTGAGGAACCGAAGCGATGTCGAAAGCCCTCACACGTCTGATGCTCGCCGCGGCCGCCGTCTCGCTCTGCGCGTGCGCGGCCGCCGCGCAGACCACGCTCGAATGGATCGTCCTCTCGCCCGCGGGCGAGGAGTTCACGGCGCGCATGCCGACGCAGCCCGCGGCGGTCGAGACGCGACTGACGGGCGGCGGGATGTTCTTGACGGGGACGCGCTACGCGGCGGCGCCCGACGGGCGGACGACCTACGTCGTCTGGTCTCTGCAAAACCCGGACGGCGTGCTGTTGAAGCGTCTGAAGGCGGAGGACGGCGACTCCGCGGAGTCGAGCTACCTCGACCACGTCGCGGAGCTGGCGTGGGAGCTGCTCGTCACGCCCGAGCTGGAAAGGCTCAAGCAGTTGGAGATGAACGAGGAGGAGCGGAGCGCCGCCGCGGCTCGCGTCGGCATGAGCTACGTGCGCCCGTTCAACATCGGCGGCCAGAGCGCGCGCGAGTACTCCGTCGGGCGCGTTAGCGAGCGCGGCCACGTCTACGTCTGCGCCGACGGCGCGCGGGTCTACGTCGTCGCCGCGCTCGGCGCCGCCGCGGGCGACGCGCGGCTGAGGCAGTTCGTGGACTCGTTCGCCTTCAAAGGCGCGGCGCCCGTGAGGGACATCGCCGTCGGCCCGGGGCGCGGAGTTAACGTCGGCGGAGGCGACCCCGTCAACCCAGTGGGCGGCGGCGCCGCTCCCGCCGATGACGACCGGCCGTTCAGGCAGAGCGAGGTGACGAAGAAGGCCGTCATCACCTTCAAGCCCGAGCCGGGCTTCACGGAGTGGGCGCGCAGGTTCAACGTGACCGGCGTCGTGCGCCTGCGCGCCATCCTCCACTCCTCGGGCGAGATGCGGAACATCTCCGTCGTCAAGACTCTGCCGCACGGGCTGACGGGGAAGTCCCTGGCCGCGGCGCGCCAGATGCGTTTCGAGCCGGCGCAGAAGGACGGCCGGGCTGTGTCGCAGTACGTCGTCCTCGAATACAACTTCAACATCTACTGAGGGGGGCGGCCGGCCGTGGGCATCAGACTGAGAGAGGGACGGGGCGTGGACTCCGAAGAGGGCGAGCCGTCGGCGGCGGCGCCGCCGCTGGTGGCGGTCGTCATGGGCAGCACGTCCGACTGGGAGACGATGCGGCACGCGGCCGACGTGCTGAAGCAGTTCGGCGTGCCGCACGAGTGCGCGGTCGTCTCGGCGCACCGCACGCCGCAATGGATGGCCGAGTTCGCCGAAGGCGCCGAGGCGCGCGGGCTCGAAGTCATCATCGCGGGCGCGGGCGGCGCGGCGCACCTGCCCGGCATGGTCGCGGCGCAGACGACCGTCCCCGTCTTCGGCGTCCCCGTCAAGAGCAAGGCGCTCAAGGGTCTCGACTCGCTCCTCTCCATCGTGCAGATGCCCGCCGGCATCCCCGTCGGCACGCTCGCCATCGGGCCGAGCGGCGCGACCAACGCCGCGCTGCTCGCCGTCGCCGTCCTCGCCAACACGCGCCCGGAACTCCGCGCGAGGCTGCGCCGCTTCCGCGAGGAGCAGACCGCCCGGGTGCGCGAAGCAGTCCTGCCGTCATGAAAGCGATACTGCCCGGGGCCACCGTCGGCGTACTCGGCAGCGGCCAGCTCGGCCGCATGTTCGCCATCGCCGCGCGCCGCATGGGCTACCGCGTCCACACCTTCTCGCCCGACTCCGAC
>DAIRFV010000133.1:0-14915 GCA_036794905.1 Pyrinomonadaceae bacterium | reverse complement strand
GAAGCCGAGGGCACCCGGCCGCGGCTGAGGAAATTTCCCAACCGCCGGGCGGCAAATCCCCACCTCCACCATCCGCCGCCCGCCTCAGGTGTTGAAAGTTGCCGGGACTCGCCTGCCTTGCGCCGGTCGGCACGGCGTTTGCGATTCGGCTTCGGTATGGCGGGGCGGACGACCCTCGCGCGCCCCTCCGGAAGGAGGCACGTCCAATGTTCATCACAGCCGGCGAACGCAGTTACCTCAAGGTACTCTTCGAACTCATCCTGCTCGCACTCGTCGTCTTCGCGCTCGGCTCACTCCTCACCAACGCGCGACAGAAGAGAAGCGCGCCGAAGCCGGTGCCTGCCGCGGCCCGGCCGGCCGAGGCCGCGCCCGCCGAGGCCGCCGAGCCGCTCATGCGCGAATACAAGGGCGTCCGGCTCGGCATGACGGCCGGGGAGGCGCGCCAGAAGCTCGGCGAGCCCGCCGACAAGGGCGACCAGCAGGACTTCTACCTCTTCTCCGAGAGCGAGTCGGCGCAGATCTTCTACGACGCCTCGCACCAGGTGAAGGCCATCTCCGTTCAATACGCGGGCGCGTCGGCGCCCACACCGAAGAACGTCCTCGGCGCGGACATCGAGCCGAGCCCTGACGGCTCGGTCCACCGGCGCGTCAACTACCGTCGCGCGGGCTGCTGGGTCTCCTACAGCCGCACGGCCGGCGAACAGCCACTCGTCACCGTCTCCGTCCAGAAGGACGGGCCGTAGAAGGCGCCGCATGAGGGCGGCCGCCTCCCAACTTCACTGACATCCTCTGCGCGCGACCCGGGCGACGCCGGGCGCCCGTGCGGGAGACGCCAGACAACGGCGGGGCCGCGGCGGGCACAAATCAAAACCGCGAGCGGTAGGGCGGGCCGACCAGGCCGACGGCGACCCCCACGGTGGGAATTTTGCGCCGCGCCGCGCAAAAGCGCGCACGCCGCGGCCCGTGCGCGGGCAAGTTCTGCTGGTTTGCGCCCCGCCCGCACGGCACGCCTGTTGCGATTTACCCTTTCAGGTCGGAAGGCTACGAGCCCCGGCGTCCCATGAAAGGAGGGTCGCAAAATGATCCCCGATTCCTCCCAAAGTTCTCTTAGAACCTTTCTCGTATACATCCTCTTCGCGGCGGCGGGCTTTCCGCCCCCGACCACGGCGGTTACGACGCCGCGGCAAGCCGTCTTTTGTGTAAAGCCACGAGCCGACCTCGAGGCCGGCTCATACTTTGACTTGGGGACATTTTCCGATTGAGGTAAGGCGATGGAAAAGAACGGACACAGGAGGCGCGGGCAGTACCGCATGCGCACGCGCCTGATCCACGGCGACGCGGACACGAAGCGCTGGGACTTCGACCACCACCTCATCCCACCCATCTCGGCCTCGACCTCGTACCGGCTGGGGAGCGTCCACCGCGGCGCGCAAGGCTTCGTCGAGTTCGCCTCCGAAGAGGCGGACGTGAAGGGGCACGTGCCCGTTTACGTCTACGACCGTCTGGACGAGCCGACGCGCGGGATGCTGGAGGAGAACCTCGCGGTCGCCGAGGGGGGCGAGACGGCGGTGACTTTCGCCACGGGGATGGCCGCGGTCTCCGCGGCGGTGGGCGTCGCCTTGAAGGCCGGCGACGAGATCGTCGCGCACCAGACGCTCTACGGCTGCACCTACAGCCTCTTCACCGAGTGGCTGCCGCGCTACGGCATCACGACGCGCTTCGCAGACCTGCGCGACAACCGCAGCCTCCAACAGGCCGTCACCCCGCGCACGCGCCTCGTCTACTTCGAGACGCCCGTCAACCCGACGCTTGAGTTAATAGACATCCGCGAGGTGCGCGCCGCCGCGGACGAAATCGCCTCCGGGCGGGAGCGGGGCGGGAGGATACTCGTGGTGGTGGACAACACGTTCGCCACGCCCTTCTGCCAGCGTCCGCTGGAGCTGGGCGCGGACCTCGTCGTCCAGAGCCTCTCGAAAGACATCGGCGGCTTCGGCACGGACATGGGCGGCGCCGTCATCAGCCGTCAGAACTACCACGCGCCGCTCCTCCTCTACCGCAAGGACTTCGGCGGCGTGCTCTCGCCCAAGAACGCCTGGGACATCCTCGTCTACGGTCTGCCGACGCTCGCGGCGCGTATGACCAACCAGCAGAAGACGGCCCTGCGCGTCGCACAGTTTCTTGAGACCCACCCGAAGGTCGCGCGCGTCGGCTACCCCGGCCTCGAAAGCCACCCGCAGTACGGCCTGGCGCGCCGGCAGATGACCTCCTACGACGGCAGGTTCGCGCCGGGGAGCATGCTCTACTTCGTGCTGAAGGGGGACGAGGGCGAGGCGACCGAGGCGGCGAACAGGTTCATCGACTACGTCGCCGACCACGCCTACTCGGTCACGCTCGCCGTCAGCCTCGGGCAGTTGCGGACGCTCATCGAAGAGCCTTACACGATGACGCACTCGGCGCTGCCTGACGAGGTGAAGCGGCGGCGGGGCATGGAGCCGGGCGGCATCCGCCTCTCCGTCGGCCTCGAAGACTGGCACGACATCATCGAAGACCTTCAAGCGGCGTTCGCGAGAATCTGAGTGGCGCGCCGGACCGTCTCAGAGGTCATGGGTCATGTACGAGAGAAGTGTACGCGTGAGCTATCCGTTCGAGGGCGAGAGGGTCATCCTCAGCCTGGGTCCCGCGTGGGAGGACGGCCTCGAGCCTGCGGGCCGCCGCGCCCGCCAGACCGACCGGGAAGCCAAGGCCGTCGTCTTCTCCGACGACCCGTTCGAGTGGGACCGCGCGGTGGCGGAGTCGGCGGACGTCCGGGGCTACGTGGTCAAGCCCGACGTGGCGGGGCTGATGTGGTGCGTGGGCGGGATGCTCGGCGACAGGCGGCCGAGCGGCGAGGCGGCTCAGGAAGGGAGGTTCCTCAAATGATAAGCGAGACGGCCACGGCCGCCGCGGCCGGCAACCGCCTCCTCCTCGCCCTGCCCGGCGAGGGGCGTGAGCGCCTGCTGCGCCTGTCCGAGCACGTCGCACTGGCCGCCGGGCAGACCCTCTACAACGCGGGGGGGCAAATCCGTCACGTCTACTTCCCCGCGAGCGGCGCGGTCGCGACTGCCGTCGCGATGGAAGACGGGGCGCAGGTCGAGGTCTGCCTGACGGGCAGGGAAGGGTTCGTGGGGCTGCCCGCCTTGCTCGGTCACCGCGCCGCGTCGAACTCCCGCGCCGTCGTGCTGGCCGCGGGCGAGGCCGTGAGGGTCGGGGCCGAAACTTTCGCGCGCGAGTTCGCCGACGCAGAACCTTTCCGGGGGCTGGTGCTGCGCTACGTCCTCGCCTTGGTCGAGGAGGTGTCGCAGTCCTCCGCCTGTCACCGCCTTCACACGGTCGAAGCGAGGCTCGCGCGGTGGCTGCTGGAGTTCGGCGACCGCGCGGGCCGGGACGAGTTGATCCTGACGCACGAGTTGATCGCCGCGATGTTGGGCGTGCGCCGGGAAGGGGTCACCGAAATCGTCGGCAGGCTGACGAGGGACGGGCTGATTTCACACTGCCGGTGCAGGATCATCTTCAGAGACCGCGCCGGCTTAGAGGCCCGGGCCTGCGAGTGTTACCAGGCGGTCAAATCCTTACTGGCTGACCTGTATGAGACGGGGCCCGGGGTGGTAAGGCAGCGCTTTTACGGCGAGGCCACCCGGCGCCTTCCGGCAGAGGGCCGCCACAGCCTATAGCGGTCGGGCGGTTGGAGCCAATCCGTCGATGTGCGGACGCGGCGGCGCTGGGCGTGCGCGACGGCGAGCGGGTACGCCTGCTCAGCCGCCACGGCCGGGCGGAGTTGCCCGCCAACCTCGACCGCTCGGTCAGGCCGGGGGAACCCTGCGCCACCTTCCACACCGGAGAAGCCTTCCTGAACCGGGTCACGAGCCCTCGCCGTGACGGCCGCACGGGGACGCCCGAGTACAAGGTGACGGCCGTGAGGGTGGAAAAACTTTCGGGCGGTTAAGCGGGGCTCGTGGCGGATGGCGGCGGCACCTCCGACGCCTCACCGGGGGCGAGGCGTGACGCACAGTCGTCACACAGGTGGACGTGGATCATGTCAGCGTCCGACCAGAAGAACGCCTCCACCTTGTGCGCGAGCCAGGCCCCCTCGTCACCCTTCATCCCCAGCAACATGCGCAGGTACTCCTTCCCCGCATAGAGCTTTCCCGGCGATTCGCGGTTACAGTGAGAGCAGTGGCGTTCGAGCGCCCGTGTCTCCCAATCGTTAGCCGACGACATCCCGCGCACCTCACGCCTTCGAGAAATCGGTATTGCGCGCCTTGGACCTGCGAGGCTGCAACGTCTGTGCCTTGTCGCGGGCGCTGCGCTTCCGGGGCGGGCGGTGAGAAGGGCGTGTGTAATAGTCCGCCCGGCATGCGGAAAAATACGCCCGTTGCCGGTGCCGACCCCCACGCCCGCACTTCCGGCTGCGGAAATGGCAAACGCAGAGCGAAGTGAACCGGCACGCCCGTTGCGATGAGCCAGGGCGGAGGCGAGCGAATCCAAAAGGTTCGCGCCGTCAAGATTATGAAAGGCTCATTTCGAGAGGCGAGAGTTGCCGCTAGCGGTAGACACCTCTGGCTCTTCCTGGCCACCTGCCTCTTGCTCGTAGCGACGGCCGCGGGGCACGCCGGCGCCGCGACGGCCGGGAAGGGTAACCGCGCGCAGCTCACGAAGGAGGGGGTGCTCGAGGCCGAGCGGCTTCTAGGCGAGTTGGGCTACTGGCCCGGTGAGGCGGATGGGGTCTGGGACCTGTTGTCGCGCCACGCGCTGGTCGCGTTCCAGAAGGTCGAGGGGCGCGAGCGCTCCGGCCGGCTCACGCGGCGAGAGCTTCGGGCGTTGCGGGGCGCGTCGCGCCCGCCGCCGCTTGAAAGCGGCCCCGCACACGTCGAGATCGATATACGGCGGCAGGTGCTCTTCGTCGTGGGCGACGACGGCACGGTCGTCAAAGTCATTCCGGTCTCCACCGGCAACGAGGGGAGCTACTTCGACCAGGGGAAGTGGCAGCGCGCCCACACGCCGCGCGGCCGCTTCACCATCGGGCGCAAGCTCGAGGGCCGGCGCCGCAGCACCCTCGGACTTCTCTATTACCCCTGCTACTTCAGCGGGGGCGTCGCCATCCACGGCAGCCTCTCCGTGCCGGCCCGGCCCGCGAGCCACGGCTGCGTCCGCATCCCCATGTTAATCGCCAAGGGGTTCAGCGAGATGGTCCCGGTGGGGACTTTGGTGATCGTCCACGACGGCGGGTAGGCAGGTGCAAAGCCGGCCCCGCCCGTCACACGCGTGGTCGTCGAGTCCGGGTCGGGACGAGGGGGCGAAGCGATGAGTGAGCGAATGAAGATTTTGATCGGCTACGACGGCTCCGAGTGCGCCGACGCGGCGCTCGAAGATTTGCGGAGGGCGGGGCTGCCCGGCACGGCCGAGGCCGTGGTGCTATGTGTGGCCGACGTGTTCGTGCCCCCGCCCGTTACCGAGGCCGACGACACGTTCCCATTCTACGTGCCGCCGGGCATCAAGCGCGCCCACGAGCGCGCGGCCCACGTACTCGGGGAGGCGCGCGCGATGGCTGAACGCACGGCGGGTCGGGTCAGAGAGAGTTTCCCCGACTGGGACGTGCGCGCCGAGGCCGCGGCCGACTCGCCCGCGTGGGCGCTGGTCAAGAAGTCGTACGAGTGGAAGCCCGACCTCGTCGTCGTCGGGGCGCAGGGCCACGCCGTGCTCGGCGGGCGCATGATCCTCGGGAGCGTCTCGCAGCGCGTGCTCTACGAGGCCCGCTGCCCCGTGAGGGTGGCGCGCGAGGGCCCAAACAAAGAGGCCGGCGCCCCCGTGCGCATCGTCGTCGGCCTGGACGGCTCGTCGGACGCCGAGGCCGCGGTCGAGGCCGTCGCGGCGCGCTCCTGGCCGCGTGGCAGCGAAGCCCGCCTCGTCTCGGTGCTCGACACGTTCATGTACGTCAAGGCCGACCCGCGGGAGCCTTCCGTCCTCAAATGGGTAGACGCCGAGGACGAAAAGGACTGGGAGTGGGTGAGGGCCGCCTTCGAGCCGTCGGCGGATAAGCTCCGCGCGGCGGGGCTCGCGACCACCGTCGAACTCGCGAAGGGAAACCCGAAGAGCGTGCTCGTCGAGGAGGCCGAAGGCTGGGGCGCGGACTGTATTTTCATCGGGGCGCGCGGGATGCGCGGCGTCGAGCACCTCCTGATGGGGAGCGTGTCGGCGGCCGTCGCCGCGCGGGCGCACTGCTCGGTCGAGGTCGTGCGGCGCAAGCCGGGCGCCCCGGCCGGCACAGACACGTGAGGTGAGACCATGCTGTTGACGCAAGAGGCGACCCGCGCCGACGCGGGAAAGGCGAAGGAGCACCTGCGCTTCTTCGGATTGGCCTTAATCGTACTTCTACTCTCCGCCTACGTGCTCGCCACGAGGTCCGAAGGAGCCGGGGGTGATGAGACCGCACAGTTCATGGTTCCCGGTTCGATAAAGGCGGAGCACGAAGAACTCCACGCGGAGCTGGCGGCCGCGGCCAAATCGGGCGGCCGGGTAGCGGAGGCGGCGCGTGAGGTCGAAGGTCTTCTGCGCCCGCACTTCGAAGCGGAGGAGGAGTACGCGCTGCCGCCGCTGGGGCTGCTGCGGCCCCTCTCAAAGGGCGGCGCGCGGCCGTGGATGGCCGACGCGCTCCCCATGACGGATAAGCTGAAGGCGAACCTCCCGCGGATGCTCGACGAGCACAGGGCGGTCGGCGCCGCGCTGGAGAGGCTACGCCGCGCGGCGTCGGAAGAGAAGAAGCCCGAGGCCGCGCGGTTCGCGGAGAAGCTGCTCCTGCACGCGCGCTACGAGGAGGAGGTCCTGTACCCGGCCGCGATACTGGTCGGGGAACACCTCAGGCTGAGGCTGAAGAAGTAGGCGGGCCGAGCGGCCAGTCGGAGGTCGAGATCAAGGGCGGGCTGGCGGAGGGCGAACGGGTGGTGCTTCACCCCCCGAACGACCTTGAAGACGGCGCGCGCGTCGAGCCGCAGGAGGAGGACGGCGGTGACTGAGACTGGACGGCTCAAGCTCGAGCACGCGCACACGTACGAAGCCATCAGCGAGCGGCTCACGGCCGGGCCGAGCCACAACTACCTTCGCGACGTGATCTACGGCGGCATCGACGGCTCGGTCACCACCTTCGCGGTCGTCGCCGGCGTGGTCGGGGCGGAGCTGTCGCCCGCCATCATCCTCATCATGGGCTTCGCCAACCTCGCGGCCGACGGCTTCTCGATGGCCGCGAGCAACTTCCTCGGCACGCGGGCCGAGCGCGAGGACTTCGAGCGGCTGGAGGCCGTCGAGCGCCGCCACATCGAGGTCGTCCCCGAGGGCGAGCGCGAGGAGGTGCGGCAGATCTTCATGCGGAAGGGTTTCGGGGGCGAAGACCTCGAACGCGTCGTCAGCCTCATCACCGCCGACCGCACGCGCTGGGTGCGGACGATGCTGACGGAGGAGTACGGGCTCCCGGCCGAGGTGCGCTCGCCGTTGAAGGCGGCGTTCGCCACCTTCGCCGCCTTCTGCCTGTGCGGGCTCGTGCCGCTCCTGCCTTATGTCTTCGGCGCGCGCGAAGCGTTCTGGCTCTCGACGCTCCTGACCGGCGGCATCTTCTTCACCATCGGCTCGGCGAAGAGCCGCTGGTCTACCGCCTCGTGGTGGCGTTCCGGACTCTCGACGCTCGCCGTGGGGGGGCTGGCGGCGGCGCTGGCCCACGCAATCGGCGTCCTGCTGCGCGACCTCGCCATGTAAGGTCGTGCGCGGGAGGGGGAAGGGCCTATGCCTTCAACGTCCTTTCCGGTCATGCTTCTGCTGCCGTCGTTCGCCTTCGTCTTCCCGGTACCGGCGGCTCTCTACGACACCGGGCGAGCGTACCTGGCGCTCTCCCGGGGGCCGCATGCTCGGGCGCCGCCAGGGAGTCGATCCTCGCGGAGGCCGACGAGTGGAAGCCCGACCTCGTAGTCCTCGGGTCGCAGGGGCGAGGCTTCTGGGGGCGACTGTCCCTCGGCTCGGTTTCGAGCGCCGTCGCGTCTCACGCCGGCTGTTCGGTCGAGATAGTACGCGGCCCGAGGAAGGCTGAAAGAGAGGTTGAGGGCGCCGCCGGACGGCCGGCTCATCCAGAGCGAAGGCGCCCCGGGAGTGTTCGCCATGAGCGAGAAGATGAAATTACTGATCGCGTACGACGGCTCGGAGTGTGCCGTGGCCGCGCTGGACGACTTACATCGTGCGGGGCTGCCGCAAGAGGCGGAGGCGCTGGTCGTCTCCGTGGCGGAGAGGTGGCTGCCACCGCCGCCGCCGTCGGCCTACGAGGTCGTTGCTGAGGCGATGGTCGCGCACACGGCCGCCGCTCTCCAGCGGGAGTACGTCAAAGATTCGTCGCCCGTGTTGGAAGCTCAGTCCCTCGCCGAAGAGGCGCGCGCGCGGCTGAGGGCAAATTTCCCCGGCTGGGTCGTGCGGGCCGAAGCCTTCTACGGCTCGCCCGCGCGGGAGGTGTTGAGGGTGGCGGACGAGTGGGGGCCGCACCTCGTCGTCGTGGGCTCTCACGGCCGCACGGCGCTGGGCCGCTTCGTCCTGGGCAGCGTCTCGCAGAAAATCTTGAACGAGGCGCGCTCGTCCGTGCGGGTGGCCCGAGGCCGCGTCGAGGTGGAGCCGCGGTCGGCGCGCCTCATCATCGGCGTGGACGGCTCGCCGGGGGCCGACGCCGCGGTGCGGGCCGTGGCGGCGCGCCACTGGCCGAAGGGCGGCGAGGCGCGTGTCGTGATAGTCAACGACCCTCTGGAATTCGACATCGTCGAGCGCCTCGTCCCGTCTATGAGGAAAGCGGTCGAGGAAGAGAATCGGGCGGAGGACGAATGGGTGCAGGAGACGGTTGAGCGTGCGGCCTTACAACTCAGCGCCGCCGGCCTTGTGACCTCTTCGGTCATCACTCCGGGCGACCCGCGACGCGTCCTCGTCCGGGAGGCCGAGCGCTGGGGGGCGGACTGCATCTTCGTCGGGTCGCACAGGTTCGGCAACCGCGTGGAGCGCCTCCTTCTGGGGAGCGTGGCCGCGGCCGTGGCCGCGCGCGCCCACTGCTCGGTCGAGATCACGCGCGCGCCGGAGGCTGCGTAGGCGGAGCCACTCTTGCCGTTCACCGAAGAACAGTTCCTGCGCGTTTTCGCCCAATACAACCGGGCGGTGTGGCCCGCGCAACTGCTCCTGAATGCGGCCGCGGCCGCCGCCGTGCTCCTCGCGGCGGGGAAGGGCTTACACTCGGGCCGGGTCGTAGCCGCGACCCTGTCCCTGTTGTGGCTCTGGATGGGGGCCGTCTATCACGTCCTGTTCTTCGCCGCGATTAACCCGGCGGCATACGTCTTCGGGGCGCTCTTCGTCGTCGAGGCGTTACTCTTCTTCGCCGTCGCCCTCGGAGAGAAGCCGGTGGCTTTTCGCTTCAGTGACGACGCCTACGGCGCCTGCGCGGCGGCACTCTTCACTTACTCGTTAATCGCGTATCCAGCACTGGGCCACATCCTGGGTCGGGTCTATCCCGCGTCCCCGACCTTCGGGCTGCCTTGCCCCACAACCATCTTCACCTTCGGCCTGCTGCTGTGCGCGGAGGGCGAAGTTCCGAAACGCCTCCTGCCCGTCCCGCTGGCGTGGTCGCTGGTGGGCACGCTGGCGGCCTCGAATCTCGGCGTCACGGAGGATTACGCGCTCGCCGCGGCGGGGTTGTTGGGCACAGCCCTTATCATTTCGCGCAACGGGAAACTGAGGGCCGGGAAGAGGGTGCTGCGTTCGGCCGCGTAGAAGAATTGCCGCGGCCACCCGGAGGAGTGAGGCCGGGGCGGGCGGCTCCAGCCCGAGCAGTGCCCGCAGCACCGGGACGTGACGGTAGCTAGCTGTGGAGCCCCGTGCCGAGTAGGACCGACAAGTGAAGCGCCGCGTTGAATCCGGGCGTCGTGTCGAGCCGGCGGGCCGGGTAGGCGTAGAAGGGCTGGCCGGCGGTCATGTAGAGGAAGAGCAGCGTGCGTGTCTCACCGAGACCGTGGCCCGGGAGGGGAAGGCCGACGAGCAGCGCGCCGCCGACAGCGGCCTTGACGGCGCCGGCCGTCACGATGAAGCGCAGCGAGGCCGGGTCGAGCAGCGTCGCCTTCGGGTCGCGCGGCCTACGGCGCATCACGCGCGGGTCGCGGTCGAGCCCCGAGGCGAGGGCAGGGGGGCCGTCGGTGACGACGTTGACCCAGAGGAGTTGCGCGGCCGCCAGCGGCAGCAGTGGTTCGCCCGACACTTCGTGCAGGCCGAGGAAGAATGAGCCGAGGACGCCCGCCATGATGATGAGGACTTCGGCCAGGTTCGTCGAGAAGAGGAAGCGGATGAACCGTTGTATGAAAGCTCCTCGGACCGCTTAAGCCAGTCATCTCCCACACGCTTTACCGTCCAACCGCCCTCCACCCCGCCGTGCGTAAATATCCGCACGCCCTTCACACACGCCGCCGACAAATACGCCCGGAGCGGCCGTGCGCTGCGTTTGCCCGCGGCATGAGTGTTGCACCTCTTGTAGTCAAGCCGGCGGAATCCCGGCGTGACTCAGATAGCTCTCGTGTCGAACACCGCGTGAGGCATTCAGAGACAGGCGCCGGCCGGGAGGAAGTGTGCGGGGACCTGAGCCGGCTAAGGACGGCGGAGATGCATCGCCTCGCCGAGAGCGTCACGTGGTGACGGGGGAATGCCGACAGTGCACCGGGCGGCAGCCGTGGTGAGAAGGTGCGGCCGGCCCCCATGCCGGAGGCGACGCCGAAGTTCGAAGACCGGTTGCTGGGTGTTGCCTCCTGGTACGTCTCCTGCGAAGGCACAAGGGTGACGGCGGATAAAACACCTGTGCCAGCGGCCACGTGAAGAATGAGTCGAAAAGCTTTGGACCAAGCCCATCTGTCGGCGCCGCCTAAGAGGGCAGCGACGGCTGGTTACTGAGGCCGTTGGTCTTAGAGGAGGCAAACCCCATGCGCCTTTCAACTGCCTTCCTGGTTCTACTTCTGATACCCGCTCCCGCAACCGCTCAGGCGGTCACGTTCGAGCGTGAGGGCGTCGAATACGTGCTACAGCTCCCTTCGCCGCACTGGCGCCCGGGCAGGCGCGTTGACGTCCACGAACACTACGAGTTCGTCAACGGCGCAGACCCGGCCGAAGGTTACCTGCGCGTCCGCAAGAGCCTGGTGGAGGCGGGCACGACGGCGAAGGATCTGTATCAAAGGGAAGAGCCGGACCTGAAACTGCTGCCGGGCTTCGTCGCCTGCGGGTCGTGCGAGGGCGAGCCGTTCTCGGGCGCGCTGAGCGGGGTGGTCTTCTCCTACGAGTTCACGAGCGGTGGCCGCCCGATGGCCGGACGAATCTATTACCTGCAAGTTGACGCGCGCACCTACTACGTCCTGCACTTCACGTCCGCGCGGAAGAAGCTGGCCGGGGTGCTGCCGGAGGCGGACGCTATCGTCCGCAGCTTCAGGTTGAGGTGAGGGCGCGCCGCCGGAAGCCGAGCGCACAACCAATGGAAGGAGCACGTCATGACTGAACAAGGTGACCTGTCGGGGATGCCGGGTGGAGGTTTCGTTGAGCGGCTGGCGCAGCGGCTCGGCGTGGCCGCCGACGCATCACACATTTTCGGCGCGCCCGTCGAGCGCGACGGGCTGACAGTTATTCCGGTGGCCAAAGCCGTCTACGGGTTCGGCGGAGGCAGCGGCCGCCACGAAGGCGAGGAGGGCGGGGGCGCGGGCGCAGGCGTGGCGCTGACGCCCGTCGGGTTTATCGAGATGGGCGGCGGTGTCGCACGCTTCCGCCGCCTGCGCGACCCGCTCGCGTTGCTGCCCATCGTCGCGGCCGGGTCTTTGGCGATGGGCTGGACTCTGCAACGGATGCTCGGGCGCGGGGGCGCCCCGAGGCCCGATCAGTCTTGGCCTGGTTAGAAAGGGGGCGCCAATGGAAGCATCACGGGGTACCCGTATCGAAGGACATGTGGCACCGGGCTACGAGGCCGTGCAGGATGCGTTCGCCGAGAACTTCTCGCGCCGGCATGAGCTGGGCGGCGCCTGCTGCGTCTACCGCCGGGGCGAGAAGGTCGTAGACCTTTGGGGCGGCGTGCGGAACAAGGCGACCCGCGAGCCCTGGGAAGAGGACACGATGGTCCTGGTCTACTCGACGACCAAGGGCCTGTCCGCGATGACCCTCGCGCTCGCGCACTCGCGTGGGTGGCTCGACTACGCGGAGCGCGTCTGCACCTACTGGCCGGAGTTCGCACAGAACGGTAAAGAGAGGATCACCGTCCGCCAGCTCCTGTCACACCAGGCGGGGCTGTTTGCTTTGGACGCGCCGGTAGATAGAAACATGCTCGCCGACCTCGACCGTCTGGCCGCCGTCCTGGCCCGGCAGAAGCCTGCATGGGAGCCCGGCACGCGGCAGGGGTATCACGCCGTCACCCTCGGCTTCTACGAAGGCGAGCTGCTGAGGCGGCTCGACCCGCGGCGCCGCAGCCTCGGGCAGTTCTTCCAGGACGAGATCGCCACGCCCCTCGGGCTCGACTTCTACATCCGCCTGCCGGAGTCGGTCCCTAACTCACGGCTGGCGACGCTCGCGAGTCCGGGCCTCGTGTCGAGGCTGTTAGGGTTTCCGCCCCGTATGTCGCTCGCCTCGTTGAACCCACGCTCCAACATCATGCGGGCGCTCGCCGGCTCCGAACTGCCCCACGACGAGGCGCGCGTTTACGCCCGCGACCTCGAGGTGCCGGCCGGAGGCGGCGTCGGCACCGCGCGCGCCATTGCCAGAGCCTACGGCGTGTTCGCTACGGGCGGGCGCGAACTCGGCCTGCGCCCGGAGACTTTGGCGGCGTTGTCAGCGCCGGCTGTCCCGCCGACATACGGCTTCCACGACGAGTGCCTGAAGGGCGAGGCGCGGTTCTCGCTGGGCTTCATGAAACCCTGCGCCGCATGGACCTTCGTGAGCGACGCCGCATTCGGGGCGCCCGGGGCGGGCGGCTCGCTCGGCTTCGCCGACCCGGAGGTCGGCGTCGGCTACGCGTACGTCACCAACCGGATGGGGACGACCCTCACAGGGGATCCGCGTGACGTGGCACTGCGGAATGCGCTGCGCTCGATCATGTCCGGCGGCGACGCGGGGCGTGAAACTCACACGAAGGCACGGACCGCTCGTGCTTAACTTTCGGGTAGACGGCGGAGAAGCCTGCGCAAGCATAAACCGCGGGGGTAAGATGTGTAGATTTCTGGCCTACGCCGGCAAGCCCATACTGATGGCCGAGCTGCTCACGCGGCCCGACATCTCTCTCATCAAGCAGAGCTACCGCGCGCGGGAGCGCGCCGAGCCGCTCAACGGCGACGGCTTCGGCGTCGGGTGGTACATGCCCGAGATCGACCCGACGCCCTGCGTCGTCACCTCGATCACGCCAGCCTGGAGCAGCCGGAACCTGCACCGCCTGGCCGAGAAGATCGTCACGCCGCGACTCTTCGCGCACGTGCGCGCGGCCTCGCCGGGGATGCTCGTCTCCGAGCCCAACTGCCACCCCTTCCAGCACGGCAGGTACCTCTGGATGCACAACGGCACGATGGCCGAGTTCCACAAGGTGAAGCGGCGGCTGCGCGCCTCGCTCCGGGACGACCTCTACGAGTTCATCCAGGGCACCACCGACTCGGAGCACGTCTTCGCAGTCTTCCTGAACCTCCTCGGCGACCCGGCGGAGAGTTACGCGCCCGAAGACCTGCGGCGGGCCATGGTCTCGACCGTCCGGCGGTTGGACGCCTGGTCGGAGGAGGCGGGGGCGCGCGGTCCATCCTTCTACAACTTCGCCGTCACCGACGGCCGGAGCGTCGTTGCGACTCGCTACGTGAGCGACGAGGCCCTGGAGCCGCTCTCACTCTATTACTCCTCGGGCGCGAGGTTCGAGTGCCGCGACGGGGCGTGCCGGATGGTGCGAGCCGAGCCGGAGGATCGTGCGGTCATCGTCACGTCGGAGCCTTTGACGGAGCTTCGGGAGGACTGGCTGAAGGTCCCGAAGAACCACGCGGTGGTCGTCACGCCGGGTTTGGACGTGCGGCTCTCGCCGGTGTAGCTATTGCGCTCGTATCCTGTGCGGGCCCGCCATCGCGCCGGGGCAGGCGATAGGGCGCGTCGGGTGCTTTATGGCCGGCGACGACTACGGTCGGACGACGGACTTGCGGCACCAGGCTTGCTTTGCGATGGTCAAACGGAGGTTAAAATCAGGCGTCACCTCTCGCCGCACCGGGGGGGTAAATTGCCGTGCAGATCAAGACCCAATGGCTCGTCGGGGCGGCCCTTCCTTTCATTCTTTCCGTCTCCCTCGCCCGAGCGCAGGACAACGAACAGGGCGCCCCGCACTACGACGAACTGCTGAACTTCCGACGCGTCGATGACCGGCTCTTCCGCGGCGGGCAGCCGAAGCCGGGCGGCTACGCGAGGCTCGCGCGGCTCGGGGTCAAGACGGTCGTCAACCTGCGCGACGACGATGGGGCGCTAGCGTGCCGTTGAACTGTGCGGAGAGCCGCGGCTCCTCCTCGTCCAGAAGGTACCTGCACCGCCTGTTGTGCAGCTCGAACTTCCTGACCTCGCCGCACGGGTTGGAGTCGGTGAGCCTGCGCTCGATGGCGAGGGTAAAGACGCGCGCGAGCAGTTCCAGGACGCGGTTGACGGATGCCACGCTCCTGTCCCGCTCCGGCTTCACCTTGAACGTAATGGTTGACCTACGACGCTCGCTCTTGAACTTCTCGACGAGCAGGGGCGAAATCTGGGCGAAGGTCTTACCACGAAAGAAGCCGACGAGCGCACGCGCCCTGAACACGTCATGCCGCCATGACCTCCCGTTCTCCTTCGCCCAGGCCAGGAACGTG
>DAIRFV010000409.1:0-4140 GCA_036794905.1 Pyrinomonadaceae bacterium | reverse complement strand
GGCGTCGGCAAGACCGCCATCGTCGAGGGGCTCGCCCAGCGCATCGTCTCCGGCGACGTGCCCGAGACTTTGAAGACCAAGCGGCTCGTCGGGCTCGACCTCGGCTCGATGCTCGCGGGCGCGAAGTACCGCGGCGAGTTCGAAGACCGCCTGAAGTCTGTGCTCAAAGAGATCGAGAACGCGCAGGGTCAGATCGTCCTCTTCATCGACGAGCTGCACACGCTGGTCGGCGCGGGCGCGGCCGAGGGCGCGATCGACGCGTCGAACATGCTCAAGCCCGCGCTGGCGCGCGGCGAGCTGCGCTGCGTCGGCGCGACGACGCTCAACGAGTACAAGAAGTACATCGAGAAGGACGCGGCCCTCGAACGCCGCTTCCAGCAGGTCTTCGTCGGCGAGCCGACCGTGGAGGACACCATCGCCATCCTCCGCGGCCTGAAGGAGCGCTACGAGGTGCACCACGGCGTCCGCATCAAGGACTCGGCCATCGTCGCGGCGGCGACGCTCTCGAACCGCTACATCACCGACCGCTTCCTGCCCGACAAGGCCATCGACCTCATCGACGAGGCGGCCTCGCGCCTCCGCATCGAGATCGACAGCTTGCCGCAGGAGATCGACGTGCTGGAGCGCGAGATTCTGCAACTGGAGATCGAGCGCCAGGCGTTGCAGCGCGAAGAGGACGAGCGCTCGAAGGCGCGTCTGAAGGACATCGAGCAGCGCATCGCAGACCTCAACGAGAAGTCCTCCGGGATGAAGGCCAAGTGGCAGTCCGAGAAGGAAGAGATCGACCGGATGCGCGAGGCCAAGAACGCGCTGGAACAGCTCCGCCTTCAGCTCGACCAGGCGCGCAACGCGGGCGACCTCCAGCGCGCCGCGGAGATTCAGTACGGCCAGATTCCCGAGTTGGAGCGCCAGCTCGCCGCCGAGCAGCAGAAGCTCGCCGAGCTTCAGAGCGACGGCGTCATGCTCAAGGAGGAGGTGGACGAGGAGGACGTGGCGCAGGTCGTCGCCAAGTGGACGGGCGTGCCCGTCTCGAAGATGCTCGAAGGCGAGATGCAGAAGCTCGTCACGATGGAGGAGGGGCTGCGCCGGCGTGTCATCGGGCAGGACGAGGCGCTCACGGCCGTGGCCAACGCCGTGCGCCGCGCGCGCGCGGGGCTGCAAGACCCGAACCGCCCCGTCGGCTCCTTCATCTTCCTCGGCCCCACGGGCGTCGGCAAGACCGAGACGGCGCGCGCGCTCGCCGAGTTCCTCTTCGACGACGAGCGCTCGATGATCCGGCTCGACATGTCCGAGTACATGGAGAAGCACGCCGTGGCGCGCATGATCGGCGCGCCGCCGGGCTACGTCGGCTACGAGGAGGGCGGGCAGTTGACCGAGGCCGTCCGGCGCAGGCCCTACAGCGTCATCCTCTTCGACGAGATCGAGAAGGCGCACCCGGACGTCTTCAACATCCTCTTGCAGATTCTCGACGACGGCCGCCTGACCGACTCGAAGGGGCGCACCGTGGACTTCAAGAACACCGTGCTCATCATGACCTCGAACCTGGGGAGCCGCGAGATACAGGCCGTCGCCGACGACGAGAAGCAGGTCAGGGAGGCCGTGCTCGAAGTGCTGCGCGAGAACTTCAAGCCCGAGTTCCTGAACCGCGTGGACGACATCGTCATCTTCCACCAGCTCACGCGCGAGCAGATCGGCGACATCATCGAGATACAGCTCGAACGCCTGCGCCGCCTGCTGGCCGAGCGCGACATGAACCTCGTGCTCGACGACTCGGCGCGCCAGCTTCTCTCGCGCGAGGGCTACGACCCGCTCTACGGCGCGCGCCCCTTGAAGCGCGCGATCCAGACGCTCATCCAGAACCCGCTCGCGTCGAAACTCCTGCGCGGCGAGATTCTGCCCGGCCAGACCGTGCGCGTCTCGGCCGAAGGCGACCAGATGCAGTTCACGGCCGAAGGCGGCGAGGCCGCGACCGAGGCGGCGAACGCGTAAGAGGGGCGTTGGGTTCCGGGTTTTAGGTGCTGGTTCAAAGCCGGTTCTGACCCGAACCCCCAACACCTACAACCCAGAACCCAGAACCCAACACCCCATCCGGAGGATGGAACAGATGAGGCATCATAGATTCGACCCGCGCGACCTCTTCACTTTGCAGGACAGGATGAACCGCCTGTTCGAGGAGGCCGCCGACCGGCGCGCGCCCGCGCGCGAGGAGGAGGGCGAGATCGAGCGCGCCGACTGGATTCCGGCGGCCGACGTGTACGAGGACGAGCGCGAGTACCTGCTGGCCCTCGACCTGCCCGGCATCAACCGCGAGGGGCTGGACGTTTCCCTCGACGACGGCCGCCTCGTCATCCGCGGCGAGCGCAAGGGGCAGGAGGGCCTGCACGCGCGCCGCACCGAGCGGCCGCAGGGCCGCTTCGTGCGCACCTTCAGCCTGCCCGACGCCGTAGACCGCGCGGCCATCTCGGCCGACTACAAGGACGGCGTGCTGCTGCTCCACCTGCCCAGGCGCGACGAGCGGCAGGGGCGCCGGCAGAGGATAGACGTGAAGTGAGGGGGGCGTGAGTGGTGAATCGTCGGTCGTGCGTAGTGGCCGCGCCGCGCGGCGCCTTTCCTATTTACGATTTACCATTTACGATTTACTCCAATGAGACTATTTCGCAGGGGGAGTAAAAAGCGAGATATGGCAGAGAAGGAGTCGGCCGAGAAGGACTGGCCGGAGGAGTTGGGCGCGGAAGAAGAGGCGCCGAAGGTTCGCTTCAACGACCGCCGCCGCATCCGCCTCGGCGAGGAGGAGGAGGAGGGCGAGGCGCGCGAGCCGGCCGCGGAAGAGGCGCCGAGCGTGAAGCCCTCCTACGTCGAAGAGCTTGAGGCGCGCACGCGCGAGGCCGAGCAGAGGGCGGCGGACGTGCAGGCGCGCTTCGAGCAGGTGAAGGCCGCGCTCAAGCGCGAGACGGACGAGCTGCGCCAGCGCCTCGCGCGCAACGCCGACGAGCGCGTCGCGCGCGAGAAGGCCGCGCTCATCTCCGCGCTGCTGCCCGTCATCGACAACCTGCAACGCGCCGTCGAGGCGGCCGAAGCCGGCGGCCCGCAGGAGGCGCTCCTCGGCGGCCTGCGCGGCACCCTCAGCGGCTTCGAGAACGTGCTGACGCAGCTCGGCGCGGAGCCGATCGAGGCGCTGGCCCAGACCTTCGACCCCGAGCTGCACGAGGCCGTGGACACCGCCGAGGTCGAGCCCGAACTCGACGGCCAGGTCATCGCGCAGTACGGCCGCGGCTACCGCCTCGGCCACCAACTGCTCCGCCCCGCGCGCGTGCAAGTCGGCCGCGGCAGGGAGAGGGCGCGGGAGGCCGGGGAGTAATCCCGCCTCGGAGATCAGAAGGGGGTTTCGCGCATGTCATCCGAGCAACTCAAGGAAGGCGATCTGGTCCAACTCAAGTCCGGCGGCCCTGTGATGACGGTCGTCAATCCCGGCGGCTTCTCGGGCTGGCCCGTGTGCAACTGGTTCGAGGGGAGCGCCGTCAAGTCCGGCAGCTTCCCGCCCGCCGCGCTCAGGAAGGTGCCGGAGGAGGAGGCGGGGGCGGGCGGCTCCTCTTTCAGCGCGGCCGGCGCGCGGTGAGCGGGCACAGTCGTTAACTAAACTTTTAAGGAGAAACCTAACAGTGGCAGCGAAGGATTTGAAGTTCAGGGAAGAGGCGCGCAGCGCGATGCTCCGGGGCGTGAACGTCCTGGCGAACGCGGTGCGCGTGACCTTGGGGCCGAAGGGCCGGAACGTCGTCCTGGGGAAGAAGTTCGGCTCGCCCGTCATCACGAAGGACGGCGTGACGGTCGCCAAGGAGATCGAGCTGAGAGACAAGTACGAGAACATGGGCGCGCAGATGGTCAAGGAGGTCGCCACCAAGACCAACGACATCGCGGGCGACGGCACGACCACCGCCACCGTGCTCGCGCAGGCCATCTTCCGCGAGGGCGTCAAGAACGTCACGGCCGGCGCCAACCCGATGTCCTTGCAGCGCGGCATCCAGCTCGGCGTCGAGGCGGCCACCGCGGAACTCGAAAAGCTCTCGAAGAACGTCAAGGGCAAGGAAGAGCTGGCGAACGTCGCCGCCGTCTCGGCCAACAACGACCGCGAGATCGGCGAGC
>DAIRFV010000408.1:0-4158 GCA_036794905.1 Pyrinomonadaceae bacterium | reverse complement strand
CGGAAGACGACGACGCGGTCGATGCGGTTGACGAACTCGCGCCGGAAGGCGCGGCCCACGGCGCGCTCGACCGAGCCGGCGGCGAACTGCGCCTGCTCCTGCGAGAACCCCACGCTCGCGCCGTGCGGGAGCGTCGCGCCGAGGTTCGAGGTCAGGATGATGACCGAGTGCCGGAAGTCGGCCGTGTTGCCGCGCCGGTCGGTCAGGCGGCCGTCGTCGAAGACTTGCAGGAACAAGTCCCACACGGACGGGTGCGCCTTCTCGAACTCGTCGAGGAGGACGACGGAGAAGGGCTGCTTGCGTATCTGGTTGACGAGGGCCGCGCTGTCGCTCGTCTCTTCCGTCTCGCCGAGTATTCTTCCTTGCGACTCCCACGTCTGAAGCTCGCTCATGTCGAGCCGGATCATGCGCTCGGGCGAGCCGAAGAGGAAGTCCGCGAGCGTCTTGGCGATCTCGGTCTTGCCCGTGCCCGTCGGGCCGACGAAGAGGAAGACGCCCTGCGGCCGCGTCGGGTCGGTCAGCCCCGCCTTAATCATCGCGACGCGCTCGACCAGACAGTCGACGGCCTCGGGCTGGCCGAGCACGCGGCGCTCGAAGAAGGCGCGCAGCTCCGAGAGGTCGAGCCCCTCGCGCTCGTCGAGCATCTGCACGGGCAGCCCCGTCAACTGCGAGAGCGTGACCAGCAGGTCGTCGAGTTTCACCTCTTCGGCGGCACGCCCCTCGGCGTTCAGGCGGCGGTCGGTCGCGTCGAGCAGGAGCAGCAGGTTGCCGGGCGCGGCCTTGTCGTCGAGGTACTGCTTGGCGAGCTGCAAAGCCTCGCGCAGCGTGCGCTCCGAGGCGCGCGGCGCGGGCGAGGCTTCGCCCGCAACACTGTCTCTGCGTTCGGCCCAGCGGCGGCCCAGTTCCAGCGTCTCGTCGTCGGAGAGCGGCGCGACGCGGCACGTCTGCATCGCGGTGCGCAGCCGCGGGCGCAGGCGCACGAGCTGTTCGAACGCGCGCGCGGGCACCTCGCCGACGAGGCGGACGGCGCCGCTCTCGATGTGCGGGAGCAGAAGGTCGAGGAGTCCCGTCGGGCTGTAGCGGTGGCGGCCGGCCCACAGCGACTCGTGGAAGTTCGGCATGACCCAGAGGACGCGCTTGTCCTGAAGCTGACGGACGATGGCCTGCACGCGCTCCTCGATCTGCCCGATGTAGCTCTGCCCGGCCAGCACCTCCGCGGGCGCGGCCTCGAAGACGAGCCAGCCGTCCGCGCCCAGACGCGCGGCGAGCGCGCGCACGAGCGCAGTCTTCCCCGTGCCCGACTCGCCGACCAGCAGCACCGAGCGCGCGGGCTCGCGTTTGAACGCCGCCTCCAGCTCCGAGACGCGCGCGGCCACCGCGTCGAGCACGAAGACCCCGGCCCCGTTGTTGTCCCACACGCGGCCGATGGACTTGACGAACTCGGCGGTCTGGCGCGAGCCCTGCCACTGCGAAAGCTCCGCGCGCGCCGCGGCCGGGAGCTGCGCGGCAATCGCGTCGAGCGTGGCGCAGACCTCGTCCCACTGCTCCGCGTCGAGCTTGAGCGCCTCGGCCTCGTCGGCGAGGTCGCGCGTGCCGAGCGCTTCGCCGGCCGCGACGCGCTCGGCGACGAACTCGCGCAGCGCCTGCAAGGGCATCGGCTCGCGCCAGGTCGAGTTGAGCCGCGCGAGCAGCGGCGCGAGGACGCCGCGGCGCCCGCCCGCGTGCGCGGCCAGCGCGCGCAGGGCGTAGAAGCGCGGCCAGTAGAAGTAGGCGTTGATGTCGCGCAGCACGCCCTCGACGACCGCCTCGTCGTCGCCCCCGCGCCGCGCCAGCGCTTCGAGCGAGATGCAGGCGAGCAGCGCGTTGCCCTCGGACGCGCGCGCCAGCAGCCCTTGCGTCGTCGCCTCCGCGCCCAGAGAGAGCTCGACGCCGCGCCGGAAGCCGTCGTGCCCGAGCAGCTCGCGCGGGTGCGTCGTCTCGTTGAAGAAATCCTCCATGCCGCGCGCGACCGCGTACACGTCGGCCGGCTCGTCGCCGGCCCCCGTCCGTCCGGACTCGGCGCGCACGTCGGCGGCTTGCGCCGCCGCCGCCTCGCCGCCCGCGTCCGCCGCGTTCGACTGCGCGGCCCGCCCCGTGCCGACGGCTTCGAGCGCGCGGCGCGTCTCCTCCTGCGCGGCCGCCAGCGCTGCGAGCCGTGCCTCGTTGCGCTCGTTCCGCTGCCGCTCCGACTCCGATTGCCCGCGCAAGGCGGACAACTCGCGCTCCAACCGTTCGCGCAGCACGCCCGCCTCGCGCCCCTCCTCGCCTCCCGAAGAGCGCGCGCGCACGAGGAGCGCCGTCAGCAGCGCGGCGACGCTCAGCACGATTGAAGTGATGATAAGGACGGTGGACAGCAAAGCTCTTAACGAATGTCTGCTCTTTACCTAAACCTTAGCCCCGCGCCGCGCGGCCTCGGTCCGCGGCGCGCGCGGGGAGAGAGCCGCGGCGGCCGGCGCGCCGCGTTCGAGGTAAGTCCGGCGAGGGACTTGGTACTTCATAAACCGGGGCGCCCGATTATTTTGACGGCGGCGGCGCGGCGTCCGGCGCGTAACGCTCGTGCAGGTCCACGGGCACGGTCTTTTTGCGCAGGCGCATGTTAATCATCTCGACGAAGACGGAGAAGCCCATCGCGAAGTAGATGTAGCCCTTCGGGACGTGGAACCCGAAGCCGTCGGCGATGAGCGTCGTGCCGATGAGCAGGAGGAAACTGAGCGCCAGCATCTTGACGGTCGGGTGCCTGGCGACGAAGGCGCTGACCGGCGCGGCGAAGAGCATCATGAAGGCGATGGAGACGACCACGGCCGAGATCATGATCCCGATGTTGTCAACCATCCCGACGGCCGTTATCACCGAGTCGAGCGAGAAGACGATGTCGAGCAGCATGATCTGGATGAGGACGCTGGCGAAGTTCGCTTTGACCTTGGCCGAGGCGTGGCCGGTCTCGCCCTCCAGGCTCTCGTGAATCTCGAAGGTGGACTTGCCGAGCAGGAACAGGCCGCCGAGGATGAGGATCAAATCGCGCCCCGAGACGCCGTGCCCGAAGACCGCGAAGAGCGGCGCCGTGAGCCCGATGACCCACGAGAGCGAGAAGAGCAGGATGATGCGCATCACCAGCGCCAGCCCGAGGCCGACGTAGCGCGCGCGCGACTGCTGTTCGGCGGGCAGCTTCCCCGCCAGGATGGAGATGAAGATGATGTTGTCGATCCCGAGAACGATCTCCAACGCCAACAGAGTCGCGAAAGCGATCCAGGCCTGCGGGTCAGCAATCCAGTCCACGAACGATGTCCCCCCTACAGATATTTAAACGCTCCGCATGATATCTCATCTGACGTTCGGGCAGAGACTCTTTCCGTGGTTTTGTAGAGGATTGGTGGCGGGCGGCGGGCGGCGGGCGGGGGCGGCGCACAAAGAAAACCGGGCTGCCACCCACGAGGAGTAGCAGCCCGATCTTGATCCCTTTCGAACCGCCGAAGCGATTCTGGGGGACGGCAACCCTTGCATGTACACGCGCTAGGCTGCCTGATTTGTATCCCGAAGCGTGTGCCTGCGGCGGCTCACCCCCGGTCGGCACGGGCTAACTTCCGTCAACCTCTCACGCCCGAAGGCGTGGTGCCTATTGGTTTTTGTTCTGGTGGCTTTACCTCCACCTCCAGTCTACGTTCTGGACAACGAGGCTCGACCGAAGTCGAGCGACATCCGCTACCCCGATGGTTAATTATTCCTTCGGAGCGCCGACGCGTTTTTATCCGCGCGGCTCGAGAAGCGCCCGTCGGCATCTTCCCTGCGCAGGCCTTTCGGCCTCGGCCGGGGCGTCAGTGGCAGCGACGTTTGCCGCTTGTCGCTGTCCTCAGATTGAAGCGTTTCCACCTCAATCCGCCGATCCCCACGCCGGTCACGATTGCCGTAACAACCGCGACGGGAACCGGACTATACGTACGCGTCCCGGGGCTGTCAAGACTTTTTTTCAAAAAACTTTTAGGGCGAAATTAGCCCGTTTTTGGGGCTTTTCCAGGCATCTGAAAAGTTCATCCACAGGCAATTTCCACAGGTGGAAATCTCATGGCCGTTTTGTGGAAAACTGTAAGAGCGTAAACCGTGAACCGTAAGTCGTGACAAGAT
>DAIRFV010000407.1:0-4177 GCA_036794905.1 Pyrinomonadaceae bacterium | reverse complement strand
TTGACGGGCGCTGAACGGTCATTAACCACCGCAGACACAGAGACACGGCTCGAAGACTTATCGCTTCGAGCCGTGTCTCTGTGTCTGCGGTGGTTAAAAAAAAACTTACCGCCGCCCTCAACTCGGGGTGACGTGCGGCGTCTGCGGGTTCGGGTTCTCCCCGTCGGTGTACTGCTTCAGCTCCGGGTCTGCTTTGAACAGGCCGCCGGCGCGCCAGATGAAGAGGGTCGAGACGACGAGGGCGAGCGTGCAAGCCGCGCCGCCCTCGATGCCGTAGCCGCCGCCGCTCAGCCACGCGAGTGCGTCGTTGGCGTCGTAGCGCAGCAGCGGGTTGGGCGTGATGCTCTTGATGCCGCTCACGGGCGAGCCCAGCACCGCCCCCTGCACCCAGTTCCAGCCGAAGTGTACGCCGGTCGGGAACCAGAGGCTCCGCGTGCGCCAGTAGGCCACGCCGAGCCACACGCCCGCCAGCGCCGTGTTGACGAACGTGAACCCGGGGACGACGTTCGGGTTCCCGAGGTGCACCAGCGCGAAGGGCAGCGAGACGGGGATGATCGCCACCCACCACGGCCACGAGCGCATCAGCGTCTGCAAAGGGTAGCCGCGGAAGAGCATCTCCTCGGCCGCCGCCCCGCCGACGAAGATGACGCCCGAGACGACGAGCGTCTGCAACACCCCGCCCGTCGCGTCGGCGACCGTGAAGCTGTAGCCGCCCGCCGCCAGTCCGATCAGCGCCGCCACGCAGACCGACACGCCGCCCAGGAACGTCCCCGAGAGCATGTCGCGCAGCCACCCGCGGTGCAGCGACCAACCCAGCGAACGCCAGGGCAAGTCTTCCAGCGCGAGCGCGCAGCCCCAACCGATGAGCGCGGCCGGGATGAAGAGCAGGACGGACTGGATGACGTAGCCCGGCGTGCCCTCGAAGAAGAATTTGTACACCCCGGGCGGCAGCAGGAGCGCGGCCAGGAAATTGGTCGCCATGAAGACGGCGGTCACGGCCGCGAGGTAGGCGACGGCGAAGACGGCCAGACGCCACACGCTCCGCAGGCGCCCCGCGTCGTTGTAGAAGAAGTCGGTCATGCCCTCTCGGAAAGCCTCGCAGGATTGAAGGGTCGCCCCAATATAACCGAAGGGGCGGCGGGAAGACGAGAATGCGTGCGCGCGCGGGCGCGTGGTAAACTCCCGCGCGGACTGCGAAAGGTATGGCGGAAGAGGGAAGCGACGTGCGTGGCGAGGGGGCGGCTCCACCGAGGAGGCGCGCCGCGCCGTGGCTCTTCGGCGGGCTGGTGCTGCTGCTGCTGTCGGTGCTCGTCTCGCTCCAGCTCTTCGGGCTGTGGGAGATTTTCGCGCCCGACACGGCGCGCGACACGCTGCTGCTCTACGCGCTCTCGACGCTCAACTTCGTCGCCTTCTTCCTCTTCAGCTTCATCTTCATCCGCAGCCTCCTCAAGCTCCGGCGCGAGCGGCGCGCCTCGATGCTCGGGTCGAAGATCAAGACGCGGCTCGTCGTCTACTTCATCGCCGTCAGCTTACTGCCCATCACGGGCATGGCGCTCTTCTCCTACATGTTCTTCAACCGCTCGCTGGAGAAGTGGTTCAGCTTCTTCCCCGGCGACGTGGTGCGGCAGGCGCAGCTCGCGCAGGACGAGGACGCGCGCCAGCAGGCCGAGCACCTCCTGGAAGTGACGCGCGCCGCCGCCGCCGCCATCGACCGCGCGCGACCCGACGAGGGGGGCGAACTCGTCAACGCGCTCCTGCGCGACGCGAAGATCGAACGTGCCGCGCTCATCTCGGTTGATAACACTGCCGTCTTCACGGGCGTGGGCGGGCCTCCGCCCGTCGCGGAGGAGGAGTTTCGCAAGGCGCTGGAACAGGTCTCGCTCCCGACGCCCGAAAGCTTCGTCACCGTGGAGACGCGCGCCGGCCCGCTCGACGTGGCGGCCGTGTGGGTGCGACCGGGCACGCGGCTCGTGACCGCGCGCGCGCGGCGCGGCGACGCGAGCATCGACCGCCTGGTCGCCAGCGCGCAGACCTTCGAGGACTTCCGCCGCAACCAGCGGCGCGTGCGCGTGCTGGGCGTGACGACGCTCGGGCTCCTGACTTTAATGCTGCTGTTCGCCGCGACGTGGAGCGCGATTCATCTGGCGCGCGGCATCGGCACGCCCATCCGCGCGCTGGCCGAGGCGGCCAAGGAGGTCGCGGGCGGCAACCTCACGCACCGCGTCGAGGCCATCACCGACGACGAACTGGCCGTGCTCGCTGACGCCTTCAACGACATGACGGCGCAGCTCGCCGAGAACCGCGCGCGGCTCGAAGCCAACGCCGCCGAGCTGCGCGAGAAGAACCTCGCGCTCGAAGAGCGCCGCCACTACATCGAGACGGTCTTGCAGACCGTCTCGACCGGCGTCATCTCGCTCGACGAGGAGAACCGCGTGACGACGATCAACGCCGCCGCGCTCGCCATGCTCAGGCTCGAACACGCCCCCGCGCCCGCGACGCCGCTCGCGGAGGTCGTGAGCGCCGACGACTTCGACGTGCTCGAACGCGTCCTGTGGCGCGCGCGCGCGCGCGGCCGTGCCACGGAGCAGATGGAGCTGGCGCGCGCCTCGGCGCCGGAGTCGAACGGCCACGCGGGCGCCGGCGGCGGGGCGAACGGGGCGGGCGGCCTGGCGGGGGTCGCGGCGTCGGGCGTCATCCCCGTCGCGCTGACCGCGACGGCGCTCGCGCCGCGCGAGGCGGCCGGGCGCCGCGGCGTCGTCCTCGTCATCGAAGACCTGTCCGAGCTGTTCGCGGCGCAGCGCGCGGCCGCCTGGAGCGAGGTGGCGCGCCGCCTCGCGCACGAGATCAAGAACCCGCTCACGCCCATCCAGCTCTCGGCCGAGCGCATCGCGCGCCACTTCCGCCGCGCGTCGGCGGACGAAGGCGTTGCTGTCTCGACCCCGGCGCGCGACGCCAACGGGCACGACGGCGAACGCGAGCGCGTGGCGCGCGTCGTCGAGGAGTGCACGACGACCATCAGCCGCGAGGTCGAGGGGCTGAAGGCGATGGTGGACGAGTTCACGCGCTACGCGCGGCTCCCGCACGCGCGGCTGGAGCCGGCCGACCTGAACGAGGTGGTGCGGCAGGCCGTCTCGCTCTACCGCGAGCGCCTCGAAGACGTGCGGATGGACGTGCTGCTGGCGCCGACGCTGCCGGGCGCGCTGCTCGACTCGGAGCAGATCAGGCGCGTCTTCGTCAACCTCATCGACAACTCGGTCGAGTCGATGGCCGCCGCGGCCGACGGCGAGCGGCGCATCACGGTCGCCACCGCCCACGACCCCGCGCGCGGCCTGCTCATCGCCGAGGTCGCGGACACCGGCCACGGCATCGCGCGCCACGACTTCGCGCGCCTCTTCCAGCCATACTTCTCGACCCGCGGGCGCGGGACGGGGCTCGGCCTCGCCATCGTCCACCGCATCATGACCGAGCACGGCGGCCGCATCCGCGCCGAGACGAACCGCCCACGCGGCGCGCGGATGATTATCGAATTGCCGGCGGCCGAAGACAGGCCGGCGGAAGCCCGACTGTCTGGGAGGGCTTAAAGTTAACCCGACGGCGCCCCGACGAAGACCGGAGCCCTCCCAGACAGTCGGGCTTCCGCCGCAGTCGCATCATGTCTGACTCCATCCTGATTGTTGACGACGAGCGCGGCATCCGCGAGACGCTGCGGGCCGTGCTCGAAGACGAGGGCTTCGAGTGCGAGGCCGTCGGGTCGGGCGAGGAGTGTCTGGAGGCGGTGGGGCGCCGCTCGTTCGGGTGCGTGCTGCTCGACGTGTGGCTGCCGGGGCTGGACGGGCTGGAGACTCTGGCGCGGATGCGCGAGCAGGGGGCGGAGGCGGCCGTCGTGATGATCTCGGGGCACGCCACCATCGAGACGGCCGTGCGCGCGACCAAGCTCGGCGCGTTCGACTTCGTCGAGAAGCCGCTCTCCATCGAGAAGACCGTGCTCACGGTGCGCAACGCGCTCCGCCAGCGCGGGCTCGAACGCGTCAACGCCGCCCTGAGCGAGGAGCTGCGCGACGAGTGGGCGATGGTCGGCGAGTCGGTGGCGATGCGCGCGCTGCGGAAGCAGATCGCGCTGGTCGCGCCGACCGACGGGCGCGTGCTCATCTACGGCGAGTCGGGGACGGGCAAGGAG
>DAIRFV010000132.1:0-15140 GCA_036794905.1 Pyrinomonadaceae bacterium | reverse complement strand
GTCATCCGCGAGATGACGCGCGAGGCGCTGAAGCACGGCGCCGTCAACCTCTCGCAAGGCTTCCCCGACTTCCCCGCGCCCGAGGACTTGAAGCGCGCCGCCGCCGCGGCCATTAACGACGACGTGAACCAGTACGCCGTCACGTGGGGCGCGAAGGACTTCCGCGCGGCCATCGGCGACAAGACGCGCTGGTTCCTCGGGCTCGACTACGACCCCGAGCGCGAGATCACCGTCACCTGCGGCTCGACCGAGGGCATGATCGCCGCGATGATGGCGACCGTCGACCCCGGCGAGGAGGTCGTCGTCTTCGAGCCCTTCTACGAGAACTACGCGCCCGACGCGATTCTTTCGGGCGCGACCCCGCGCTACGTCTCTCTGCGGGCGCCCGACTGGACGTTCGACCCCGAAGAGCTGCGCGCCGCCTTCAACCCGCGCACGAAGGCCGTCATCCTCTGCAACCCCAACAACCCGACCGGAAAAGTCTTCACGCGCGAGGAGATGGAGTTCATCGCGGGCTTGTGCCGCGAGTTCGACGCGCTCTGCTTCACCGACGAGATTTACGAGCACATCGTCTACCCGCGCGAAGACCGCGAGGTCGAGCACATCTCGATGGCGCAGCTCGAAGGGATGAAGGAGCGGACGCTCGTCGTCAACTCGATGTCGAAGACCTACTCGGTCACGGGCTGGCGCGTCGGCTACGTGCTCGCGCCGCCCGACATCACGGGCGCCGTGCGCAAGGTGCACGACTTCCTCACCGTCGGCGCCGCCGCGCCCTTGCAGCGCGCGGGCGCCTACGCCCTGCGGATGCCGCCCGAGTACTACGCAGACTTGCAGCGCGAATACCTGCGGCGGCGCGACCTGCTGCTGCCCGTCCTCGAAGACGTGGGCTTCAAGCTCTTCCGCCCCGACGGCGCCTACTACGTGATGACCGACATCTCCGCCTTCGGCTTCAGTGACGACGTGGAGTTCACGCGCCACCTCATCCAACAGGTCGGCGTCGCCTGCGTCCCCGGCTCAAGCTTCTACAGCCGCCCGGAACTGGGCGCGCGCCAGGTGCGCTTCTGCTTCTGCAAAAAGGATGAGACGCTCGAAGCAGCCGCCGACCGCCTGCGCAGGCTGCAAAAGCCGTAAACCGTGAACCGTGAACCGTGACTAGAACAGGCAGGTTTTAATCTCGTCACGCTTTACGCGAGGATTACGAACAGGTGTGGGACAGGAAGCGACAACTCATCTGGCTCGGCGTCGGCCTCCTCTTCGGCACCTTCTCGCTCTACCCGCTCGCCGTTGACGACGCGGGCCGCACCGACTGGCAATACTTCCTCCAGCTCGAAGCGCTCCTCGTCCTCGTCATCTGCGTCATGTTCTTCGTTTACAGTCGTAAACCGTAAACCCTGACCAGAAAAAGCCGTAAACCGTGAACCGTGACGAGAGAAGGCAGGTTCTTCTTCTCGTCACGGTTCACGGTTTACGGTTTACGCGCCTTTTACTTTCCGGGCTGTTGCACCTTGTGGCGGACGGCGATGCCTTCGTCGGCGACGACGAGGAGGCGGCGCGCGTCGAAGAGCGGGAGGCTCGTCGGCGTGTAGGCGAGCACGTAGCGGTTCCTGCGCAACTCGTCGCAGATGGCCTTCGCCGCGTCGCGCGAGTCGTTGACGGAGAGCACGCGGCCGCCCGTCCCGTCGGTGAGCTTCTGGATGGCCTGCGCGGGCTTCAGACGGTCGCGGCGGAGCGCGCCGCCCGTGCGGTCGGGAATCTGGAGGGCGTAGACCGTGATGTCCTGCCGGAGGAGTTCCCCGTAGACCTTCTCGAAGTGCGTGCGGCTGCCGCGGTCGAGGCCGTCGGCGACGAGCACGATGATGCGCTTGCGCGTGCGGCCGTAGAACGGGCCGAAGGCGTCGTTGATGACGGCCGAGAGCGCGTCGAAGAGGCGCGGCTCGCCGCGCTTGCGGAAGAGGGGCAGCGCCGCCTCGATCTTCTTCGCGTCGTCCGTCCAGTCCGAGATGATCTCCGGCTGCTGGTCGAAGCCGACGACCATCACCTGGTCGCCCTCGTAAATCTCGTAGGCGAACTCGCGCGTCGCCTTCTGCAACTTCTCCACGTCGGCGCGCAAGCCCAGCGAGTTGTCCACGAGGATGACGATGCGCGCCGGACTAGGGTCGGGCGTGAAGGCCTGGATGGTCTGCTCCATCCCGCCGTCGTAGAGCGAGATGTCCTTCGCCGTGACGCGCTCCTCCGACCCGTCTTCGCGCGCGGCCGTGACGTTGAGGAACATGCCGCGCTCGCGGTTGATGTCCGTCTCGCCGCCCGTGCGCCGCCCCGCCTGCCCCGCGGCGAGGGCCGCGAACGCGAGGCCGATGATGAGAACCGCACTGAACGCCTTGAAGTGTGCGCGCATCCCCTTTAGACCTTACTTCAGTCGCCCGCCACGGGGGCGCCCGCAGACTTCTTCTCGCCCTTGGACTCGGTCCCGGCCTTCGTCGTCGAGTCCGACTTCGAGTCCGAAGACGTTGACTCGCCCTTCGACTCCGACCCCTTAGACGCTGACTCGCCCTTCGACTCCTTCGACTCCTTCGACTCAGACTTCTTGCCCGCGTAGTCGGTCACGTACCAGCCCGAGCCCTTGAACTGGAAGCCCGTGCGCGACCACTCCTTCTCAAGTTTTCCGCCGCACTTCGCGTGGCGCGCGAGCGGCTTATCCGAGACCTTCTGCATCACCTCCATGTGCGCGCCGCACTTCTTACAAGAGTATTCGTAAATGGGCATCTCTCTTCTTTAAACCCCCGTCCTTCTATACAGAAGCCGTCCATTCTCACGTGCCGCAGCAAATTATACGGAGCGAAACGTTTCGGTTGCAAACGCCTTGCAACCTTCGATGCGCGTTATTGCGTTCGCGTCTATTACACCAGATTGACCCTTAAAAACATCGACGAAAAATCGAAAAAGTTTGTCTGCCTTCGGTACGCGAAAAATATGTCGCTGGACCAAGAGGGTCATCAGGTTGAGCGCGCGTCCGGGCAAGTCGTAAAGCCTCAGTGACTTAGGGCTGATTGCCTTAAAGGCATACATTTCAAGCACTTAGATGTAAAGCTTCGGTGCGTCCAATGCAACTGGATCGCAACCTCTTCATCTAAGTTTACGGTTTCGACAGGCTGTGCTCATTTAAGAGTTGCGCGCCCGTTCGTTTCCACCATGCGTAGCCCCCAAACCCCGTGCATCGCCGGCGATGTGCAAGTGGAAATCGCCCGACCTCGCTGTCAGCGAAGCGAAATGCAGAGGTCACTAGCTCACATGGAGAACGATCGAGAATGCACTTTACCCCTCGTAAGCCCCTGCGCTCTTTTAAGAACGTCGTCTTTGCCATCATCGCCATCTTCGTCGTTTCGAACTTCGTCGACAGCCCCTTCACGCGCGTGCTCGCGCCCGTCTCGGCCTCGACGGTGAGCGCCGCCAACGTCATCTCGGTCGAGGACTACATCCCCTCGGACGTGCCCACTTCGGGCGACCACAACCTCGACCTCGTCATCGCGCGCACGGGCCGCGACCTCGGCGTCGACCCGCGGCTCATCCACGCCGTCATCTGGCAGGAGTCGAAGTACAAGCTCACGGCCGAGTCGCACGCGGGCGCGCAGGGTCTCATGCAGCTCATGCCGGCGGCGGCCCAGCGCTTCGGCTGCGACGACCGCCACGACGCCGCTTCGAACGTGAAGGCCGGCACCAAGTACCTGCGCTGGCTCCTCAAGCGCTTCGACGGCAACGTCACGCTCGCGCTCGCGGCCTACAACGCCGGCGAGGGCAACGTCGACAAGTACGAGGGCGTCCCGCCCTTCAACGAGACGCAGGCTTACGTCCGCATCATCACCGGCCGCTACGGCAAGAACCACCACCCCGTGCTCACCCCCGAGGAAGCCTCCGCCCACTTCAACCTCCTGCCCTCGAACTGAAGACACGGCGTGAACCGTGAACCGTGAACCGTGACCAGTAAGAACCGGTCTTCTCTTGTCACGGTTCACGGTTCACGGCTTTATTCTTGTCACGATTCACGGTTCACGCCTTCCCCTTTGCCTTCCCCCAACCGCCTTGCTATGATTTGCGCCCGACAAAACTCCAAGGGGCGTGCGGCCGAAGTAGTGCGTGACGGACTCTCTCCTCACCCGGAACGGCCGCCGCGGTCCGAGAGCGAGACTTTCAGCTCAGCCGAAGGAGAACCCGCAAGCCGTTGTCCGCCCAAAGACCGATTCCGGGCTCGAACGTGCAGACGCTCACGCGCGAGCGCAAGGCGCGGATGCACGCGGCGCGCGAGGCGCTCATCGACCGCCTGGCCCCCAACATCCACTCCGAGATAGACCTCGACAAGTTCCTGCACGCCGTCGTCGCCGAGCTGGGGCGCATGATGGACGTTGACCGCTGCGACGTGGTGCAGCTCGTCCGCGCGGGCGAGCTGCGCATCAGCCACGAGTGGCGCGCGGCGGCCGACGTGCCCTCCTCCCTGGGCACGTCGTTCCCCGTGGACTTCCATCAGCTCGCCGAGCGCTTCGACTTCGCGCGCCCCATCCGGCTCGACGACACGTCGGCGCTCGGCCTCGACCCGCGCGCGTCGCTTTTGCCGCCCTCCCTCGGCACGCGCTCTTTGTTGATCGTGCCGGTCGTGCTCGACGGGAACGTGCTCGGGCTGTTGGGGCTGCACATGACGCGGGGCCTGCGCCACTGGGACGACGAGGAGGTGGCGCTCATCCAGTCCATCGCGCGCCAGATCGCCGTCGGCTACCAGTACGCGCGCCTCTACACCGACAGCCAGCGCGAGGCGAGCCGCACGCGCGCGCTCCTGGAGATCGCCAACCTGCTCAACTCGCGCTCGGACTTCGGCGAGCTGACCTCGCACGTCCTGGAGCGCGCCAACGAGATGGTCGGCGCCGACTACTGCGCGCTCGGCGTCGTCGAGCCCTCGGGCAAGTCCATCAGCCTCGCGGCCTTCAAGGCCGCGCCGCACGCGACGACGCTGCGCGTGCGCGAGCTGATCGAGTCGCACGGCAAGTCCATAGACATCTCGGCCTTCCCGGCGGTCGTCGAGCTGCTGGCCGCGCCGCGGACGCTGCGCGTCATCGACGCCGACCTGCCCGAGCCGGTGCGGTTCGCCTTCAACGCCACCCTCGGCGGTCGCGCGGCGCTCGTCGCGCCCGTCACCATCCGCCACCAGACGTTCGGCCTGCTCGGCTTCGTCTGGGGCGAGCCGCGCGAGGCGTTCGACGAGCACGAGGTGGCGCTCGTCGAGGGCATCGCCGTGCAGATCGGCACCGCCCTGGAGCGCGACCAGCTCTCGGCCGAGGTGATGCGCCTGCGGAGCGCGCTGCACGAGCGCCACGCCGAAGACCGCATCATCGGGCAGTCGCCGACGATACTGCGCGCGCGCGAGCTGGCCCTGAACGTCGCCGACACGCAGACCTCCGTGCTCATCCAGGGCGAGTCGGGCACGGGCAAGGAGCTGCTCGCCAACCTCATCCACTACAACTCGCGGTGCAAAGAGGGCCCCTACGTCAAGCTCAACTGCGGCGCGATCCCCGAGTCGCTGCTCGAATCCGAACTCTTCGGCCACGAGCGCGGCGCCTTCACCGACGCGCGCCAGCGCCGGCGCGGAAGGTTCGAAGAGGCCGACGGCGGCACGCTCTTCCTCGACGAGATCGGCGAGATGAGCCTGTCGGCGCAGGTGCGCCTGCTGCGCGTGCTTCAGGACGGCGAGTTCGCGCGCGTCGGCAGCGGCGAGGTCTTGCGCGCGGACGTGCGCGTCATCGCGGCGTCGAACGTAGACCTCGCGCGCGCCTCCGAGCAGGGCACGTTCCGCCGCGACCTCTACTACCGGCTCTCGGTCTTCCCCATCCACGTCCCGGCCCTGCGCGAGCGGCGCGAGGACATCCACACGCTCGTCATCCACTTCCTCGAACACTACAAGCAGAAGACGGGCCGCTTCGTCGCGGGCATCTCGCGCGAGGCCGTGCGCGCGCTCGTCAGCTACGACTGGCCGGGCAACGTCCGCGAGCTGGAGAACGCCGTCGAGCGCGCCGTCATCATCGCGTCCGGGCGACAGATCGAGACGGACGATTTGCCCGAGCAGATCGCCGCGGCCGCGCGCGAGGAGCGCACGCGCACCCGCGGCGAGCGCGAGCGGGCGGCCTCCGAGGGTCGCACCGTCACGCTCGAACTCGACGTGCCCGCGGCGCTCGACGAGATCGAGCGCCGCGCCATCGAGGCCACGCTCGACTACACCGGCGGCGACAAGACGCGCGCCGCGCGCGCCCTCGGCATCGGCCGCAAGACGCTCTACCGCAAGCTCCGCCAGTACGAGGGCGAGGCCGCCGCGCCGCACGAAGAACCGTACGAGTGAGGCGGGACGAGGGGGCCGCCGGTGTCACGCCCGCGGCCTCCGTCGCTTTTTCGCCGGAACATTTCGCCTCGCCGCGCGTCTTTAGACTTCGGTCTCCCCGCTTCGCCCGCCCCTCTACGGAAGGAGTGAAACCGGTGAAAGCAAGACTCGCCCTCTGCCTCCTGGCCGCGGCGCTCGCCTACGGCGCGACCGCGCGCGGCGCCGCCCGCATCACCTGGTTCCCGCAGGAGTTCGAGTGCCCCGTCTGCAAGACGAAGAACACGTTCCTCGTCGTCGGCAGCTACGGCTCCTACATCTACCAGGACGCGTCGAAGTTCGAGCTGATCTTCTGGCCGCTGACCGACCGGCCCACCGTCTACGCCTGCAAGCGGTGCCACCTCGCGGCCTTCATGGGCGACTTCGAGGAGACGCCGAAGGAGAAGCACGAGGAGCTGCGGAAGCGGCTCGCCGACTTCAAGTTCGACTACGCCGCGGCGCGCGGCGGGCACGACACGGAGGCCGAGTACCTCCGCATCCCCTCGACGCAGCGTCTGCTCGCCGCCGAGCAGACCTACCAGGTGCTCGGGCGCGACGACGAATTCTGGTGCCGGTTCTACCGCGTGCTCGGCCACCACTACGAGAATCACAAGCAGCCGGCGCAGGCCGACGAGGCGCGGCGCAAGGCGCTGGCTCTCGCCGAGCGGATGCTCGCCGACAAGGCGCGCGCGGGCCAGCGCAAGGAGCTGCTCTACATCACGGGCGCGATGCGCCACTTCCTGAAGGACGACGCCGGGGCCTTGAAGGACTTCCGCGAGGCCGAGGGGCTGAAGTACGAGAGCGGCGAGCTGGGGCCCGAGAAGTCGAAGAACTACGACGGCTTCCTCTCCGACCTCCTGCGCCAGTACTTCGAGCTGCTCGGCGCGAAAGAGCAAAAGAAGCCCGTGGCGTGAGGCCCGCGCCGCCCCTTCAGGGGGAGCCCGGCGCGCGGGCGTGTTTCTTGCGCCGCTTCGAAAGCATTTGTTATAGTGCAGGTCAGGTAAAACGGTTTCCGAAAAACTCTCGCCGGGACTTTCAAGGCGACACTTCCCCCTTAAATTTAGAGGAGGGCGTTATGTCAGAGCATCACGGGCGCGGGCGCAGGGACGAGTCGGAGTTGGGCACGCAGTTGACCTGCTTCGCCATCGGCGCGACGGTCGGCGCGGTCGTCGCGCTGCTGTTCGCGCCGAAGTCCGGGCGCGAGCTGCGCCAGGACGTGGCCGACGCGACGCGCAAGGGCGTCGACCGCGCGCGCGAGACGGGCACGCAGCTCTCGGCGCGCGCGGGCGAGTACTACGAGACGGCCGCGAGCAAGGCGGGCGAGCTGGCGTCGAGCGCCCGCGAGGCCGCCTCGCGCCGCGGCGAACTCTTCGGCTCGGCCCTCGAGGCCGGCCGCCAGGCTTACCGCGACGAGAAGCGCCGCACGGAATCCTCGGCGCTCACCGAGACCGAGCCCCGCGCCCTCGAAGGAGGGAACGGCTGATGAGGCAGTCGTCAGTAGCCAGTAGTCAGTAGTCAGTAGGCTCCGCCCGGCGGACATTGACGATGACCTCACTGGCACGACTCTTAAAAGGTTTTCTACTGACTACTGGCTCCTGACTACTTCTTTTATGTCCTTCCCCGCGCTACAACTGAACACGAACGACCCGGCGTTCTGGGTGCTGGTGGTCGTGGCGGTGTCGTTCGCGGTGATCGCGCTGGCGGCCGCGTCGGTGGCGGTCGCGGTGGGGTTGCTGGCGGCGCGCGCGACGCGCGTGGTGCGCAGCGTCGAGTCGAAGATCAGCCCGCTGGTCGAGCGCGTGGGCGTGCTGGCCGAGCAGGCGCAGGCCATCGCCGCGCAGGGGCGCGAGGTCGCCGACCAGGTGACGGTCATGTCGGGCCACCTCTCGACGGCGACGATGCACTTCTCGGAGTCGATGGCGCTCATCCGCGGCGAGGTCGCGGAGCTGAAGGAGGTCGTCGGGCTCTCGGCCGAGACGGCGCGCGACAAGATCGAGCGGATAAGTCAGTCGATAGACGAGACGCACGGGCAGTTGATGCTGACGACCAACTTCGTCACCTCGCGCATCATCAACCCGGCGCGCGAGATCGCCGCGATTATGGCGGGGGTCAGGCGCGGACTCGAAGTCCTGCTGGCCCCCGCCCCGAAGCAGATCAACGAATCCTACGCGGAGGAGGAGATGTTCATCGGCTGAACCCGGAACATCCGCACGGCGACCTGGAGCGCCCGGACTACCCTCCGCGAGAGAGGCGGTAGTCCGGGCGGTTTAATTTAAGTAGACAGTAGCCAGTAGCCAGTAGGGCTCCGCCTCTTGGATATTGACGATGAGAACCGCACGGTTCGAGCGACGAAAAGTTCTTCTACTGACTACTGACTACTGACTACTGTCTACTAATTTTGTTTTGCCCAACGGCTGCGCTACTATCGAAATTCGCGAAGGATGCGACCTTTCATGTCAACACAGACACCGCTTGAGCTGAAGAAGACTGTCAACCTGCCGAAGACGGGTTTCGCGCAGAAGGCCAACCTCGGGCAGACGGAGCCGGCGCGCCTGAAGCGCTGGGCCGAGATGGGGCTCTACGAGCTGATCCGGCGCTCGCGGCGGGGGCGCGAGCGCTTCATCCTCCACGACGGGCCGCCCTACGCCAACGCCGACATCCACCTCGGCACGGCGATGAACAAGATTCTCAAAGACATCGTCGTCAAGTCGCGCACGATGATGGGCTACGACAGCCCCTACGTCCCCGGCTACGACTGCCACGGCCTGCCCATCGAGCAGCACGTCGAGCGCGAGCTCGACAAGAAGGGCAAGAAGAAGTCGGACCTCTCGACCGAGAGCTTCCGCCGCGCCTGCCGCGAGCACGCGGCGAACGCTCTGAAGAGTCAGACGCGCGACTTCCAGCGCCTCGGCGTCCTCGGCCTGTGGGAAGACCCGTACCTGACGATGTCGCACCACTACGAGGCGGAGACGGCGCGGCAGTTCGGGCGCTTCGTCGAGCGCGGCTACGTCTACAAGGGCGCGCGCCCCGTCTACTGGTGCATCCACGACCAGACCGCGCTGGCCGAGGCCGAGGTCGAGTACCGCGAGCACACTTCACCGAGCGTCTACGTCAAGTTCCCGCTCTCCGAGGACTCGGTCGAGGCCGAGGTCTTCAAGCGCGAGGTCCTGGGCGACGAGGACGACCCGCGCCGAATCTTCTTCCTCATCTGGACGACGACGCCGTGGACGCTGCCGGCCAACCTCGGCATCGCCGTCAACCCGCAGTTCGAGTACGCGGCGATGGAAGGCCCCGGGGGCGAGGTCTACGTCGTCGCCAGCGAACTCGTCACGCACGTCGCGAACAAGTGCGGGCTCGGCCGCCCCGAAGACCTTGAGAGCGGCGAGCCGCGCGACCCGTCCGAGCCGTTGAACGCGGCGACCATCAACTGGCCGCCGAAGGTCATCGCGCGCTTCCCCGGCGCGCGCCTCGACCGGCTCGAAGCGCGCCACGCGTGGCTCGACCGCCCTTCCTTGCTCATGCTCGGCGACCACGTCACGCTCGGCGGCGAGGCCGACGGCGAGACCGAGCTGGACGTGAAGGACGCGCGCGACAGGAAGACGACGGGCAAGGCGGGCACGGGGCTCGTCCACACCGCGCCCGGCCACGGCCACGACGACTTCGTCATCGGCAAGGCGTACGGGCTCGACATCTACTGCCCCGTGGACAACGCGGGCCGCTTCACGCAGGAGGTCGAGCACTTCGCCGGCCGCAGCGTCTTCGAGGCCAACCCGGCCATCGTCGAGTTCATCCGCGGGCGCGGCGCGCTGCTCTTCTCCGAAGAGTACGCGCACCGCTACCCGCACTGCTGGCGCTGCAAGAACCCGGTCATCTTCCGCGCCACGCCGCAGTGGTTCATCTCGCTCGACGCCTCGGCGGCCGAGCCCGCGCCGGTGTCCGAGACGGACGACGACGGCCGCCCGCGCACGAACTACACGGAGAACGAAGAGGACGCGCCGGTCTCATTGCGGGCGGGCGCGCTGCGCGAGATCGAGCGCGTGCAGTGGGTGCCCGCGTGGGGCGCCGACCGCATGCGCAACATGCAGAAGGGCCGACCCGACTGGTGCGTCTCGCGCCAGCGCGTGTGGGGCGTGCCCATCCCGGTCTTCTACTGCGAGTGCGGCGAGGCGGTCGCCGACCGTCAGACCATCGACTACGTCGCCGACATCTTCGAGCGCGAGCGGACGGACGCGTGGTACGTGCGCGAGGCGAAAGACCTGCTGCCCGAGGGCTACGTCTGCAAGCGCTGCGGCGGCGCGGAGTTCACGAAGGAGACCGACATCCTCGACGTGTGGTTCGACAGCGGCGTCTCGTCCGTCGCGGTGCTCGAACACTACGAGGGCCTGCGCTGGCCCGCGGACGTGTACCTCGAAGGCGGCGACCAGTTCCGCGGGTGGTTCAACTCTTCGCTGATGGTGGGCCTCGCCGCGCACGACGCGGCGCCGTACCGGGCGGTCGTCACGCACGGGTGGACGCTCGACGCGCAGGGGCACGCGATGCACAAGTCCGCCGGCAACGCCATCGCGCCCGAGGTCTTCGTCAAGGACTCGGGCGCCGACATCCTGCGGCTGTGGGTCACCTCCTCCGACTACCGCGAGGACATGCGCTGCTCGCCCGAGATTCTGAGCCGCGTCGCCGACGCGTACCGCAAGATTCGCAACACGGCGCGCTTCGCCCTCGGCAACCTCGACGGCTTCGACCCCGCGCGCGACGGCGTGGCCCTGGGCGCGCTGCACGAGATAGACCGCTGGGCGCTCGCGGAGCTGGATCGTCTGGTCGAGCGCGCGCTGGAGGCTTATCAGGCTTACGACTTCCACGCCGTCTACCGCCTCATCGACGCGTTCTGCACGGTGACGCTCTCGGCGCGCTACTTCGACATCATCAAGGACAGGCTCTACACGGCCGCGCCGAAGGCCGCGCCGCGGCGCTCGGCGCAGACGGCGCTCAACTACATCGCCGACGCGCTGGCGCGCCTGCTCGCGCCGGTGCTGTCGTTCACGGCCGACGAGATTTGGGAGAACCTGCCGGAGGTGAAGGCGCGCGCCGCCGCCGCCGTCGGTGCGCCGCCGCCCGAAGGGGCGGGCGGCGAGGCCGCGGCGGACGGGGCGGATGAGAGTGCCGCCGTCCCGCCGTCAGTCCACGTGGCGGAGTTCCCCGTGGTTTTGAGCGCGGCGCGTGAGGCGGGTCTGCTCGAACGCTGGTCGCGGCTCTTCGAGGTGCGCGACGTGGTGCTGCGCGGGCTCGAAGAGGCGCGCACGGCGAAGCTCATCGGGAGCGGGCTCGAAGCGCACGTCCGGCTCGAAGCGAGGCGCCCGACCTACGAGCTGTTGGAGAGTTACCGCGAAGAGCTGCGCTACCTCTTCATCGTCTCGCAGGTCTCGCTCACCCTTCTCGAAGAGGAGGCGGGCGAGGACCTCCGCGTGACGGTCGAGCGCGCGGCGGGTCGGAAGTGCGAGCGCTGCTGGAACTACTCGAAGCTCGTCGGCGAGTTCACGCGCTACCCGACGGCGTGCGAGCGCTGCGTCGAGGCGCTGGCCGAGATCGAGGCCGAGGGGGGCGCGGCGTGATGGGGCGCGGGCAGGGCTTCTTCCGCTGGCGCGCGGCCTACCTCTTCGCCGCGGCCGCCGTCTACATGTGCGACCAGGCGTCGAAGGCTTGGGCCGTGCGCCGCCTGAAGACGGGCGAGGTCGTGCGCGTCTACGAAGGGCTGCTCCACTTCTCCTACGCGGAGAACCCAGGCATCGCCTTCGGGCAGTTGCAGGGGGGCGGGGATTTCGGGCGCTGGATGCTGGCGGGGCTGGCGGGGCTGGCGGTCGTGGGGCTGCTCCTCTACTTCTTCCGCACGCGGCGGACGGACGACCGTCTGCTCGGCGCGCTGGCGCTGCTGCTCGCGGGCGTGGCCGGCAACCTGACCGACCGCGTACGGCTCGGCCACGTCGTGGACTTCATCGACGTCTTCATCGGCTCGTACCAGTGGCCGACCTTCAACGTCGCCGACGCGGCCATCTGCACGGGCGCGGCGCTGCTGGCGTTAGACCTGATACTCGAAGGGCGGCGCGAGGCGCGCGAGGCGAAGGAGAGGGAGGCGGGCGCGGCGCTCGACGGCGGCACGACCGCGGAAGGCGGGCGGGCGGGGAACTGAACATATGGGCGGCGGCGAGCCTCAAGAGCCGGTGCGACTCTCCTTCACGTACACGGAGGACGAGTACGTCTCGGCCGCGCGCTTCTTCTTCTCGCGCGAGTCGGAGACGATGTTCCGGCGCTACCTGAGCCTCGGGTTCTTCGCCTTCGCGCTGTTCATCGCATGGCTGGCCGACGACTTCTACGTGACGACCGCGGTGCTGTTCTCCGGGCTCATCGTGCTGGCGCGCTACTGGTACGTGTACTCGACGCTGCCGCGCTCGTACTTCCGGAGCAACCCCAGGTTCCGCGAGCCGCACGAGCTGACGCTGGCGGACGACGGCATCCTCTTCCGCTCAAGGGACATGGTGTCGCGGCTGGAGTGGGGCTTCTACACGAAGGCGTTGGAGACGCCCGAACACTTCTTCCTCGTCTACGGCAGGGACATGTTCTCGCTGCTCCCGAAACGCGTCTTTCGCGACCGGCGGCAGGAGACGGAACTGCGCGAGCTGCTGCGGCGCAAGCTCGGCCCCGGGTTGGAGACGTACGGGCTGCCGCCTCAAGCGGCGCGCGACATCGAACGCCCGTACGTGCCGCCGCGCGAGCCGCCCGACTGGCGCTGAAGAGCTGTTGGCTATTAGCTGTTGGCTTTTAGCTTTAACGGGCGTACTCGAAAGTTGGAGACGGATAGTCAACAGGCAGCAGCCAACAGCTAACAGCTAACGGCCAACAGCTATATGTACCCTGAGCTTTTCCGCATCGGCGACTTTCCGGTGAACACGTACGGCGTGCTGCTGGCGCTGGCGTTCATGGCGGCGCTGTTCGTGTCGTCGCGCCTCGGCGGGCGCGACGGGCTGCCGCGCGAGCGCGTGTTCGACCTGGGGCTGTGGATGCTCCTGGGCGGGCTCGTCGGCTCGAAGCTCCTGCTGATGTTGGCCGAGCCGGAGTACGGTGCCGACTGGCGCAACCTGCTCTCGGTGGACTTCCTGCGCTCGGGCGGCGTCTGGTACGGCGGCTTCCTCGGCGGGCTTCTGACGGGGGTGTTGCTGATCCGGCGTTACCGGCTCTCGTTCTGGAAGGTGACGGACGCGTTCGCGCCGGGCGTGGCGCTGGGGCAGGCCATCGGCCGCGAGGGCTGCTTCGCGGCGGGGTGCTGCTGGGGCCGGCCGACCGGCGTGCCGTGGGGCGTCGAGTTCGGCGAGCTGGCGCACCGCATCACGGGCGTCCCCACCGGCGTCCACCTCCACCCGACGCAGCTCTACGAGTCCTTCGCCGCGCTCCTCATCTTCCTCTTCCTCTACTGGCTGCACCGGCGCAAGCGCTTCGACGGCCAGGTCATCGGCGCCTACGCCGTGCTCTACGGCCTGACGCGCTTCACCATCGAGTTCTTCCGCGACGACCCGCGCGGCGACATCCTCGGTCTGACGACGCTGACCGGCCTCTCGACCTCGCAGCTCATCAGCCTCCTCGTCGCCGCCGGGGGGTTGGTCTTCCTCTTGCTGCGTTGGCGTCGCGCCGGCGCCGCGACCCCCGCCGCGGGCGCGGCCAGCACATGAGCGACGAACCCTTGAAGCCGGAAGGTGACGCGCCGGACGTTCAGCCCGAGCCGGAGGCCGCGACGTTCGCGTTCGACGTGTCGGCCGAGGAGGCGGGCGCGCGGCTCGACGCCTTCCTCGCGGCGCGCGTCGAGGGCGTGAGCCGCTCGACGCTGAAGCGCGCCATCGAGGACGGCGAAGTGCTCGTCGGCGGGCGCGCGGCGAAGCCCTCGCACAAGCTGAAGGGCGGCGAGCACGTCGAGGTCGAGCTGCCCGCGCCGCCGCCGTCCGAGGTCGAGCCCGAAGACATCCCGCTCGACATCCTCCACGAGGACGAGGAGGTCGTCGTCGTCAACAAGCCCGCCGGGCTCGTCGTCCACCCGGCGGCCGGGGTGCCCTCGGGCACGCTCGCCAACGCACTGGCCTTCCACTTCAAACAGCTCTCCGGGGGCGGCTCGCTCAGACCCGGAATCGTCCACCGCCTGGACCGCGACACGTCGGGCGTCATCGTCGTCGCGAAGACCGCGCGGGCGCACGAGAGTCTGTCCGAGCAGTTCCGCGAGCGGACGGTCTTCAAGTCCTACGTCGCGCTCGTGCACGGCGTGACGAAAGAGGAGCGGGGCAAAGTCGAGCTGCCCGTCGGGCGCGACCCGCACAACCGCACGCGCATGGCCGCCGTGCGCGGCGGGCGCGCGGCGCTCTCGCTCTGGCGCGTCCGTCGGCGCTACACGCGCTTCACGCTCCTCGACGTGCAGATCAAGACCGGCCGCACGCACCAGATACGCGTCCACCTCGCGTGGCTCAAGCACCCGGTCGTCGGCGACGAGACCTACGGCGGCGGGCGCGACAAGACGCTCCCCGACCCCTCCCTGCGCGCGCGCGTCGCGGCCCTCGGCCGCCAGTTCCTCCACGCCGAGCGGCTCGGCTTCCACCACCCCGCGACCGGCGAATGGCTCGGCTTCACCGCCCCGCTCCCGCCCGATTTGTCCGAGTTCCTTGAGGCACTCGACTCTGCCGAGCAAACAGGTCAGAACCGCCCGCGGTAGCGGGTGGGT
>DAIRFV010000131.1:0-15152 GCA_036794905.1 Pyrinomonadaceae bacterium | reverse complement strand
GCATGTCTGAGGCACGCCGCCAGCGTTGATTCTGAGCCAGGATCAAACTCTCGTTTGTTTATCTGGCAACATTATCGATACTGGTTAATGTATCCAATAATGACTCTTTCGAGTTTTGTACGCGAGCTTTATCGCTCTGCGTCGCTCTCAAAGGTCATTTCTTGGGACACGCTCTATCTAGTTTTCAAAGATCGCTTCTTCTTCATCAACCGAAGCCTGACTTAGATGCTCAGGCTTCGTTCCGGTTGCCTTTAGTCGACGTTTTGTCGTCTCAAGGAAACGGTGACTTTACCGTAAGTCACGAACCTTGTCAAGCGAGCTTCGCAACTTTTTCAATTGCGATTACAGCACAGACTTTATCGGCCCGGCCGCAGCGTCTCACGCAAGCTCAATTCTCAAAGGCGAAGAGGTTTGATGCGCCAGTCACGACGCAGTTGCCTACGCTTTTAAGGTTATGAGCAGGAGTGTCGGCTTATTTCAACCGATGAAACAGCCGCTCTCTTTCAACAGTCCTGAAAGAGAAGCGGCTCGTCAAACGCGCTCTTTATGACCTGTATGTCAACCGCCTTGTCTCAAGGCAAGTGAGCATTATAGATATTTCATTCCGTTTGTCAACCGGCCGCGCAAAAATTTTTCAGGCACGGCACGCGGGGCAGTGAGCAGCCTAACGTCCTCGAAAATCGGCACGAAAAACGCCGGTAATTCGACCGGGCGCAGGCTGCCGACCGCAACCCCCTTCAGTGCAGTTCGATGTGGTAGTGATTGCCCTCCACGACGACCCGCCCGCCGACCTGTGCGACGGCCGTCCTTAACGACGCCAGATTCGTCGTCGCCTTCCTGACGTCAATCGCGTTGCTGAGGAGGTGGTTTGAGATGAACTTCCCGCGCTTCATCTGACCTTCGATGGTCTTCTGTATCTCAGCCACGGCGACCGTGGGTTTACCCTTGTTCGACCGGTAGACGTTCAGGATTTCGTCAATTAAGGTCTTATTCTTATAGAGATTCCTGACGCTGGTCTCGCCTTCGGTGACTATCTTGTCGAACATTGCCTTGGACTGACGGTCGGGCGGGCGGTAACCGCTCGTGACGATGAGGCCCTTGCCTGCAATCGCGAAGTAATGATTCGCGAGATTGGCGACCTTCTCCTGTAGACCTGCGGTCATGAGGATTCCGCTCGCCACCGTAAAATGATCGCCGTCGTGCGCGGTGAAGACGCCGGACGAACTGGTCGGCGTGCTGGTCGCGATCTGATTGAAGAGGGCGCGGAAAGTCTTCGCCTCGACGACGCCGCTCGCGGACAGTTTATTGTCGGTCTGGAATTGCTTGACCGCGGCCTCCGTCTGTCCGCCGAAGGTGCCGAAGCCGGTGTTGACCTGCTTCTGCGTCAACAGGGTCAGCTCGACCAGACGGGTTTGGATCGCCTTGACGAGCTGCGTATTTGTGTTCCCCTTGCCGACGCCGCTTTGAATATCTTCGAGCGCCTTCCCCTCCACGTCCCCGAACTTGCCCGTCGTCGTCAACCCGAGGTGCTGCTGGAAAGCGCTGACGGCCGCCTCGGTTTTGGGGCCAAAGGTGCCGTGGAAGTTCCCTATCTGGTCGAGGGTCATGTACCCGAGTCCCACGAGCGCGTCCTGCACAAGCCCGACGGCCTCGCTCAGAGTCCCCTTCTCAAGTGCGATGCTGACGGGGACGCCTTCCGCCGTGATGGGCAAGGTCGTGGCGGTGGCGGGCGTGGGGGTGGCGGCCGGTGTTGAGGCGAAGAGGGCCAGGCCGGTCTCTTCGTCCATCAGGCCGGTCTCTTCGAGGCCGTTCTTCTTCTGGAAGGCGGCGATGGCCTTCGTGGTGTTGCCGCCCCACCTGCCGTCCACGAAACCGATTTTGTTGGCCGCCGGGACGACCCCTAGCTCAAGCAGTCTCTGCTGGATGGCCTTCACGCCTCCGAACATGCGCGCCGCGACGATGGTTGTCGCCTCGCGGGCGGTGATGATGCCGTCGTCGTTCCAGTCGAGCGGGTTGAGTTTGTAGGCGGGCGTCCCGGCCTTGAAGAGAACCGCGTCGGGCTTCTTCGGCGAGCCGGCGAGGATCGAGGTGTAGACGGCTTCGAGCGTGCCGAGCTTTCCGGTGAAGGGCTGGAAGTACTTCTCGACGAATGCGAGCTGGGCGACCGCGGACATCTTCGCCAGCTTGTCGGTCGTCGTGCCGAGGTTCTGGGCGGTACTCCTCAGAAATTGAATCAGGCCGGTCGCGCCGATGCCGTTTTGGATGGAGGGGTCGAAGCGCCCGCCGGTCTCGAAGCTCATCGCGGCGAGCAGGTATTCGGGCTGCGTGCCCAAACGCTCCGCCACCTTCTCGACGGCGTCGATGAACGCGGGGGTGACGTTGGCGTTGCCTTGAACGCCTTCGATGCTTGAGTAGTCGAACTTCGCGGCCATAAAGAGTCTCCTGTTGGGAAGATCAGGTAAGACAGTTCGGGCTGCCTGCGTAGACGGCTCCTCAGCCCGAGAGCTGTGCAGGTGGGTTCATTTGCCGGCTTACTTGGGCTTGTTGGCCTTGGGTATTTCGCCCATCGCTTCGACTTTCAACAGCCCGCGCTCGTTCGTGTAGGTTTTGAACTTAACGTCTTGCGGCTCGCCGTCGCCCTGCGCGCGAACCGTGAAGGTCTTCGCGTCGCCGCGCCCCTCGACGCGCAGGGGCAGGAACCCGTTGATGTCCGGGCTGCGGTAGGCCGTGTAGTGCTCCTGCCTGTCCTTGTCGTAGCCGAGGACGTAGATGCGGTCGAAGTCGGACGTGTCCGTGCCCGCGGGGTTGTTGACGCTGCTCTTCTCAAGGATGACCCAACTGCCGGGGCGCGCCTCTTTCGCGCCGTCATTGTCCTTCGCGCCCGACTGCTGCGCCGCGGAGTCTTCGCCGTCGAGCCTCTGCCAGGCGACGAACTCGCGCCCCGTCCGGTAGAAGATGATGTCGCTCGGGACGGTCAGCTCGACCTGCTTGCCGAAGACCCAGCCGGCCGGCGCGGGCGAGACCGAGGGCGGGAGCCGCACCTTGTACCAGATTTCGTCAACGTCCTCGGGCTCTTTCTTCTCCTCCCGCCCGCGGCGGCGCGCGGCGGCGCCGGGGTCGGCGGAGCCGGCCTTCGGCACGTCGTCGCTCTCGGTCGTCTCCAGAGACTTCGGGCGCGGCACGCGCTTCCAGCCCATGATGTCGAAGCGCGAGCCGCTTTCGAGCTTCATGAGGATGTTGTCGTTACCGTTGCGGTCGGGCGAGAAGCGGATGTTGGTGCTGGCGCGGAGTTGCCCCGACGCCTGCGGGGGGATGTCGCCGTCCTCGCGCGCGAGCCGCCGCGAGCGCTCGATCATGTCGTGGGAGATGACGTTGCGCGCTTCGATCCAGCCCTCGACGGGCTCGGCGTCGCGCGTGCGCACGTGCAGCCAGCGCTCGCCCGTGTCGGGCACGGTGAACGAGTCCATGATGTCCAGCTCGTCGCCGCGCACGACCTCTTTGAGGTCGGCGGCGACCACCGCGGTCGAACTTCTCACCTGCGCCCTGCGCGCGATGACGGCGCCCACCTCCTCCTTGCCCGCGAGCGTGCTGCACGCACAGGAGACGAATAACAGGAGGAGGGTCGAAACAAACTTTATGGACTTCATTCTGGGTCGAAATGCTTCAGGGGATTCATTGTGACGCGCGCTTTCGCAAACGCTCGTGGAGCTTCCGCGACTCCGCGTCCGGGCGCTCATTGTAACCCAACTTGCGGAGTAATTCCCGCTGCCCCGAGTCGGGCGCGTCCGAGACGCCGACGTGCGTGCGCGCGCCGCCCGGCAGGACCCTCAGACCGAAGGGCTCGATGAGGGCCGGCAGCGTCAACTCCGTGCCCCCCTCGACGTAACGCTCGACGAAGCCGCGCATGCCGCCCGCCGAGCCGAGGGCTTCGGCGACGGCGCGGTTGCCGTCCGCGGGCGGGGTGCCGCGCGCGTGGCGTCGAAACAGTTCGCGGTAGACATCCGCGAGCGAGTTCCTGCCGCGCGTCTGGCGCATGAGCGTGAGGTCGTAGAGGAAGGCGACGAGGAGCCCCTTGTGATAGACGAGCGCGCCGCCGCCCGCGAAGCGGCGCTGCGAAGCCTCGGTCAGCGACACCTCGCGCGAACCGCGGGCGCGCCGGTAGGAGTCGTAGGCGTTGCCCAGCGCGTTCAGGTAATCATGGAAGGTCAACTGCCCGCGCCTCATCCCTGCGCGCAGCGCAAGGTAGTTGGTGAAGCCCTCGTAGAACCAGTCGTACTCGCCCTCCAGCGCGAGCGCGTTCGGCACCCAGAGGTGAAACAGCTCGTGCGTCAGCGCGCCGTCGAGCTGTGCTTTGGCGGCGAGTTTGGAAGGCAGACGACCCGAGACGAGCACGACCGTCGCGCCCCGCGTCTCCGCGCTCCAGAGGTTCGCGCCCGCCCCGGGCTGCGGCAGAGGCAGCAGCAAGACCAACGGGCTCCGGCCGGGAGGGACGCCCGCCGTCTCCTGATGGAGTTTGAGAATGTCGGCGGCAGACTCGGCGGCCTCCTCTTCCGTGAAAGCCCAATCGCCCGCCGTCACGAGCGTGAACGTCACAGAGCCCGCGCGCCCGCGCCGCTCCCTCAGGTCTCGTCCGACGGCGAAGACGGCGCGCTCCGCGTCGGCCACTTCGAAGACGCCCGCGGCGCCGCGCGGCTCGGCCGTCGAGACTTTCCAGTCGGCCGGGATTGATAGTTCGACCTTCGCGCCCTTGAGCGGCACGGGGAGCAGGTCGGCGAGCATGAGCAGGCCGCGGTCGCCCGCCAGCCAGGAGACGTGCGAGGAGTCGGAGACGAAGGCCGGAGGGTCGAGCTTGAAGTCGTAGGAGAAGCGCGTGACCGGGGCCGCGGCGGAGAACTCTCCCGGCGCGAGTTTCCTGACGGAGACCGCCGCGCCGTCTTCGCCGAACAGTTGAAAGTTCTCGACGCGCTCCGCTAAGCCCGCCGCGCTCCCGTAGAAATTGCGGATAGACCACGCGGTCGCCGCCTCCGCCCTGCGCCCCTCGACCCGAACGCGCGCAGGAGTCCCGGGCACGACCTTAATCTTCACGTCCTGCGCCTGCGCCGACGCTTCACACGCCAACAACAACATTAGGACGAGGCTGAAGAGAATGAGGTGAATCTTCGACGCGTCTTCCCTGCTCCGTTTGAATGTCTGTCGCTTGAACATCGGCGTCTGCATTTAAGCACACCGAGCCCGTCGAGAGCGATGGGCGGAGGCGAAAGCAAAGTCGGGGCCCGTTAAGCAACTCTTAACGGGCCCCGACCAGATGGCTCTGCTTACACGCTCAGAAATACCTGATGGTGTAGCTGAAGCGGATGCCGCGGCCGACCTCGGGCGCGAGGTCTTTGATGAAGGAGAGGTGGTTGCGGTAGAGGCGGTCGCCGAGGTTGAAGGCGTTGACCGAGAAGACCTGCGCGTAGTGCGGGCGCGCGACTGTGTAGGAGGCCGACAGGTCGAAGAGCGTGTAGCCGGCCGTCCGCGTCTCGGTCGGGAAGATGCGCTCCTGGTCTTTGACGAAGACCACCTCGGGCCGCACGTCGAAGCCCTTGTAGCTCCAGTCCAGACCGACGCGCGCGCGCATCGGCGGGATGCGCGGCAGGGGCGTCCCCGTCTCCTTCAACTGCGCGCTGACGTAGTCGTACCCGAGGTTGACCCAAAGGTTCTCGTGCGCCGCGAAGTCGAAGCTCAGCTCGGTGCCGGCGAAGCGGCTGTCGGCCTGGTCGTAGACGGCCTCGATCAGGTTGTCCTCGATCTCGCCGGTCGGCGCGAGGAAGACGAAGTCTTTGATGTTGTAGTAGTAGAAGTTCGCCACGCCGCGCACGCGCTTCGAGTCGTGACGCAGCGAGAAGTCTATCCCGTCGTTGCGCTCGCGCCGGAGCAGCGGGTTGCCGACCTCGAAGGTCAGGTTCCCGAGGTGCGGCCCGTTGTTATAAAGCTCTTCGAGCGCGGGCGCGCGGTACGTGTGCGTGTAGTTGGCGACGAAGGCGCCGTCCGTCCACAGCCCCACGCGCACGCCGGCCGCTCCCGAAAAACCCGTGAAGGAGCGTTCGAGCGCGCCGTCGGGCTTATAACCGTTGTGCTCGACGCGCCCGCCGAGCTGAAACCTGACGCGCTCGAAGTCGATCTCCTGCAGGCCGAAGACGGCGAGGTTGTTCTGAATCGTCGGCGGCGCGAGCGCCTCTTCGCCGACCGACTCGTAGTCGCGGCGGAAGCCCGAGAAGCCCCAACTCCCCGTGAAGCGGCCGGTCTTGCGCTGGTCGAAGACGCCGCGGAACATGAAGTTTTTGTTGCTGAAGCGCGTGCCGACCTCCTCGCCCTCAAGCTCGTTGTGTGTGTAGTCGCTGTAGCTGAGCGTCAGTCGGAAGCCGTTGACGAAGCCGTCGAGGTCGCGCCAGCCGCCGTTGAACTTGAAGTCGTGGCGCCGCGCCTTGATGGAAACGTCCGAGCCGGTCTCCTCGCCGCCCGACTCGAAGAAGGAGGCGAAGGGGATGCCGTAGCGCCGCCGGTCGTAGTTGTACGTGAAGCTGACGAACTTCTTCTCGCCGTAGCGGCCGACGCCGAGCGTGCCGTTGCCGTTGCGCGTGAACGACTGCTCGATGCGTCCGAGCGGCGTGTCGTAGTCGCCCGTGCGCTGGAGCGTCCCCGTGCCCCAGAACATCCATTTGTCCGTCCCGTATTCGACCCCGCCGCTCGCGCCGCCCTGGTTGTTCGCCGTCCCGCCCACGCCCGTGAAGTAGCCGCGCCAGCCCTCGTGCGCGTAGTCGTGCCCGGTCACGGCGTTGACGACGCCGCCCGTCGCGCTGCTGCCGTAGAGCAGCGTCGCAGGGCCTTTGACGACTTCGAGCCGTTCGAGCGAGAGCACGTCCACCGGCTCCGCGTGGTCGGCCGACTGCGAGCCGAGCGAGCCGGTCGAGACGCCGTCCTGCGTCACGCCGACGCGGTCGCCGTCGAAGCCGCGCACGACGGGGCGCGCCGAGCCCGGGCCGAAGCCGCGCTTGGCCACGCCCGGCTCCCTGTCGAGCACTTCGCCGATGGAGGTGTGACTCCGCTGCGCGAGCCTGAGCGCGTCCACGGTGTTGACGGACTGGAACGACTCGAAGACCGACTGTTCACTGCCGGTGGCCGTGACGGTCACGTCCTCCCTGAGCCCCGCGAGGCGCAGGTTGAAGTCGAGCGTCGCCGACCCGCCCGCGTTGACGCGCACCTGCTGCGTCTGATCCGGGAAACCCTCCATGTGCGCGAGGATGGTGTAGGTGCCCGCCGGGACGTTGTTGAACTCGTAGGCGCCGTCGTCGTCCGTCTCGGTCGAGCGCTTCAACTGGACGAGGTTGACGATGACGTTGTGGAGCGGCGTGCCGCCGTCGGCCAGGACTATCCGGCCGCGAATCGTCCCGCCGCCCGCGGGCGCCTGACCGAAGAGCCCGCCCGTGAACCCTCCCGCGGCCAGAGCGCCCGCGGGAGAGGCTAACGTCGAGAGTGTAAGTATCGAAACGATGATGAATCTAATAGAACGCATGAGCTTCTCCCTCAAAAAAACTGGCCCGCGCCGTCGGGTGAATCGGAGAAGAGGCCGGGCCCGGCGGCCGCGTTCGTTGCGGCAAGGAGCCCGAGCCTGCTTCTTCGCGCGATTCCGACGGCGAAGCCGGCCGCGTCCGGGTCTCGCCCGAACGCAGACGTACTGATTTATGAATGCGGATTTAAATCAGGACTGGACTGAGGGAGGTGCGCGCCCCTGCCGGAGCAGCGCGGAGCCGGTGCGCGCGGCGACTTGATGAAGGTGTTCGTGGCCGGGCGTCCACGCGGGCGGCGGGGCGAGGACGACCGTCGCGTGCTGTAGGTCGGAGACGAGGTTACGCTGGAGCCTGCACAGAAGACACTGCTTCTCGTCGCCCGCCAGCGGCGCGTCCGGCCCGCGCTCTTCCCCGCTCCGGACGGCGTGCGCCGGGAGCGCGCCGGGCTGCGCGACGCGGTGAAAGTGCGTGGTGCCGGCGACGAAGGCGTGCGCCGTCAGCGCGAGCAGCAGCAGACCCGCCGCCGCGCGCGACCGCACAATTTTCGACCCCGGACTGCTCAGCTTGTCGCCCAAACCCTTTAGACTTTACCTTTTGGAAGAGTCTTTAGCGCGAACTATAGCACTTAGGTCTGGTTTGATGAAGCGACTCGGCCCGGACTTTGCCCGGCAACTCGGCGGAGGGAACCCGCGGCGGTATTTTTGCGTATTTTTAGAGGAAAATGACAGCCTCGCCGGTTCGGCATACTGGGCTCGAACGTTGACACGCCGCTCGATACGCCGATAGAATGTCTGCCCTGAACAAGAGGCGGTCGCACAAACTTCGGAGGAACTGGCTGTGACTGAAATTAAGATCATTATCATCATGCTCGTCTTCCTTATCAGCCTCCTCCTCTTCGGGCGCTTCATGTTCTAGACGCCCGAATGAAGCCCCACGGACCGACCCGCACACGGCGGTTGGCCTCGCCCCGCCGACGCCACACAGTCCTGCTCGCCCTCCTGGCCTTCGCCCTACAGTCTCTTCTGTCCCAGCCCGCAGCCCGCGCACAGGATCAAGAGATAGAGCCCGACGGCGACAGCATTCAAAGGATCGAGACCAACCTGATACTCGTCCCCTTCTACGTCACGGACGGGAAGAATCGCCGCGTCCAGGGCTTCTCGGAGCGAGACTTTCAGGTGCGTGACAACGGCCGGCCTGTCGAGACGAGTCTCCTCGTGGCGGGAGCGGAGAACGTCGGACTCCTCTTCCTCCTCGACGCTTCGGGCAGCACGCGCGACATCGTCAACGCGCAGAGCGAGACGGCTCTCGCCCTCTTCTCACACTTCGGCGCGCGCTCCGACGTGGCCGTGATGCAATTCCGCGAGCGCGCGGAGCCGACGCAGGGCTTCACCCGCGACCTGCGCGCCGCCCGCAGGGCCTTCCAGATCGCCGCGCTGCCCGACCGCCGCACGGCCATCTTCGACGCCGCACGCGACGCCGTCCGTGCCTTCCGCGCCCCCGACCGGCGCGTCGCCGAGCGCCGCATCGTCGTCCTCGTCAGCGACGGCCTCGACACCGCGAGCACGACGCCGCCCGCCTCCGTCATCGCGGAGGCGAACGCCGCGGGCGTCTCCTTCTACGTCATACACCTCCCGCTCTACGCGCCGCTCGACGGCCGGCTCGCCGCGCGCAGGCCCGCCAAAGGCTTCCGCGACCTGGCCGAGAAGACCGGCGGGCAATTCTTCGTCGTCGGCGACGCGCGCTCTTCGCTCGCCCCGCGCGCCGAGCACGACCTGAGCCCCATCTTCCGCGCCATCGCCGAAGACCTGCAGAGCCAGTACGTCCTCGGCTACCGCCCCGCCGCCGGGAGCCCGGAGCCCGGGACACACCGCATCGAAGTGCGCCTGAACGCCCCGCGCGAACGCAGGCTGCGCGTCCGGCAGTTGCGCGAGACGTATGAATTGAAGCGCTGACACGACCCCCGCATGACAGGCGCGCGCCGTTGCTCTACAATCTGCCTTCCGCTCTGACACCCGAATCTTCTTCCACGGAATCATGAACGAACAGAACACCGAAGGTCTCAGGCACATCCGCCGGGCGCTGTTGAGCGTCTCGGACAAGACGGGGCTCGTCGAGTTCGCGCGCGCGCTGCGCGGCTTCGGCGTCGAACTGCTCAGCACCGGCGGGACGGCGAAGGCTCTGCGCGAGGCGGGGCTCGACGTGCGCGACGTGTCGGACGTGACCGGCTTCCCCGAGATGCTGGACGGGCGCGTCAAGACGCTCCACCCGCGCATCCACGGCGGCATCCTCGCCGTCCGCGACAACCCCGAGCACGCGCGCGCGCTCGCGGAGCACGAGATCGCCCCCATCGACATGGTCGTCGTCAACCTCTACCCCTTCGAGCGAACCGTCGCCCGCGAGGGCGTCACGCTCGCAGAGGCCGTCGAGCAGATAGACATCGGCGGCCCCGCGATGGTGCGCTCCTCCGCCAAGAACTTCCGCGACGTGGCCGTCGTCACGTCTCCCGACCTCTACCCGTTCGTTTTCGAGGAGTTGAAGCAGAGCGGCGGCGCGCTCTCCCTCCGGACGCGCTCGCGGCTCGCGCTCGGCGCCTTCACGCACACATCCGCGTATGACAACGCCATTGCCGATTACCTCGCCGAGGCGTTGTCCCCCGAGGCCCGCGGGAACGCCGAATTCAGCAGCGCCTTCACCATCACCGACTTCGTCAAAATAAACGCGGCCGAGAAGTGGCTCGCCGCGGGCGGCCCTTACCCTGAGCACGTCAGCCTTCACCTCGACAAGCACTCCGACCTGCGTTATGGCGAGAACCCGCACCAGAAGGCCGCGCTGTTCAAGACGGAATCGGAGACGGGCATCGCCAACGCCCAGGTCCTCGGCGGGAAGGAGATGTCCTTCAACAACTACGTGGACGCAGACGCGGCGTGGCAGCTCGTCTGCGACTTCGACGAGACGGCCTGCGCCGTCATCAAGCACATGAACCCTGCGGGCGTCGGCACCGCCGCAGGCGTAGAAGAGGCTTACCGGCGCGCGCTCGCCACCGACCCGGTCTCGGCCTTCGGCGGCATCGTCGCCTTCAACCGGACGGTTGACGAGCCGGCCGCCCGCGCCCTCACCGAGATTTTCACTGAGGTCGTCGTCGCGCCCGACTTCGAAGACGCGGCCGTCGAAGTCCTCAAGTCGAAGAAGAACCTCCGCATCCTCCGCGCGGGCGAGGCGCGACCGCCCGAGGGTCTGGACTTCAAACGCGTGACCGGCGGCATGCTCGTCCAGACGCGCGACGCGCACCGGCTCAAACGCGAAGACCTCAAGGTCGTCACGCGCCGCGAGCCGACCGACGAGGAGTTCGACGCCCTCATGTTCGCCTGGACGGTCTGCAAGCACACGAAGTCGAACGCCATCGTCTACGCGCGCGCGGGCCAGACCGTGGGCGTCGGCGCGGGCCAGATGTCGCGCGTTGACTCCGTCCGCATCGGCGCGATGCGCGCGCAACTCCCCGTCGAAGGCTCCGTGCTCGCCTCCGACGCCTTCTTCCCCTTCCGCGACGGGCTCGACGAGGCGGCCAAACACGGCATCACCGCCGTCATCCAGCCCGGCGGCTCCGTCCGCGACGCGGAGGTCATCGCCGCCGCCGACGAACACAACCTCGCGATGGTGTTTACGGGCGTCAGACACTTCAGGCACTGATGGGGTGCTGGGTGCTGGGTGTTAGGTTCTGGGTTTTGGTTTTGGGTAAAAGCATGTTCTTCCCCAGCACCCAGCACCCAGCACCCATTAACCCCTTCCCCACTTGCCCTCGCGGCGCGCAATCGTTGATACTTGCGTCACCCAAACAGGCCTCCGACGCAAGAGAGTCTTCCCGCGCGGGGCCTGTCATCTCTGTTTTCTGAAGGGGATTAAAGATGGCTGATTTCGAACCGACGGGCGAGGGCGGCGAGACCATTCGCTGCCGCTACTGCGGACAGTTGAACAACAGGCGCGGCCAGGCCGGGCAGGCGCGGTGCGGCCGCTGCCGCCTGCTGCTCTCGGACGAGCCGCACAAGAAGTTCGCCGACCTCGACAAATATTCCTACGTCCACCCGCTCGACAGCCGCGCGCTCGCCGCCCTGCGGAACATCCCCGGCATCGACTCCGCGCTCAAGAAGCTTCTGGAGGTGACGGGCGAGTCGGCCATCCGCGTCATCTTCACCGCGAGCGCCGTCAAGGTCACGCCCAAGCAGTGCCCCGACCTCTACTACAAGTTACAGGTCGCCTGCACCACGCTCGGCGTGGACATGCCCGAGATGTTCGTGCAGCAGAACCCGATGGTCAACGCCTTCACCGGCGGCGTCAAGAAGCCCGTCATCGTCCTCCACTCGCAGCTCATCGAGCGCCTGAACGACGAGGAGGTGCTGGCCGTCATCGCGCACGAGGTCGGCCACATCCACGCCGAGCACGTGCTCTACATCACGGCCGCCCGCCTCATCGAGGCGGTCACGAATGCCGCCCTCGCCGCCGCCCCCATCGCCGCGCTGGTCACGCAGCTCGTCTCGCTGACGATGCGTTCGGCGCTGCTCGCGTGGGCGCGGCGCGCAGAGCTTTCGTGCGACCGCGCGGCGCTGCTCGTCACGCAGGACCCGGACGTGATCGGGCGGACGATGATGAAGCTGTGCGGCGGGACGTTCGCGTCGAAGATCGACTACGACGAGTTCCTCGCGCAGGCGCGCGACTTCCAGAAGAACTACGACGAGAAGGCGCTCGACCGCTTCTGGGCCGACATCATCAACGCCGGGCTGACGCACCCGTTCCCCGTCTGGCGCGTCGCCGAAATCATGAGCTGGGTCGAGAGCGGCGAGTACGCGCGCCTCATCAACGGCGAGGCCCAGAGCGCGGCCGCCTGACGGTGACGGATGAAGACGTTCTTAACGACGGTCGCCGTCATCCTCCTCCTCGCGCCGTTCGGCCCGGGCTCGCGCGGGCAGACCGCGGAAGACCCCTGCCACCCCGACGCGCAGAGGTCTTCGCAGTTGATGGCCTGCGCCGGGAGGAAGTTCAAAGAGGCCGCGGCCGAGCTGAAGCGCGCGCGGGACGAGCTGTACTCCGACCTTGAGCCGCGCTCGCGCGTGAAGTTCCGCGCGGCCGAGCGCCTCTGGCTCCGGTACAGGAAGTCGAACTGCGAGGCCGAGGCTTCGATCTACGAGAACGGGACGATCCAGCCGCTCATCGAGCTGCGCTGCATGGCGCGCCTGACGCTCGCGCGCGCCGACGAGTTGAAGACGCAGACCCAGACACTCCACGGCACGAACTGAAGATGAAGACGAAGACGAGACGAATCATCCTCTGCGCCCTGCTGGCGCCCGTGCTCCTGTCCGGCGCGGCGGGCGCGAAGACGCGGAAGCAGCGGCAGATTCAGCCGTGCGAGGAGCGCGGCTCGCAGGCCGAGGCGAGCGGGTGCGCGCACCGGGAGTACCAGGCGGCCGACGCCGAGCTGAATAAGGCTTACAACCGCCTGGCCGCCATCCTCGACGCGGAGGAGAAGGCGCTGCTCAAGGCTTCGGAGCTGGCGTGGATCAAGTACCGCGACTCGAACTGCACGTTCGAGTCTTCGCAGTACGCGGGCGGCACCATGCGCCCCATGATCGAGTCCTTCTGCCTGACCCGCGTCACCAAAGCGCGCACCGCGGAGCTGAAGGGGCAGTACGAACACCGCAAACAGCCGTGAACGGTGAACCGTCAACCGTGACAAGAGAAAGACTGTTCTTTCTCGTCACGGTTGACGGTTCACCGTTCACGGCTTTTATAGAGGTCTCTCCAGATGCTGCTTGAGAACAAGAACGGAATCATCTTCGGCGTGGCCAACAAGCGCTCCATCGCTTGGGCGACGGCGCGGGCTTGTCTGGAGGCGGGCGCGAACCTCGCCTTCTCGTACCAGAACGAGCGCCTGCGCGAGAACGTCGAAGAATTAACCTCGGGCACGGGCTCGCCGCTCGTGCAGTGCGACGTGTCGCACCCGGCGGAGGTCGAGTCGGCCTTCGCGACCGTTAAAGAGAAGTTCGGGCGTCTGGACTTCCTCGTCCACAGCCTCGCCTTCGCCCCGCGCGAGGCGCTCGAAGGCGAGTACGTCGCCACCACGCGCGAGGCGTTTCTGACGGCGCTGGACGTGTCGGCCTACTCGCTGGCGGAGCTGGCGCGGGCGGCGGCGCCGTTGATGACGGAGGGCGGGAGCATCGTCTCGATGACCTACTACGGCGCCGAGAAGGTCGTCGCCCACTACAACGTGATGGGCGTGGCGAAGGCTGCGCTCGAAGCGAGCACGCGCTACCTGGCGGCCGACCTCGGCAAGCAGAACATCCGCGTCAACACCGTCAGCGCCGGCCCCATCAACACGCTCGCGGCGCGCGGCGTCGGCAACCTGAACGTGATGCTGCGCCACCACGCCGAGCGCGCGCCGCTGCGCCGCAACGTCGAGGCGCGAGAGGTCGGCAACGCCGCCCTCTTCCTCCTCAGCCCGCTCTCCTCCGGCATCACGGGGGAAGTCCTCCACGTGGACTGCGGCTTCAACATCATGGGACTTTGAGATCACGAGTCAGGGGGCATAGAGTCAGGGGTCCGAATGAGAGGCAGAAACCGCTTTAACTTCTGACTCCTGACTTCTGACCCCTCACTCCCTTCAATCATCATGGCTGAGACGACGAACATAGACGAGGAAGCCGCCCAGGAGCGGCAGGTGACGCAGGACGAACAACTGCTCAAAAGCCCGCAGGCGGACGCGTTCACGCAGACGGACACGTGGCGCGTCTTCCGCATCATGGGCGAGTTCGTGGAGGGGTTCGACGACCTCGCGACGGTGACGCGCGGCGTGGCCATCTTCGGGTCGGCGCGCACTCCCGCGGACAGCCCGTACTACGCCGCCGCGCAGGAGACGGCGGCGCTGCTGGCGAACGCGGGCTACCCGGTCATCACGGGCGGCGGCCCCGGCATCATGGAGGCCGCCAACCGCGGCGCGTTCGAGGCGTCGGGCGCCTCCATCGGCTGCAACATCGAGCTGCCGTTCGAGCAGGCGCCCAACCCCTACCAGACGCGCTCGCTCAAGTTCAAATACTTCTTCGTGCGCAAGACGATGTTCGTCAAGTACAGCAACGCCTTCGTCATCTTCCCCGGCGGCTTCGGCACGCTCGACGAGCTGTTCGAGGCGCTCACGCTCATCCAGACGCGCAAGATCAAGAACTTCCCCGTCATCCTCTTCGGCTCCGAGTTCTGGGCCGGCATGCTCGACTGGCTCGAAAACACGATCCTCAAAAACAAGTACATCGCGCCCAACGACCGAAATCTCCTCTACCTCACCGACTCGCCCGCCGAAATCGTCGAGATCGTCCACCGCAGCCAGGACGCCCTGAGTAAGATGCAGGCCGAGTCGTATGACCTTTGAAGAGCGGTAGGCCGTAGGCAGATGGCAGTCGGCAGTTGAGACAGGGAAAAGGCCCGAACGAAATCGGAGGCGGCGAGTAGCGCTACTCGCCGCCTCCGATTTTTTTCAAGATGCTTTTGTCTTCCAACTGCCTACCGCCTGCTTCCCCCCTACTGTTCCGGTTGCGGCGGCGTGGGGATCATGCGCTCGGCGGA